>JAADGC010000156.1 GCA_013152585.1 Chloroflexota bacterium
CTGCTCTGTGGGCGCCCGCAACAGATAAAAAGCCAAACGGGAGGCGCTCTTGGGCCCCACGCCTGGTAGACGCGTCAAAGCATCGATGAGGCGTTGAATCGGCTCCGCAACGATTCGCATAAGCCTGCCGCTTACAGAAGCCCGGGAGGCAGATCGAGCCCTGCCGTAAGCCCTCCCATCCGTTCACCGGCCAATGCCCGTGCCTGTTCGAGGGCTTCATTCACAGCCGCCAGCACCAAATCCTGCAACATCTCCACATCGTCAGGATCAACCACATCTGGATCAATGACAATCGACTTGATCTCCTGCTGGCCCGTGGCAACCACGCTCACCATTCCCCCACCAGCACTGACCTCGACGGTTTCCTCCGCCAACGACTGTTGCGCCAACTCCATCTGCGCCTGCATTTGTTGAAACTGCGCCAGCATATCGCCGCCGGCCGCGGGGCTACTACTGCTTCGGGTGCCGGGCGAACGATATTTACGTGGGGAACGTCTCTTTTTAGCCATAAACAACCTCCAGTTCGGAAAACAGATTACGCCTGTTTGGGATCGGTAGATTTAACCTGAGCCCCCAAATCTTCGACAGCCATACGCAACAACGGATCATCCGCCGGGGTGGGAACCGGCTCCGCTGAAGCTGTGGGGGGAGCGGAAGGCGGGGGAGAAGGCAGGGCTTCGGGCGGGAGCGACGCAACATATTGCGCCGTCGTTTTTTCATCCATCGGCCGCACCACCAATGGGCGGCCAAACACCTCCGCCACCACCTTAGACACAGTTTCAATTTCAGATTGGGTCGTCTCCAGGTGAAAGCTGTACTGAAAGCTAATCACCAACTCATCCTTCACCAGGGCCACCGGCCGCCCGCCCCGCAAAACAGCCTGCGTCTTGGGGCTGTATTTCCCCGCCCGCGCCACCACTTCGTCCCACAGCTTTTGCAGATGCGCATCGCCCGCGGGCGCTGGCGAGGAGGTTGCAGGCGGCGCTTGTGGTCGCTGGGGCCCGGCTTTTACAGGGGATTGAGTGTGCGCGCGGGGCTGGGGCTGCGCTTTCGCTGCCACAGGTGTGGCGGCGGGTACCGTGACGGGTGCTGCCGGAAGCACTGGCTGTTCCCGCACACCCACCGCATCCAGCAAGGCCAACTCCACAGGCAAATAACCGGCGAATGGCGTCTTTAGCGCCAGCGCAGCATCATTCAGAGTGCGAATGGTGTGTAAAAGTTGGGCGGGCTGAAACGCGCTGGCCTGGGTCGTCATCTTCGTCACCATAGAGGCCGGCAAATCCACCAAACGCGCATCTCGCCCCACATTCAGCAACAACAGCAGTCGCAGATGCTCGATGAGCTGCACGACAAGCTGAGTCATCTCTACGCCCTGCTCGATGAGAGCATGCAACTGCATCAACACGGTGGCCGGATCGCCACCGGCAAGGGCATCGGCCAATTGGCTCACGGCCTCGCCCGAGACCATGCCCAACACATCTCGTACCAGATCGACATCGATCTCCACATGGCCATAAGATGTGATTTGATCCAGCAAGCTCAGGGCGTCCCGCATCGACCCGGTAGCGCTGCGAGCAATGGTGGCTACGGCCTCCGGCGTGATCTGCACCCCTTCGCGACGGGCTATCTCCTGCAGATGGGCTATGATGTCCTGCGAGCTAATGCGATGAAAATCGAAACGCTGGCAGCGCGAAAGAACCGTGGCCGGAATTTTGTGGGGTTCGGTCGTGGCCAGGATAAAGATGACGTGCTCTGGCGGTTCTTCCAACGTCTTGAGCAAGGCATTAAAGGCCGAGGTCGACAGCATGTGCACTTCGTCGATCACGTAGACCTTATATCGCGCCTCGTTCGGCACAAATGCTACGCGATCGCGTAGCTCGCGCACGTCATCCACGCTGGTATTCGAGGCGGCATCGATCTCGATCAGATCGAGCAAGCGGCTTTCGTTGATTGCCTGACAGATGGAGCAGCTATTGTCGGGACGATCGTCCACATCGGCTGCCAGGCAATTCACCGCCTTGGCCAGGATGCGTGCGGTGCTGGTTTTGCCGGTGCCGCGCGGCCCTGTAAATAAATAGGCATGACCTATCCGCTGCTGCCGCAAAGCATTACGCAGCGTATCGGCAACATGGCTCTGCCCCACAATGTCGGCAAAGGATTGGGGGCGGTAACGACGATAAAGTGCTTGGGTCATAACTGGTATCCTGCTGACGAGGATCAATCGTATGCAGCGATGGTATCATCTGCTCGCTGTGGCGTCAAGCGGCCCACCATCTCCTGCTGGCACTGGCACCGCGATTTCTCCTGCCGATTGACTTTGGTCAATCATTGAGAGTATGATGAAGGCGTCTGACTACTCCCTTGTAACGATGGCCACCCCCAAAGCATCCAAATGTCAAACTTGCATATCGATTTTGATCTCTATCCCGACGAAGCATCCCTTATTCAGGGCTTAAAAAAAGGAGACCGTCACGCCTGCGCCTGCATGCTCAAGAAGTATGCCCCCCGCGTGTATGCTATTGCTATACGCATGATGAGGGATCAGGATGAAGCCGAGGAAGTCCTCCAGGAAACTTTTATCAGCGCCTGTCAACACATTCAAAAATTCGAAGGCCGCAGCGCCTTGGGCACATGGTTGCATCGCATTGCCACCAATGCCGCCCTCATGCGTCTGCGTAAACAAAAGAACAAAAAAGAGGTGTCGCTTGACGCCCCCCTGGAAACGTTCGATGGTGATGACATTCCCCGCCAGATTGAAGATTGGACTTATTTCCCGGCTGATCTCAGCCTCAACAGCGAGCTACGCGACGTGCTAGAACAAGCTATCCGCCAATTACCCGATTCGTTACGCACTGTTTTTACACTGCGCGAAATCGAAGGCTACAATACCGCCGAAACGGCAGCCATGCTAAACATCAGCGTATCGGCTGCCAAAGTGCGCCTGCACAGAGCTCGTCTGCAATTGCGCGAAACCCTCACCCCCTATTTTAGTGAACGCACCGGGGGGCAATCATGACCACCCTACACACACACACCGCCTCATCCGACTGCCAACATCTTCTCTCCCAGTTGAATGACTATGCCGACGGTGAACTCTCGGCCCAGCTCTGCCAGGAACTCGAAGCGCATCTCGCCCATTGTGAGAATTGCAGCATCGTGCTCGACACCCTCCACAAAACCATCTACCTGGTGCGCCACCTGAATAGTACCCCACCACCCCACATACCCCTCAGCGTCGAGAACCGGCTCTTCGCCATCCTCGATCTGCAAGACTTTCTGGACCAGGGGAGCGATTAAACCCACCGCCTCCGCACGCCCCTCCCCCTGCCGCCAGCGGTGGAAAGCAGAATAGACTCGACAGACTTGCGAATATTCTCTTCTCAGCACGTAAATGCACCTATTTGCGTGCTTTTTTATTGCTTCCTGCGTCATCAACATATACAAGGGTGCGCTACGAAGTCCTTGTCATGGCATTCATCTCTATCAAGCCAGCTAAATTGTGGAGCAGACCTGGTCGGTCACCTGATACTATGGGCGTCGCGATTGCTTAGGTACTCCATTCTTTATCACCTTCTGCCCCGGCTATTTATCCACTTCTTTTCTTAATCAACGGGCTTTAGCGGCTACAACAAGGCACAAATTGGCTGTCTTTGACGCTACAGCACGTATTGCGTTCCAAAATCATGTCATTACCGGTGCCCCAACACCCTTCGTCTGATCAGACGTCCGCGTTGGCCGGCCAGATGCTGGCTCTGATCTCACAGACAACTGAAAATTTGCGTCAGGCCCAAACCGTCAAACAGGTATGCGAACTGGTACTCGATGCCCTTGATCAGATCCAGGATTCCAGCCATGTGGGTATTGCCATACTCGATCCTGCCCGCAAAAAACTGATGGTTCAGGCCCTCCGGCCCTCCTCTTCGAACGGGACAGGACTGACTCTTCCTATCGATGAAGCGACTATCGCCTATCTGTGCCACGGAGACGGCTCTGCTACCCACCACTTCACGCCAGAGCAAATCCAACAGATCGCACGATCCTTTCCCTCGCCCGAGAACACCCAACTCTTCCCCCTCCTTGCCCAGAGACGATTACAGGGTATTCTTTGGGTGACTGCGGCTGACGATGCCCCCCTGCCTGCCAGCTCTCTCACACTCATTCGCGTCTTATGTGATATGACGGCAGCCACACTGGTGGGCACCAGGGCACAACAACGCCTACGGGACGAACAGAAGAAGCACCAACTGCAACTTTTGCGGGGCCAGCAGGTGTCTGAAGGTTTCCGCTACATTCTCACCATTCTCAATTCGAATCGCCCGCTCACCGAGGTTTTGCAATACATCATTTCGCAAGCATGCTGGCTGCTGGATACCACCATGGGCGTCGCCTTTCGCTGGCACAAAAACACCAACAGCCTGAAAATGATCGTGCAACACGGGCTTCCCTCGCAACGACACCATATGCTCGACACCCAGGCTGTTTACAACGCCATCACCCTCAAACAAGTCGCTGTCAGCACCCTGAATGCGCCCGGCGCCGAACAGACAAACACGGCAGGCCCCCCACCCGAATATACAACCAGCCTCGTGGTGCCCATCCTCCTGGAGAACGAACCCTATGGTTGTATTGCCCTGTATTTTACCGAAGCCCGCACCTTCACCGACGAAGAGATCAATCTCGCCCTCAACTTTTGCGAACAGGCCGCCCTGGCCATCGAAAACGACCGGCTGCGGGTCGAAGCCGAAAAACAAGCCGTTGACACAGAGCGTAATCGTCTGGCCAGAGAACTGCACGACGCCATCACTCAAAACCTCTTCTCATCCAGCCTCATTGCCGAGGTAATGCCCCAGCTTTTGGTGCAAAATCCAGACCTGGCCACAACCAAACTGGCCGAATTGCGTCAACTTAATCAAAGTGCCCTGGCCGAAATGCGCACCCTGTTACTCGAACTCAGACCGCAAACGTTTGTCGAAATCGAGCTAGGAACCCTCTTGAAACAACTACAGACCGCCTTTTCGAGCCGTTTGCAAATCCCCATCACCCTCAAACTTCAGCATACCCCCGTCGTCCCCCCCGAAGTCAAGGTCCACATCTATCGCATTGCCCAGGAAGCGCTCAACAACACCGCCAAACATGCCCGGGCCACATCCATCCAACTGTCGCTATCAGCCTCCACACTCCCCTCTGGGGCTGGCTTTGCCTTACAAATCCAGGATGATGGCATTGGATTCGATCCCCGACAAACCCCGCCCCAATGTTTGGGCATATCCATTATGAAAGAACGCGCCCAGGCCATCCACGCCCAACTCGATATTGACAGCACTCCCGGCCAAGGCACCCGGGTACGCTGCCAATGGACACCCTCCTCTTCCGCTGCCACGCTCCTCAATAGCACGAAGCAAGCTTTATGACTTCCTCTCCGATCATCCGTATCCTCCTTGTTGACGATCATGCTGCTGTGCGCTCGGGCCTTGAGACCTTTTTTGCCGTTCAGCCCACTATGGAGCTTGTGGGACAGGCCAGCACGACCCAGCAAGGACTGCAACTCTGCGCCAAATTGCGCCCCGATATCGTCTTACTCGACTACTGGCTTCCCGACATGAAAGGGGCCCAGGCTATTGCATCCCTGCGCCAACAGTCCCCACACAGCAAGATCGTCGCCATCTCCAGTTCCTTCACCGCCGACCAGATGCAAAAAATCATGGCGGCGGGAGCCACGGCCACCTACGCCAAGACATCCCCCATCGCCGAACTGCTGAACCTCATTCCCCAGATATTCCAACAGCAACACCATCCCCCACAACCTGCTCCCCCGGCACCCATCCAGCTCAGTCAACGTGAACGCCAGGTGCTCAACGCCCTGGCCCAGGGACTCGATGAAGCCACCATCACCGAGCAACTTGGCCTCCCTGCCATCACCCTCAAATTCTACAAAAAACGACTTCTTCTCAAGCTAAACGCCCGTAGCATCAACGACATCGTCACCTACGCTCACCAGCAGCAATTGATTCCCGAGTTGGGAGGCTTAGCGAATGGCTGAGCGCATCCCCCTGCAACCAGACCCCTACTTCCTGCCCGGCGGCCGCGTCGGCGCCCTGCTGATCCACGGTTTTACCGGTTCCCCCCCGGAAATGCGGCTGATTGGCGACTATCTCCATCAACAGGGACTGACCGTTTCGGCCCCACTCCTCCCCGGTCATGGGCTGACTCCTGCCGACATGCAACGAAGTAAATGGGAAGACTGGGCCCGCCACGTGCAAACCAGCCTGGATGAGCTCAAAAAACACTGCGATCAAGTCTTCGTGGGCGGGCTCTCCCTCGGATCCATCCTCACACTCAACCTGGCCCTGCACAACCCCGACATCCGAGGCATCATCCTTTACTCACCGGCTATGTGGGTGCGCGATAAAAGCCTCTATCTGACCCCCCTGCTCAAATACATCATCAAAACTCACCCCAAATCCACCGACTCCGACCTCACCGATCCCGAGGCCGTTCATCGCCTGTGGAGCTACGACGAAAAACCCGTGGCCTCAGCCCACGAATTGCTGAAACTAAGCCGCTTCGTCAAGCGCCACCTGTCTCAGATCCACACCCCCACACTCATCATCCACAGTACCGGAGATGCGGTCATCCATCCCCAGAGCGCAGAACGCACACTGCAAAAACTTGGCGCCACAGACAAAGAACTCATCACCCTTCACAACTCCGGGCATTGCATCACCGTTGACAGTGAATGGCGTGTGGTAGCCGAAAAAACAGCCACTTTTATCCGGCAACATCTGGCGGGAGAAAGTGAGGCAGGGGGATAGCTGATATTTGGTTTTATCAAGCAACACAAAAAGGCCTCGACGCCTTTACGCTAAAAACTCTCCGCAACCCGGCGTTGAATTCATTTGATGAAGCAAGTTTATGGTAATCTTGAGAAAAAGTACGCCAAAGTGCCGTTTTGAGGGGGGTCGAAGGCCCTATTGCGTCGCTTAACATAGTTGTGTACAATGTAAACACATGAACTCTGGGCGCCCCCATACAACCGCTGCAAATCACCCCACTTCCCCCAAAAAATGCACTGTCGTTGGGGCGCATCGATTTTACCCTCTTTGCACAAGGAGCAGGCCCCATGGAGATCATCAAAGTTTCAGCCAGGTCACGTTCCACCGCCGTAGCTGGGGCTATTGCGGGTGTCATTCGCGAGCAACAATATGCCGAAGTCCAGGCCATCGGCGCCAGTGCTGTCAACCAATCCATCAAGGCAGTCGCCATCGCCCGTGGCTATCTCGACGAAGACGGCATAGTGATTAACTGCATCCCCTTCTTCACCGAAGTAGACATCCAGGGCCTGGAACGCACAGCGGTCAAACTCGCGGTATGGACTGTCCCTCCCGACAGTTTACCGGAGAAAGTGCAGGCGCTACGCGCCGCCGCTGCAAAGCCGCCTGGCGATTAATCTTTCACGACCGCCCGAAATCCTTTCAGGGCTCGAGCCCAGGCATCATCTCGTTCACCAGCGACAAAGGGAAGATACAATGTGATTCGGTCCAGCAAGCCCTGATAACGTTCATAAACCCGAGCGCCAATTTCATCCCAGGTGCCACTGACAGCAAAGACAGCCACCATCTCCGGACTGATGAGCGCCGGCATTTCGGACCAACGCTGGCGCACCGCCAGACGACCCAAAACCGGGCCCACATCGCCCCAGCCATGCTCCTGCAACACCGGCTGATAGGAGGGTGTTGCCGCATAAAAACTGATCTGCTGTCGTACGGCCTCCCACTGTGCCTGCCTTTCGGCCTCCGTGTCGCCGACGATAGCAAAAACGGTGGTGCTCAGCGCCACTTTCTCGGGGCTACGCCCCGCCCGAGCGGCTCCGGCCGCAATCCAGGGGCGGATATGGTGGCGCAGATAATCGGGGGTATGGAAGGGGTGCACATGGAAGCCATCGGCCAACTCGCCGGCCAGTTCGCACAAATGCCGGTTGACGCCGGCCAGATAAAGGGGAATGTGTGGGTGAGGAAGGGGGCCGGGATTAAAGAACGGGGGCATCAACGTAAACTTATAAAACGCACCCCGAAAATTCAACTTGGTCCCCTGCTGCCATGCCTGCCAGATGTGACGTAATGCCTGCACATATTCACGCAAACGAGCTGTAGGCTGGCCCCAGGGCATAGCAAAGCGCCGCTCGATATGAGGCTTGATCTGCGTACCCAACCCTAAAATAAAGCGGCCTTCACTGTAGCCTGCCAGATCCCAGGAGATGTAGGCTGTTTGCATGGGGCTGCGGGCAAAAGCCACGGCAATGGCAGTACCCACCTGTAGGGTCGAAGTCGCGTCGGCCGCCAGTGCCAGTTGCACAAAGGGATCATGCACCGTTTCCGGTGCCCACAAAGCATCGAAGCCCAACGCTTCCGCTGTCCGGGCACTTTGTTTGATCTCAAAAAGGGTATTGGCATTCAATACAGCATCAAATTGCATCGATTTATCCGGGGAAAGCCTTGGGGAAAAGCTGTGGAAAAAGGGGGGAAACCAGGGGAGCTAATAGGGGATAAGCTGGGGAAAACAAGCCTTATTGATCTACAGGAACATCGATAAAAACCCATGGCAGGTCAAATTGCACCGCCAGATGCCGGGCCAAAGCCTTCACGCCCAACGTTTCTGTAGCGTAATGACCGCCATACAGCACATTCATGCCCATCTCGCGGCCGGCATGTGCCATCGTATAATCGCGCTCCCCTGTCACCAGGGTATCGCAGCCCAAGGCCTGCGCCTCCACCAAACTACGGGCGGCATCGCCCGAACAAACCGCCAGGCGGCGCACCCGCGGCGGGCCATATGCGTCCACCTGTATCGGAGCAGCCACCGCCGTATGAAAGCGTTGTGCAAGTTCCACAAACGTCAGTTCTGTGGTGGGCGCCGCAATCACCCCCACATCTACTCCCTGAAAAGCGTGATACCCGGCCTGAATCTCGAGGCCCAGCAGCCGGCACAGTTCGGCATTATTACCCCATTGGGGATGCGCATCCAGCGCCAGATGCGCGGCATATAAATTAAGATCGGTGGTAATCAGGCGCCGCAACTTGCGCCCGTAGGCCCCCACCAGCCGTTGCGCCTCGCCCCAAAGCACACCATGATGTACGAGCAACATGTCGGCGCCCGCTGTCAGGGCGCCATCGATGGTGGCCAGGGCGGCATCGACCCCCACGGCCAGGAGCCCGACCTGCGTTCGACCGGCGACCTGTAGCCCCTGGGGGCCATAGTCATGGATGGTGTGGATATGCAGGACTTCATCCAGATATGCAACTAAATCATCTCGTAGCACGGGTGCCTCCAAACATTCTTCGATCTTGTGGCGATGACATGGCAAGCTCCGACAGGCAGAAGGATGCAGGTGATCATACACTGAAGGCTCATGGTTGCCAAGTGTGTCGGCGTTAAGGGGTGCGTCGCCACTCCTGCCCTGCAATCAGTTGGCGAACGCCACAAGTAATGATAAACTAAATTCAACTATCGTACTCTGATTCCCTTCGATTCTTTGCC
Source organism: Chloroflexota bacterium (assembly GCA_013152585.1). GTDB lineage: Bacteria > Chloroflexota > Anaerolineae > J102 > J102 > JAADGC01. The sequence continues at coordinate 9,535 of JAADGC010000156.1, forward strand.
CACCATGAAAGACAAGCCTCGGCGCTGGGTCACGTTATCCGCTGCTGCCAAACTGCTAGGCGTCCACCCCGCCACCCTCCGGCACTGGGCCGATACCGGCCAGGTGCCCTCTTATCGTACCCCCGGCGGCCATCGGCGCTTTGATGCAGATGACCTGCATACCTTCTTGCTCAACGCCAGCACCGGCACCGCTTTGCAAGCCCTGCCCAGCGACGAGTCGATGATAGAAAGTGCTTTGGTGCAGACACGGGCCGAGTTACGCCGTAGCCCCCCCTCACAAGATGCCTGGTTCAGCGCCTTTGATGACGCTGGGCGGGAACGACAGCGAACATTGGGCCGAAATCTATTCGAATACACCGTGCAATACGTCACCCGCCCCCAGCGTCGGCCCGAACTGTTCCAAAAGGGATGGCAACTGGGCACCGCCTATGCCGAAGGCTCCCTGCGCTACAACATCTCTCTGCTCGATACCGTACGCGCCTTTCAATACTTTCGCCATAATCTGGTGCAGGCCCTCACGGCTGGGGATGAAGATAAGACCAACTTCGATAGCGAAGACATGCGCCTGCGTCAGGACATCGACGACTATCTCAATGAGGTGCTCTTCGGCCTCATCGACGCTTACGAACAAAAAATCCTGGGCACTGCGCTTATGGCGCGCCATGAGGAATCGGAATCATAGATCAGGTGTCTGGCGCTCTATGCTGGCGGGGAGAGGATCGCTGCCTGCAAAACAGAACGGCCCTGCGGGTGAGGATCACGCCAAAGCACGAGCCTGCACATTGCCTGAGCATGCTTGTGTGTTTTGAGGACGCCCCCTGTCTGCATTTGGGCGTCAGGCAGGTAATAATCGCCCCTCCCACAGCCTCTAACCCCAAACCCCACCAAACAACTCACCCCACATTCCACAACCCATGACAACAAAACGTCGTTTTTCTCTCATTCTGATCCTGACATTCCTCCTTGGCGGCTGGTGGATATGGCAACACCGCCTCCCCACCGACATCACTGCCAGTGCTCGTCCCGCCATCCCCCGCGCCGGCAACCCCGCCCCCGACTTCACCTTGCTCAACCCCGCTGGCAACGAAGTACACCTTTCGGGATTGAAAGGACAGGCTGTGGTGCTGAACTTCTGGGCCAGTTGGTGCGGCCCCTGCCGGGCCGAGATGCCCGAATTACAGCAGGCATATCAGCAATTCGGGAAGAACGGGTTGGTTGTTTTGGGGGTCAACCAGGGAGAGCCGGTCTCCATCGTGAACGACTTCCTGGCCCAGCTCCAGCTCACATTCCCGGTCGTGCTCGATCAACAACTCCAGGTTTCGCAGCTCTATCACATCAACTCGCTACCCACCACCTTCTTCATCGACCGCGACGGCATTATCCGGGAAGTCGTGATCGGCCAAATGAACGCTGCTCTGCTGAAAGAACGTCTGCGCTCCATCTATCCCTGAAGGCAATCATGATTTCCACACTTCATCTGGGCCCAGTCGCCCTCCCCACCTACCCCTTGTTGGCCCTGCTGGGATTTTACCTGGGCCTATGGCTGGCGGCGCAAATCGCTGCCCGCCGCGGCATCAATCCCGATCATCTATACAATCTCGGCTTTTATGCCGCGATCGCGGCGGCGGTTGTGGGTCGCATCGGCCACATACTTCTTTTCTTCCCCGCTTATCGTTCCGATCCCATCAGCATCCTCTCTCCCAATCTGGCGGCATTTCAGCCCGTGTTTGCCGTGGCTGCGGTCGCCATCGTCATCCTCTTTTACCAACGGCGATACCATCTGCCCGTCGCCGAATTAGGGGATGCCCTGGCTTATGGAGCATTGCTCACGCTGGCGACGCTGGCTTTGGCCGATGGCCTCAACGGCAGACATTTTGGTATCGCCAGCACACAGCCTTGGGCTATCGAACAATGGAGCATGGCCCGACATCCGGTGCAGTACTACGAAATGCTGGGAACGTTATTGCTCATTGCCCTCTTATGGTGGCGCCAGCAGACCCTGCGTCCTGGCCAATTGGGTTTGTGGGCCGCGGCCGGCTATGCTGCCGTGCGGCTCTTTGTCGATGCCTATCGCGATCAACCGGCGCTGATCGGCGACGGCTACCGGCAGAGTCAGGTCATTGCTTTCATAGCCCTGATGATCCTACTCCTGGTCTTGTACCAGTCGCTGGCCGAACCCGATACCCCCAACGGGATCACATTTGAGTGGCAGCAGGAGGAAGACGGGAGTCGCTAACGGCGCTTCACCTTCAGCTTATCGCTGACCAACGAAGCCATGAAGCGGCGCTCGCCGGCTGTGACAAAACAAATGGTGATCGTGGGGTCGTTGGCATCTTTCTGCACATCCGTCACCACGCCGGCACCGAAGCGCTCATGTTCCACTGTCTGCCCCACGCGATAGCGCACCCGCCGCCGCGGGGACGCGGGTTTCGGCCGGGGCGCCTGTACCTGTGCGATCTGACGTAGCTCGCGATCGCGCCACGATTCGGCAAACGCTGCCAGATCATCCAATTGCTTTAACTGTTTACGCAGGGGCGCCATGCGCTTGCGCGCCGCGGCTAACTGCTCCATCAGCGCTGCCTTGCCCCGAAAACGGCCTCGGTGGGCAATACTGCGCGAAGCCGCGGCCAGCGCCTTTTCAATTGTTTTGAGTTGTTCAGCCGGAAATGGATCAAATGGCTGTAACAAAATCAGTTGCACGCCGTTCAGGCGGCACATTTCCCGCCGTACTTCGTCGCGCGAAGCTTCTTCCAACTCTTCCCGGTCGCTTTTGCGCCGCTGGCCTTTGCCCTGCAGGCCCACAAACCGCACAGCGATGCCCACTTCGTGATACAGAGTATCCAGTTTGAGTTTTCGTCGGGTAGCGGGATTGATCAGCCAGGGGGGGGAAGCATGTCGTTGGGATGCAAAACCATCGAAAATTCGGGCCAATATTTCGTTCCAGCCCATCAAATACAAACTACTGCTCATGGGGGATTAGTTTCGGACTCCGGTGGAAATAACGCCTCAGGCGTACAGGATATGATAGCACGTACGTTCGTTTTATCCAAACTGGCCAGGGACTTGGGGTAAGGTCGGCGGTGGCGCTGCGGCGCATCACGGATGCGCCGAGCGCTTCCTTTTTTCGTGTGTTGGCCGCATCCATGATGCGACCAACACACGCCACCAAACGCACCCAGGGACTTGGGGGGCGCCCCTGGCCCCGCTCAATTGCCCTCGGCAGGGGAACTCGCCGACTTGTAAAAACGCGCCAAAACCCAATCTACAAACCACGGCGCCGCCAGCGCTCCCCACACCATCATGCGATCAAACCAAGTGGCATAGGCATCACGGGGTTCACGCTGCGCCGCCCGCACAATGGCCTGACCCACTCGCTCCGCCGGTGTCCGTCGCATACGATTATGATGGTGTGGGGTAGCATCGCCCGTGAGCTCGTTCTTACTGAAATCCGTCGCCGTCACCCCCGGATAAAAACTCACCAGACGAATATGATCGGGCAGCAGCTCCAACCGCATCGCCTCGGAGAGGGCATTGAGGGCAAATTTAGACGCACAATAAATACTGGCTGCCGGCATCGCCCGGCGGCCAATAATGGATGACACATTGATGATCAGCCCATCTTGCTGCGCTCGCATCGTCGGTAACACCGCCTGAATACATTGCATCGCCCCCCAAAAATTCACCTCGAACAACTGACGGGCTGCGACCATGTCGATCTCTGCGATGGGACTACGCATGCCCACACCGGCATTATTGACAAGGATATCGATGTGGCCGAAGGTCGCCACAGCCTGCGCCACTGCCGCCTGCACGGCCTGCACCTGGGTGACATCAGCCACCAGGGGCAGCACCTGTACGCCAGGACGAGCGCCCAATTCGGCAGCCAATTGCTGCAAACGGGCGTCATCGCGGGCCAACAAGGCCAGATTGATGGGAAAAGTAGCAAAGGCGCGGGCGGTGGCGGCGCCGATGCCGCGGGAAGCGCCGGTGATCAGAATAGTACGATGTTCGAGTTGCATGATTGAGTTGCAGGAAAGAGAGAAGGGTTTAACGCAGAGAGGAAGAGGATGGGAAAAGAAAGAGGGGGAATCTGGTATCGGTGAGTAGGTGATAGGTCGGGAATCATTTCATGATCTACCGGTTTACTGCCCTTCGCCAGAATCCTCGACAGCCGTCAGTAAGCCCGTGACAATCACGCGGTGGGTGTTTGACCACGACGGCCAACACGTAACCAGGGTCAGGCGGGCATAGTCGGTGGGCTGCATATAGGCGGCGTTGGCCTCCTGCCGGGCAATGGAAGCATTCCTCTCTTCCAGTCGCCACCAACCGTTCACAGCATAAGTAAAGCGCCGCCCCCATTGATCCGTGACGATCATGGCATCGCCGAGGCCGAAATCGACCCCCGGCTCCCCGATCACGCACACTGTTTTGAACACGCTGCCGCCGATATTATTGTGCCCCGACATCACCACGTTGCCTGCTTCTCCCGGATAAGCTGAGTTAACGTGGTGCCCGGCAGCATTGTCAACTACATCCCACTCGCTATGCGAGCCCGCGGCATCCTGCACCACCCGCCACCCCATGGGCTCGACCGGCACGTCGAGGCCCAATGCGGGGATGGTCAGGCGTATGGGAGGCGCCCCGGCGCCCACCGCCAGGGGCGCCACCGTAGGCAAGGATACCGGCGCCATCCTATCGATGCGCCCATCTGTCATCTGCGCTCGGGGTGTGACCGCGAGCTGCAAAGGGACAAGTGTGGCCGTGGCTGTCGCCGTTGGATACGGAGAGGGGATGGGTGTGGGGGTGGAGAGAATGGGAGGACGAACAGTTGGTATCAGCGCTGCCAACCTGGGTGTCGGGGCCGCTGTGGTGCCTGGTGCGACGACGACAAGCGGCCGGGGCGTAGGCGTCCACGTGGGGGCCACCGTGGGGACGGGTGCAGGATCGGAGCCCAGGCAGCCAACCAGCCCCAGCAGCAGCAAAGCGATGCCCAGAGACAGGCTGCGTTGGCGCATTGCTGGGGGAAACGGCCGCAAAAGGAAAAAGAAATCGTTCACAGTTGCCCATTGTATGATTTTATGCCGCAAATGCCAAAGCCGCGGACGCGCCTCTTGGAGCCGGGCTTTTCGTGCGCCAAGAGCGGGCGAGCAATTTCGGCCAGATTGCGCTGTGGCAAAGATGCTTTTGCGATGTACCTGCTTTTTGACGCCACCTTGTCGCCAGGAAATTGTTCGCCCCTACAAATTGACCATGGTTGGTGCCGGGGAATTGCTCGCCCGGCATGGCGAAGCAACGATGTTGGCCCCCATGCTGGCAAATACCTCCTCACTTGGTGGATGACGATTCCCTCGCCAAAATCCTGAGACGCACCCTGACACACCCCCAGCTTGCGCGGGCTCAGGGCTCAGGCTACAATGAAGCCACAGGCCATTCCTGCCCGTTTACACCTATGTCGCTTTCCCTGTATTCCAATTATCGCCAAAGACAACTGGAAGCGCTGTTAGAAATCAGTCGTGCCCTGACATCGCGGCTGGATTTGCCTTCGTTGTTGCGCACGATCCTCGGTTATGCCGCCGAAATGGTGCGGGCCGAGGTGGGCTACGTGGCGCTGACCACATCACAGCAGACCCTGCGTCTTACCACCGGCTACGTTCTCCCCTCCGCCGTCTTCCATGTCCTGGCGCCCTACCTGGCCCAAAAGAGCCCGGCCCGCGAATTCTGGAGCGAGGCGGAATTGCGTCGCCAGCTCAAAATGGTGGCCGAAACCGCGCATTTACCCCTGGAGCAAGTGATCGCCTTGCCGTTGGTGTTGGCAGATGACGAAGTCGTAGGTGCCATTTTCCTGTTCCGCTCCGGTTCGGTGGCCTTTACGACCGGCGATCGCTCGTTGCTACGCGATTTTGCGGATCAGGCCGCCATCGCCGTGCGCAATGCCCGACAAATGGAGCAATTGCGCGAAGAAAAGGCCCGCGTCGAAGCCATCATCGCAAACAGTCCCAACGGCGTCATGATCCTGGACCCCAGCCTGCGCGTGATTGTGATCAACCGCGCCCTCGCCCGCATCACCGGCATATCCCCGGTCGAAGCCTACAGCAAACCCTGCCGCCAGGTGTTGGACCTCAGTAACGTCAGCGGTGATCATCTTTGTCTGAACGAACAGGCGCCGCCGCCCACCAGCATCTGGTATGGCGAAGGCGATATCGTGCGACCGGGGCACAAACGCCTGACCGTGGGCGTCACCTATTCGCCTCTTTTTGATCGGTACGGCAGCCTCATCAACATCATCGTCACGGTCACCGATATCACCCGCTATCGCGAAGCCGAAGAGCTCAAATCCACTTTCATCTCTGTGATATCACACGAGCTCAAAACGCCCGTGAGTCTGATCAAAGGCTACGCCAGCATGCTCACGCGTAAAGACGCTGAGTGGAATGCAGACATGGTGGCGGAAATCGGACAGGTCATCGAGGAAGAGAGCGACCGCCTCAACCACCTCATCAACAACCTGCTCGATGCCTCGCGCTTGCAAGCCGGCGCCCTCAAGCTGGAGCTGGACGATATCTCCCTGCGACATCTGGCGAGCACAGTGATTGAACGCTTTCAGACGCAGACCGACCAGCACACATTTCGGCTCGATATCCCCCCCGATTTACCCCCGGTACGCGCCGATGCCCGCCGCATCCGCCAGGTATTCGATAATCTTCTCAGCAACGCCATCAAATATGCGCCCGACGGCGGCGAGATTTTGGTCAGTGCCACTGTTGAAGCGGATCAGGTCATCGTCGCCGTGCACGATCAGGGCGTGGGGATTCCGGACGAAGAACAGGGCTCAGTGTTCGAACGCTTTTATCGTGTCGATTCCAGCTTACGCCGCAGCACACAAGGGGTCGGCCTGGGACTGTATCTGGTGCGGGCCATCATCAAGGCCCATGGCGGCGACGTGTGGCTGCAAAGCACCCCCGGCACTGGCTCCACCTTCTACTTCTCCCTCCCCCTCTCTCAACCCCTGCAGCCAACTCATGCAACCGTGGAAAACCCTTAGCCGTCGCACCATCCTCAACCACAGCCGCTTTCTGAGCGTGGAGAGCCATACGGTGCAATTGCCCGATGGCCAACAAATCTCCGATTGGCCCTGGATTATCACGCCCGACTACATCAATGTCGTTGCTGTCACCACTGAAGGATTGTTTCTGTGTTTCCGCCAGAGTAAATACGGGGTAGAGGGCGGGATCACCCTGGCGCCGGTAGGGGGCTATATCGAGCCCGGGGAAGATCCCCTGGCCGCAGCCCGGCGTGAGCTACGCGAAGAGACCGGCTATGAGGCGCCGGACTGGCAGCATCTGGGGAATTTTGCCGTCGATGGCAACCGCGGTGTCGCCACGGCCCATCTGTTTTTGGCGCAGAACGCCCGCTACATCATACCTGCCGATGCCGATGATCTCGAAGAGCAGGAGCTGTTGCTGATGCGCCACGCCGAGGTAGAACAGGCTCTGATGGCGGGGGCTTTTAAGTGCGTTCCGTGGACAGCGGCCCTGGCGCTGGCGTTGCGGATCATCGACGATAGCTAAACAGGGGCGCCTGCTTCGAAAACAGATCTCTCGCAAGGGCGCAAAGGACGCAAAGGGGAAAAGGCCGGGCGAAACTAAGCGGCCTTTACGAGAGATTTTCATCCTTATCGGCGTGCAGCCGCTCATGGTGTCTGCTTCGTCCATAAATCTCTCGCCAAGCCGCAAAGAGGCAAAAAACCTTGGCGATCCTTTGGCTGCGCTCAGGACATGCTTTGTGCGAGACTTTCGTCGTTATGTGGTATGCGAAAGCTCATGGAGAATACTTCGTCGATAGGGCTCAACCCGCCCCAGCCGTGATCGGGCTGGGAGCGCCGCAGATAATCCCCATCACACCGGCGGCAGAAAACGGCGCATGACTGCGATATTTTCCAGCGCCCGGCCGGCGCCAATCGCTACACAGGCAACGGGATTCTCCGCCACATAGGAGGGAACTCCGGTCTCACGCGTGAGTAATTGATCGATACTGCGAAGCTGCGCCCCACCACCGGTCAGGGCCATGCCGCGGTCGATGATATCCGACGCCAATTCCGGCGGTGTCTTTTCCAGGGTTTGCTTGGCCGCACCCACAATCGCGTTCAACGAATCCGAAATAGCTTCGGTGACCTCTTCTGATGTTACCGTAATCGTCTTGGGCAGGCCCGCCACCTGATCGATGCCGCGTACGTCCATCGTAAGTTCTTCCTCCAGGGGCAGGGCTGAGCCGATGTTGATCTTCAGTTCTTCGGCGGTTTGTTCGCCGATAATCAGATTATATTTGCGGCGGATATAAGTCATGATGGCGCGATCGATGCGATTGCCACCCACGCGTACACTGCTCCACACCACAATATCGTTCATCGAAATCACCGCGGCCTCACTGGTGCCGCCGCCAATATCCACCACCATATTGCCGGTGGGGGTATGGATGGGAAGACCGGCGCCATATGCAGCCGCCAGGGGTTCGGGAATGAGAAAAGCTTCTTTGGCGCCAGCCTGTATAGCGGCGTCATACACGGCCCGACGTTCGACACTGGTCACACCTTTGGGGGTACTCATCATGATCTGGGGCCGAAACAGGGGATTGCGGCCGATCACTTTGCGGATGAAGTGCCGCAACATGGCTTCTGTCACCACATAATCGGCGATCACGCCATCGCGCACAGGTCGGGAAACTTCGATGCTTTCGGGAACACGACCGAGCATTTCGGAGGCCTCACTGCCCACAGCCACGATACGATTATCCCGCACAGAAATCGCCACCACACTGGGTTCCTGTAAAACAACCCCTTTACCCCGGACATAAACCAGGATATTCACGGTGCCGAGATCGATACCAATTTGTTTTTCAAACATGCTGGATTCCTTTTTTACCAAAGAGTAACAATGCCTGGATTATAGTCTACAAACGTCATTATTTGAAAACCCGAGCCGGTCATAGACGCAAGAAACCGGGCGCTTGCATAACGCCCGGTCTTTTCTCTCCTGAGACAGGCCTCGACTCGGAGGGCTTATTCTTCTTCCTGCTGCTGAGTGGGCTGATAAGCAGGACGGCTGCTTGTGCGCTTGCCGTGCCGACGCTGGGCAATGGTGAGGCGCACGCGAGATCGGCGGATAGCAGCTTCCATGGCCACCCGCCGCGATTGATCGCGATCACGTTCGGGGCTGGCAAGATATGCTTCGGCCCGGCGCAAGGCGGCCTCGGCGCGGACGATATCGATCTCTGCGGCGGATTCACCCGATCTCGCTATCAGTACGACCTTATCGGGCCGTACTTCCACAAAACCGCCGCCCACGGCAAAATACAGCTCGTCCCCGCCCTCTTTGCGTACCATGACCTCTCCTGGCACGACGACTGCCATCAGCGGCGCATGTTTGGACAGCACCCCAAATACGCCATCGGCGCCGGGGATGACGACCATTTTGACATCGCCATCGTAGACAACATGGTCCTGGGCTACAAATTCAAAACGAATCATGGACATGGTGTTTTAGACCTGAACGCTCAGGCTTCTGCGCGCATGTGGGCAGCTTTTTCGACAGCCTCTTCGATGGTGCCTATCATGTAGAAAGCAGCCTCGGGTAAATCGTCGTGTTTGCCTTCCAGGATTTCCTTGAAACCGCTAATGGTGTCTTCGACTTTCACGTAGCGGCCGGGATGCCCCGTAAAGGTTTCGGCCACATACATCGGTTGGGTGAGGAAACGCTGGATTTTGCGGGCTCGGGCGACCGTGAGGCGGTCGTCTTCGCTCAATTCCTCCACACCCAAAATGGCGATGATATCCTGGAGGTCTTTGTAGCGCTGCAGGGTTTGCTGCACGCCACGGGCAACATTGTAATGATCTTCACCCACGATGTTGGGGTCCAGAATACGGCTGGTGGAGGCCAAAGGATCGACGGCGGGGTACAGAGCCTGCTCGGCCAGAGCACGTTCCAGGGAAATGGTGGCGTCGAGATGCGCAAATGTGGTGGCCGGAGCCGGATCGGTGTAGTCGTCGGCGGGCACGTAGATGGCCTGCATCGAAGTGATCGAACCACGTTTGGTCGAAGTGATGCGCTCCTGTAGCTCACCCATATCGGTGCCGAGATTGGGCTGATACCCCACAGCACTGGGCAGGCGCCCTAACAAAGCCGATACTTCGGAGCCTGCCTGCACAAAGCGGAAGATGTTATCGATAAAAAGCAGGACGTCGCGGCCTTCGTCACGGAAGTATTCGGCCATGGTCACGGCCGTCAGGCCCACCCGCAAACGGGCGCCCGGGGGCTCGTTCATCTGTCCAAAGACCATGACTGTCTGTGGCAACACGCCCGATTCCTTCATTTCGTTCCAGAGGTCGTTGCCCTCACGGCTGCGTTCACCCACGCCGGCAAATACCGAATAGCCGCTGTGCTCTTCAGCCACGTTGCGAATGAGTTCCTGGATAATAACGGTTTTGCCGACACCGGCGCCACCGAACACGCCTGTTTTACCACCCTTGGTAAAGGGGGCGATCAGGTCAACCACCTTGAGGCCGGTCTCGAACACCTCGGTCTGGGGGGATTGTTCGTCAAAAGGCGGGGCGGGCCGGTGGATGGAATAGATAGCCTCGGCTTCGACCGGGCCCAGATTATCGATCACCTGGCCGGTGACATCGAAAATGCGGCCCAGGGTGCTGGGGCCGACGGGCACGCTGATGGGGCTGCCGGTGGCACGGGCTTTCATGCCCCGGCGCAGGCCTTCGGTCGTCGACATGGCTACGGCGCGTACCTGATCGTTGCCTAGCAATTGCTGGACTTCGCAAACCAGATTGTCGCCGTTATCGAGGGGAATATCCACCGCGTCAAAAATATTGGGTAATTTGCCATCGGGGAATTCAAAGTCCACCACAGGACCCACGACCCGAATAATGTGTCCAAAGGTCTTTTCTTTCGTTTGGTTGGTGCTCATTCAGTTCAACCTCCAAGGGTTTGCAGAAAACCAGGTATCGGAATCGTTGCCGGTGGCGCCGTAGCGATCCGTTCTACCCTGCGTTTCACGCACAAGGGTGAATTATGCCTGCACTGCATTAGCAGCACCGGCGATATCCAGCAAGGCCATCGTAATTGCAGACTGACGGGCCTTATTGTAGGTAAGTGTTAAATCATCGATCAATTCTTCAGCGGCCTCGGTGGCGTTGCGCATGGCCACCATCCGCGCCGAATGCTCGCTGGCGATTGCTTCGTACAGCGCCTGCAACATCTGAATCTCGGTAAAACTATACAGGACCTGATTCAAAACCGTGGAGGCATCCGGTTCAAAGATATAATCAGGCGCCATCGCCATCGGCGGATCTTCCAGAGGCACAATGGGCAGCAACTGTTCCACCACCGGTTCCTGAGAAATCGTATTGTGGAATTGGGTATACGCCAGATAGACTGCGTCCACGCGTCCGGAGCTGAAATCCTCGGTGACGACGCGGGCGATGGGGCCCACTAAAGCCGAATAGCTGGTCAATTGCTCGCCGCCTTTGCCAATATACGTGCTGCCGGGGCGATCACCAATGCCAATAAATTCAGCCCGAACCGGCGGACCATAGCGGCGCATCCAATCGCGCCCCTTGCGTCCCACCGTCACCAGTTCGACTTCCTTGCCTTCCTGTTCCCAGGTGCGGATCGACTTCACGGCATGCCGGATCAGGTTGCTGTTCAAGCCCCCGGCCAGACCGCGATCCGCCGAGATCATGAGCATGGTCACGCGCCGGATCTCCCGCTGCTGCAACAAGGGTTGGTCCGTGGCCAAAGAGCTGCGCACGCGGGACAAAAAGGATAGCACTTCTTGCGCTTTGGCGGCATAAGGCCGCGTCGCCAGCACCTGAGCCTGCGCCCGCCGCATCTTCGATGCCGATACGGCCTCCATGGCACGTGTGACCTGGGCTATATTGGTGACGCTGCGTATACGCCGTTTAATCTCGCGATCGTTAGCCAAATCAAACTCCTCGCAATGGTCGGTAGTAAATGCACAAGGCGTTCAGTACGCTTAGATGAACTGCTTGTTGAATTCCGTCAGGGCCAGTTTCAGGCTGTCTTCGGTCTGATCCGAAAGCTTCTTTTCCCGCTCGATGGTGGCTCCAACTTCGGGATAATAGGTCGTCATGAACTGGTAGAATTTCTGTTCCCAATCAGGAATACGATCGACCTCGACATCATCTAAATAGCCGTTGGTACCGGCATAAATGACCATCACCTGCTCGGCCATGGGCACCGGCTGATACTGCGGTTGTTTCAGCAATTGGGTGAGGCGCTGGAAGCGGTCGAGCTGGCGCTGAGTAGCCTTATCCAGGTCGGAGCCAAACTGGGCAAATGCAGCCAGCTCGCGTCCCTGCGCCAATTCGCCCTTCATGCGACCGGCCACTTTCTTCATGGCTTTGGTCTGCGCCGATGACCCCACGCGCGACACCGACAGACCGACGTTGAGGGCCGGACGAATGCCGGCATAAAACAGATCGGATTCCAGATAAATCTGGCCGTCGGTAATCGAGATCACATTCGTGGGGATATACGCCGAAACATCGCCGGCCTGGGTTTCGATGATAGGCAGTGCTGTCAGCGAACCGCCGCCATGGGCATCGTCTAATTTGGCAGCACGTTCGAGCAAACGGCTATGCAGATAAAAGACGTCGCCGGGATAAGCCTCGCGGCCGGGGGGGCGGCGCAACAACAGCGATACCTGCCGATAAGCCCAGGCGTGCTTGCTCAAATCGTCGTAGACGATCAGCGCGTCTTTGCCCTGTTCCATGAATTCTTCGCCGATGGAGCAGCCGGCATACGGTGCCAGATACTGCAAAGCAGCCGGTTCCGAGGCCGTGGCGGCCACGACAATAGTATGATCCATGGCGCCATGTTTTTCCAATATCGCCACTACCTGGGCCACGCTGGCGCGCTTCTGGCCGATTGCCACATAGATACAGATCAGGTCCTGGCCTTTCTGGTTGATGATCGTGTCAATGGCCAAAGCCGTTTTACCCGTTTGCCGGTCACCGATGATCAGCTCGCGCTGACCGCGACCGATGGGAATCATGGAATCGACCGCTTTGATGCCCGTTTGCATGGGGGTATCCACGCTCTTGCGCACCACTACGTTGGGAGCAATACGTTCCACGTTGCGCAATTTATCGGTCTCGATGGGGCCCTTACCATCGATGGGCTGGCCAACCGCGTTCACGACGCGGCCGATCAGGGCTTCGCCAACAGGCACCGATGCAATGCGCCCGGTGCTCCGCACCAGATCGCCTTCCTGAATGCCACTGTATTCGCCCATGATGATCACGCCCACGCTGTCTTCATCCAGATTCAGGGCGATGCCTAACGTACCATCAGGAAATTCCACCAACTCGCTGGACATGACGTTTTGCAAGCCGCTGATGCGGGCAATACCATCGCCCACTTCGATGACGGCCCCCACATCCACCATGCGCGTGGGTGCTTCGAAATGTTGAATTTGTTCTTTGATTTGCCGGGTGAACTCGTCAAGACCGACTGCCATAGGTGACTCCTCAACCTATCTGAGATTGCCTAAAAAGGCTTAAAGGGATTAGCAAATGCTAGGCTGTATGCACGCCCAAAGAGTTGCGCAAAGCAACGATGCGGCCGCGCACACTGTCATCAATCAATTTATCGCCAACCCGCACCACCAGGCCACCCAGAAGTTCCGGGTCCACCTGGAATGAAAATTCGAGATTGGCGCCGAACCGCTCGATGAGGTGGGTGCGAATGCGCACCTGATCAGTTTCACTGAGCACCACAGCGCTGGTGATAATTGCCCGTTGAGGCCCGCCAGCTTCTGAAGTCACTACGCGAGACAGGGAAACCAGAACATCGTCGACCAGCCCAAAATCATTTTGTGTCAACAGCACGTTCAGGAAGTTGTGCAATTCAGGTGGGGTGTTTTCGGGCAAGACGCGTGCCAACAAAGCCATTTTGGCCGCTGGTTCCACAGAGCCATCGTCCAGTTGGGCACTTAGCTTGGCGTCTGTTTGATACAGGCGGGCTACCTGCGCCAGACCATCGATCCATGGCTCGAGTATGGCAGCCAAAATCGCTTTTGTGTACGCTTCGGGCGTCCTTTCCATATCAATTCAAGCTCGTTTCAGTGAGAAAATCGTCAATCAATTGCTTTTGTAACGACTCGTCCAGGCCATGACGTACGACGCGCTCGGTAGCCAGTAAAGCCAGCTCGGCGATCTGCTTCTGCGCTTCGCCCAGCAGGCGCTGTTTTTCGGCCTCGGCCTCGGCACGGGCACGCACGCGGATTTCTTCGGCCTCGCGACGTGCTTCTGTGAGAATGTCGATTTTGACGCGCTCGGCCTGCGAAGAGGCCCGGGCGATGCGACGTTGCGCTTCGGCCCGTTCTTCTTCCAGCTTCGCCATCAACCGCGAGCGTTCTTCTTCGGCCTCTTGTCGCGCCACATCGGCGGCTGTCAGGCCCTCGACAATACGCTGTTTGCGCTCTTCCAGCATTTTACGCAAGGGGGGGAAGACAAAACGATTGAGCAATAAATACAGCAGAACAAAGTTAATTATCTGCGCCAGCAGAAATGGACCATTGATACCCAATTGGGCCATATTGAACCTCCTTTTGCTGCTCTGTACAGCAAGTGGGAATGCCGGATGCCAGTCTTACTGCAAACCAGGAGCGCCCACAAACAGCAAAAGAAGCGCAACGACGAGAGCGTAAATAGCAATCGATTCTGCAAATACGATACCAAGAATCATGTTGGTACGAATCTCGCCGGAAACTTCGGGGTTGCGGCCCATTGCCTGCAAAGCACCCATGACCAGCAGACCAATACCAATACCAGGGCCAATAGCGCCAAGACCGATGGCGAGACCGGGAGCAAGAATCTCAATCATGATAGAACATTTCCTCCGAGGAATAGTTTGGTGGGAGAGTTGAGTACAATTAAGTCAGATACCGAAGATTGAAACCTGGCAGGCGCATGGCCTGCCATTCAATCCCGCATCATAATCGCTTAGTGGTGTTCATCTCCGGCATGGCTGTGGGTCGCCTGCTCGAAATAGATGAAGGTAAGGATGGCGAAAACGAACGCCTGCATAAACCCGACGAATAACTCCAGGCCCATAAACGGCAACGGCAGCAAGAACGCCACCAGGAAGGCCATGACAAAAAGCAAGACTTGTCCGGCAAAGATATTGCCAAAAAGACGAAAGGATAGGCTGATGATTTTGGCGAACTCCGAGATAAACTCGAGTATGCCCACGAAGAAGTCAATCGGCTTCATGCCCGTGATCACCGGCATCAAAAAACGACGGAAGTATTTCAACCCCATCTTGCGCACGCCAATGGCATGGCTCATCAGCACAACAAAGAGGGCCAGGCCTATCGTCAGATTGAGATCGGTGGCAGCAGCGCGGAGAAGGGGCGTCAGCACATAGCCGCCGGAGGTTTCGTGGGGATGATATTCTTCGTCAGCAGCCTCCGCGGCGGCGAATTCAGTCTTGATCTCATGTTGCCGGGTTTTATCCAGAATCACCTGACGGTCGGTGAGAGTCACAATCCCGGCCACAGACTCAATCTCATAGCCACGGCTGACGCCATTCTGGGCATAGGCTACTTCTACCGGCTCGATGATGCCTACGCTATCAAAGCCGGGCACCAGCTCCCACCAGTTGGCAAACAGGAGGAAGAGCAGGATGGTCAAAAAGATGGGGAGCCAGGCCCGGGCCTTCTCTTTGCCACCTATATCGGTGAGCATGCTTTCGAAAATCTCGAATACCCATTCTGCCAGATTCTGCAGCCCCTTGGGCACAGCGCTCATCTTACGGACAGTCAACAGCCCGATAAGCAACACAGTCAGATCAGCCAGTAGTGTGGCGATCAGTGTGTTGGTAATATGAAAGCCGCCAATCTGCAGCCCAGGAATTTTCTCAGCCGGCAACAAAATGGTCGGTAAAGGGACCTTGACGAACAGGGCCGATACGACCACTGCGCCCAGGACACCGATTATGACGATGAGGTTCTTTCCCTGAAAGAGTTTACGCACTAAACTTTCTCCTTCATTTCCTCGGGGGGTGGGGGGGCAAGCAAGAGGAAGCGCCCCTGAATGGTGCGAACAACGTAAATGACAGCGACGATGATGCCTGTTAATACGCCGGCAAAAAAACCCCATGGCGCGGTGTCCATGATGCGATCCCAAAGGAGGCCTAGCACCGGAGAGATTATCAGCGTACCTCCCACCACAAACAGGAAGCGTATGATGAGGCGTAACATGCTCAAGGTACTCGTGCAAGCATTCTGATAATCAGTGCGGGCCTATGGGGTGCAATAAAACACCGTGGGCGACGACGCAAATAATTGTCAAGGCCGTGGGAGTATAACCTAATAAGCAGGGGCTGAGCAAATTTAAGTCTGTCTAAAAATGATGTGGGAACGCACATTTGGACTCTTGGGCAGGGCAATGCCGCAGCATCGAGCATGACGGTTACTCTTCATCATCCTCTTCGTCTTCGAATGCCGTTGGGTTGCGACCGTCGCCGTAACGCGGCTGATCCGGTAATTTGTACTCGCCGGGCTCACGGCCATCTGCCACGTCCAAAGCCTGCAACAGACGTTCGAACTGATGAATGGGATCTGTTTCCAGCAGGATGGAGAGGATGCGATCCTCCTGCAGAACAAAGGCGACATGGGTGCGGAAGTTACGGCCATCCACACGCTTGATGGGGATGCCCACCTGGGCCGCAAAGTCGCCATCGGCATCGCTGAGCGCATAAACGACCTCGTCAGTGTATTCCATCCAACTGGCCAGCCGTCGCACGCCGAGCCCACTGATCACATAAAGCCTCACATCGCGGTCGGCCAGCATTTGCAGGCGCTGGGCCAGATTGACGCCGGGTGGGGGCAGGGGAAACGGGTTGACGGCCGCGGGATTGTAGATGCACACGGCCACGGCGCCTTCTTCGACCATATCGGATGGGGTGAGCATAGGTCCGACCACGCTAGGCAGACGCAGGCGCGGTAAGAATCCACCCACTGTAACACTCAGACCTGCAAGTCGGGCGAGATGATGATTCACGTTATTTTCCTTTCCATTGAGCTGGACGTTTTTCGATAAAGGCGGCCATGCCTTCCTTTTGATCTTCTGTCGCAAAGAGCATCTGAAAGAGCTGACGCTCGCTTTGCAGGCCCTGGCGCAGGCTTAGCTCCAGGGCATTGTTCACAGCTTCTTTGGCCAGTCGAGCGGCCAGCGGCGCCTGCCCGGCGATCTTGGCGGCCAGTTTGAGGGCTGTCTCCAGATAAGTCTCGACCGGCGCCACGTGATTGACCAGCCCAAACCGCTGTGCTTCGTCGGCGCTGAGCATGCGTCCGCCCAGCACCATCTCCATGGCCAGGGCTTTGCCAATGGTGCGGGTAAGGCGCTGCGTGCCGCCAAAGCCGGGGATAATGCCCAGGTTGATCTCAGGCTGACCAAATTGGGCGGATTCGCTGGCGACGATCATGTCGCAGCTCATGGCCAGTTCGCAGCCGCCGCCCAAACAATAGCCGCTGACAGCAGCAATGATGGGCGTCTTAATGCGATGGATCGTTTCCCACCTGGCGATCAGGTCCTGTTTAAGCATGTCGGCCATCGAAGCGGTGGCCATGGCCTTAATATCGGCACCGGCGGCAAAGGCGCGTTCGTTGCCGGTGATGACAATGCAGCCCACACCGGCATCGGCATCGAAGGCGAGCAATGCCTCTCCCAACTCGTCCATCAGATCGGGGCTGAGTGCATTCAGCGCCCGCGGCCGATTCAAGCGGATGAGTCCGATGCCGGTTGCCAGTTTTTCTGTGAGTATGTATTCGTAAGCCATGATAACCTCCGGGAAAGAGTATCGGCACAAAAGGGGATGATTCAGGTGCAACGCACCTGGGTAGTTACGAGAATGTCCCTTATTATGCCATGTTTTTGCCGCCATCCACATGCCAGGCCACGCCCGTAACGTAGCTGGCGGCATCCGAAGCCAACCACAGGCACAAAGCAGCCACTTCGTCAGCCGTGCCCAGGCGGCGCAAAGGGATTTCGGCCTGCCAGCGCTGCATTTGGGCGGCATCATTCCGCAGGCGCTCGGTCATGGGGGTGATAATCACACCCGGACACACAGCATTGACCCGAATGCCATACGCGGCCAGCTCGCGAGCGGCTTCTTTGGTAAAGCCCACCTGCCCGGCTTTGCTGGCAGCATAGGCCGAGCGCAGGTAGAGAGGCTGTGACTTGCCGGCGATGGAGGCGATATTGATGATCACGCCCTGCCCTTGCGCCTTCATCCGCAATGCCGCCTGCTGAGTGCACAAAAAGGTGCCGGTGAGATTGGTATCGAGGGTGCGCTGCCAGTCGCACAGTGGATGGTCGAGAATAGAATGCACGGGCTCGATGCCGGCGTTGTTGATCAGAATATCCACCCGACCCCATTGCTGATCGATGGCCGCAAACAGCGCTCGCACATCCTGCTCGTTCCCCACGTCGCCCACATGCGCCATGGCCGGGATGCCGGCGGCTTGCAACGTGGCCAGGGCGCCATACGCCCGCTCGGCCACGATATCATTCACGCATACGCGGGCGTCGGCTTCGCCAAAGGCGCGGGCTATGGCCAGGCCAATGCCGTGGCCAGCCCCCGTAATGCAGACGACTTGTTGTGTAAACTGAGTTTCAGGATTCATGTGTATCGTTTCCTTGCGCCGCTGAACGGCCAGCGGCTTTGGTTTCCTGCAGCCCAGCGCAGGGCGCTTTCGGCCAACAACGCCGCGCCCACAGGCAAGGCATCCTCCTGGATGTCGAATGTATCGGTGTGCAGGGGACGATCTGCTTCCCAGGCCGGGTCGCGCACGCCGATGCGCACAAAGGTTCCCGGCTTTTGGCGGCTATACCAGGAAAAATCTTCCCCGCCGGTGGTCATGGACGCCTTCTGCACACACTCGGCGCCCAATAATTGCCCGCCGATACGCGAGACAAATCCGGTGAGGCGGCCATCGTTGATCACAGAGGGGTTGCCGCGCAGATAGCTGTAGCGATAGTCCCCCCCCATCTGGCGGGCGATAGCAGCCACTTCGCCCAACTCGCGTTCGAGTTGATCGCGGATTTCGGGTCTGAAGCTGCGCACGGTGCCGGAGAGAACGACCCGATCACAAAGGATGTTTTCGGCAACGCCCCCCTGAATCTTCCCGAATGTGATCACGCCGGCTTCCACCGCCGGAATGCGCCGCGAGATCAGCGTCTGGGCAGCGTTGATCACCTGGGCCGCCAGCACGATGGCATCGACGCCCAGATACGCATAAGCGCCATGCGCCACACGCCCCAATATCTCCATGCGGAAGTGATCGGCGGCGGCCATCATTGGCCCCGGGCGCAAGGCGATAGTGCCCACGGGCAGGTGGGGTTCGGTGTGCAGGCCCATGATGGCATCGATGTCGTCGAGCACCCCTTCCGCCACCATGAGCTTAGCGCCACTAAAGCCCTCGTCGTCGATGCGCTCTTCGCTGGGTTGGAATATCAACTTCACCCGCCCCGGTAAATCTGCTTCGTGCTGTTTGAGCAGGGCCGCTGCGCCCAGCAACATGGCGGTGTGGGCATCGTGACCACAGGCGTGCATCATGCCGGGCCGCTGCGAAGCATAGGGGACGTCGCTTCTTTCCTGGATGGGCAAGGCGTCCATATCGGCCCGCAGGGCAATCGTGGGGCCGTGGCTCTGGCCCAACCAGGCGATGACGCCGGTGCGGGCCACACCGGTTTCGTAGGCAATGCCCAGATCGCGCAGGGTTTGTGACACCAGGGCCGCGGTTTTGTGTTCATCGAAGGCAAGTTCGGGCCAGCGATGAATACGGCGACGGAGTCGAATCAGGTGGGGTTGTAGTTGTCGGGCTGCGTTGAGCATGGTAATGGCATCTTGTCGGTCATGAAAAGAAATCTCTCACAAAGCATGTCCTGAGCGCAGCCGAAGGATCGCCAAGCTTTTTTATTCTTTGCGAGAGACTGTTTTGGCTCAGGTTAAGCCAGGTTGGGGGTGAGAAGAAAGGAAAGAGAAGGCTACTCTTCAAGCAAGCCGGCGCTGGCGGCAACGACTTTCAGGTTTTCATCGGCAAAGCGAGCCTGGAAACGACGGATGGCTTGTTCGTAGGCGGCGATGGGGAAGAGCTTCAGCAAGCGCAAGGCGGCGGCGGTGACAATGAGGGAGCGATTGGTACGTGTGATGCGCACGTCCCCGGCGCCGGGGCGCAAAATCATCTTGCGGGCAGCGGTTTCTACATCGGCAAATTCGGGTGTGGTGATGAAGATGTCGTCGGGAGTCATGGTCGTCAGGCGATGCCGCACTTTTTTCAGGCCATCTTCCGAGAGCAACACCAGGGCATCGGGTTTGGCAATGCCGGTGTAGCGAATCTCTTCGGGGCTGAGAATGATCTCGCTAATGCTGTGGCCGGTTTTGACGGTGGTGGGATAGTCGTCACGCTGGGTGGCCCACAGGCCAGAGAGCACGCCGGCATAGCCGATGGCTTTGGCGGCCGAGCGCACTTTGGCCCCGGCCGAACCGGCGATGATGAGATGAAATTTGTGGTCGAGGGGGGAGTTGAATGCGGGCGTCAGGGCTTTGACGGGCATTGTGTCTTGGCCGGCGAAGCGTTCTGTCAAGGCGTGCAGGCGGCGACTATATTCGTTGGCCGGTAAATGCTGCAATACGCCCGTCTCCATGCCCAACGATTCGATGCGCTCCAGCATTTCTTTGCGCCCAAAATGATTGTTGGGCACGAAGTATGCTGTGCACAATTCCCAAATATCCATGAGGGCAAAGCCATCGTAGGCAATGGCGGCGGCCATTTGCTGCGGTAGATCTTTGTCGAAAGAGCTGCCGCGGTAGACATAACCGGCGCCGTTCACAGCCACCGAGGCGCACACATCGAGGGGATGTTCGAGATTGCCGGAGCGGGTGCTGGCCGTGATGGCATCGGAAAACGTGGTGACCGAGTGCTCACCACCGGTCATGCCAAAATTAAAATTATTGAACACCAGCACAGTGATGCCGATATTGCGCCGGGCGGCATTGAGCACATGGGTGCCACCAATGCCCACACCGCCATCTCCCATGAGCACGATCACGTGTAGATCGGGGTTGGCCAGCTTGATGCCGGTGGCGTAGGCCACGCTGCGCCCATGCAAGCCATGAAAGGTGTTGGTGCTAAAGTATTGATCGCTGAGGCCCACACAGCCAATATCGCTGACGATCACCACCTGCGTGGGATCGAGTTGCAATTGCCTGAGCGCGGCATCGAGCCGATCCAGAAGAATGCTATGGCCGCAACCGGGGCAAAAGGGAATGGGCCGTTCGTTGCGGTAGGTTTCGACAGGTTGAATTTGTACGGGAGAAGAGGTTGCCATAAGGCGCTCCGGGAACGTTAAAGGAAAGGATCAGCGACGGCTAAGTGTTTATCCAGAATAAACCTCCGGGAGGAGGTCCAAAACGAGAGCTCATTTTGCCCGATTCCTAAAGACAAAGGAGCATTCGGTTCACTTCAGGAAATGGCTTGCAGGCACTGTTCGGGGGTAATGAGTCCGCCATCCACTCGATTCAGGCCCACGATTTCCGGCGGTACCAGGCCATTGCGGGCGCAATGCCGGTAGATGAGCCACTCGATCTCGTGCCGATACTGGCCGTGATTGAGCTCGGGCACCACCAGGCGTTGGTGGCCCTGCACAGCCTCGAGGATGAGTGTTTCGGGCAGCGGCCACAGGGTGTGCAGGGTGAGTCCGCTGGCAGGCTGGTCGCTCTGGTGGCCGATATCCACGGCCTCGCGCATGGCGCGGGCGGTGGTGCCATAGCTGATGAACAAGGTGCTGGCATCAGGATGCCGCACCAGCTCCCCCATCTCGATCTCGGCCCGCCGGCTTTCTATTTTCAGACGCAGATGATCGTTCAGGCGCCCCACCTTCTCCGGGTCTTTGCAGAGAAAGCCATGTTCGTCATGACTGGAAGTGGTGAAACGGGTGATCTGCGGGCCCCCGAAGGGGCTGGTGGGGGGGATGCCGTCGATAGGATCGAAGTCGTAGGGCAGGTAGCTTTCTTCGGGACGCAGCCGTGCATCGGGCCGACCGGTGACAGCACTGACGCCCGACACGGCCGGCGCATTCACCAGCGGCCGCTGTCCCACCGGCACATCCACGTATTCGTCCACATCCACGGTGGCCATCGAGGAGATCAGCTCCTTGTCGGGCAGCAGGAACACCGGCGTGCGTAGGCGCTCGGCAAGATCGAACGCCCGCTGGGTGAGGGTATAACATTCGGTCACCGAAGAAGGGGCCAGGGCGATGATGGGATAACCGCCACTGGTGCCCCAGCGGATAAACTGAACATCGCCTTGGGCGGTGGTGGTGGCCCCGCCCGTGGCCGGGCCCATGCGCATGACATCGACGATCACCAGTGGCACTTCGCCCATAATGGCCAGACCGATATTTTCGGAATATAGCGAAATGCCGGGGCCCGAAGTGGCAGTGAAGGGCCGGGCGCCGGTCATAGCCGCACCGATGCACATGCTGATGGCACTGATTTCATCTTCGGCCTGAATGCCGATGCCGCCTACTTTGGGTAGCTCGCGCAGCATGTGTAACAGAATCGGGGTGGCAGGTGTGATAGGATATCCTGCATAAAAATTACAACCGGCGCGTAGGGCGCCACGGGCGATGGCAGTTGCGCCATCAACATATTCGCGACTCATGTGTAAATTTGCTCCAGTGCAAGACCTGGTAAGAAATGGTAGAATAGAGTGCTGCCGGGTCCAACATCACAAGCGCTGACATCTGGACCCGTTTTGCAGAGCATTTTGCCGAACTGTGATGTAGATCATACCGCAGAAAAGCAAATCATGGCTAAAATGAAGATCATCCTAATCCATTATGGTTCAACCGGAACTCAGGGGGTCTCGCTGTGACCTCTGGGAGGCGACCAGGAACTTTTTGCCCAAACAGAGTGTTTTTGGTGGTTCTGACCCCCGACACAAACTTCCCCCAACCATTCACTACCTCCCGAGGTACCACAATGATCGAACGTGCCCCCAATCAATTTGAACTCTCGCCCGAAGAGCAGGAAATGATCGATCTGCTAAAAAAGGAAATGGGGCTTTCATCGACCGAAGACGTCATGCAGGCGCTGATGCGTCAGGCCGTGCAGCGAGTATCCATCACCTGCCCCAATTGTGGCCATTATGCACACATCACAAAAGAAGATAAGGCGGAGTGCTCGTCGTGTCTGTCCATCATCACATTGTCCGAAGATCTTTGGGACGCCAGCCGGCTGCCCAAGCTAAAATAGCCGGTAGCCCCATAAACCATCGTCATGGAAAAGATGACTACGGACTATTAGACTCATTACAACACCAACTCCGCCATCACGCGCACGGCAGCCATGTCGTGTGCGGCCACGTTCAGGGTGGTAACGGGCGAATCGAGCCAGGGCTGCAGGCGCTCGGCGATGCGCTCTTTGGGGCCACACAGGGCCATCTCATCCACCAGGGTGTCGGGCACGGCGGCCATGGCCGCGCCCCGGTCTCCAGCCAAAAACGCATCCTGAATGCGGTCGGCGGCCTCCTGATAGCCATAGCGGCAGGTCAGATTGTAGTAAAAATTCTTGTTACGCGCCCCCATACCGCCCACATACAGGGCCACCAGAGGCTTGACTTGATTGCGGGCGACTTCGGCGCTGGCGTCCACCACTACGGGCACGGTGGCCGAAATATCGAAATCATGCCACGATTTACCCGCCTTTTGCAGACCGGCGGCCACGTGGGACCGGTAGGTTTGGGCAAAATGGCGGGGAGAGAGGAAGAAGGGGAGCCAGCCATCGGCGATCTCTGCGGTCAGGGCCACGTTTTTGGGGCCAATCGCCGCCAGATAGATGGGCAGATCGGCACGACCGTGCAGGATGCTTTTCAGCGGCTTGCCCAGTCCGGTGGCATCGGGTCCCTGATAGGGGATGGTGTACTGTCGGCCCTGATGCACCAGGCGCTCCTGGCGGGCGAAGATCTGCCGCAGGATACTCACATATTCTCGGGTGCGCCCCAGGGGCTTAGCATACGGCTGCCCATGCCAGCCCTCGACCACCTGGGGGCCTGACACGCCCAGTCCCAGCCGAAACCGCCCGCCCGACAGTTGATCGAGGGTTGTAGCCGTCATGGCGGTCATGGCCGGCGTGCGGGCGGGTATTTGCATGATGGCCGTGCCCAGATGGATGCGATGAGTGAGCGCGCCCAGCCAGGCCAGGGGCGTGACGGCGTCCGAGCCATACGATTCTGCAGCCCACACAACATCATATCCCAAACGTTCGGCTTCCAGCACCCTGTCGATGGGCAATTGCACCGTGCGGCCGGAATATCCCAAATTGAGACCTAATTGCAGCCTGTTTGTCATGATATCCTCGCTGATGCTGGTTCGCGGCAGGCAATGCGCCGCTGCCAGAGCAGGTGCAGTGCCTGTTCCAGGCGGACGCCCAACGCCGCGCCCCGTTCTGTGGTCACATCATCTGCATTCGCAAACACAGCGTAGGGCACAGGCACGCCCTGAATAAAAATAGTGTCGGGATTTGTCCCGCGAAAAGTGTTCCAATCGCTCTCTTTGTACAGCCTTTCCAGTTTTTTGTCGGGCAGGCCATGTTCCAGGATGCTACCGGGACGTCGAGGATTGAAGCGGCGGCGATTCTTGCGCAGGGATTCTTCCCAGGGAACATCGATGTAGAGGAGCACGCTACGACGTAGGATGTCGGGCGTGAAATGCTGGAAGGCAGCCCGAAAACCGCCGTGTTCGCTGCCGCGGGCAAATTCGATGATGGTTGTGTGGGTGCTGTGGTAGGTGGGATCGTCGCGTAACAGCTTGTGATAATCAAGCTCCAGCCTTTCGATCAGCACATGCCAGAGATATTCGTGTAAAAAATAGCCTTTATTGTCGGTGTGCAGGCGCTGTTTTCCCATCCGGGCGAGAATGGCATCTTCTTCAAACCAGGTCCAGATCATGGGGAAATCATCGAGCTCGTCGAATGGGCCGATGTGGAAACGGCGTTGGCGTTCGGTCACATCGGTGCGCTTGAGATAGTCGATGATCTCACTCTTGCCGGCGGCGGGCCGGGCGATGAGGAACAAAACGTCGAAGGTGTTGGGGGTTGGAGATGACATGGTCGTTTTCCAGAGTGAATCGAGAGGAATGCAGCTTTATTTATTTCAGCCCCGAGTGCACGAAGCTTTGAATAAATTGACGTTGGAAAATAAGGAAGGCGATAAACAAGGGGGCGATCACCAACAAGGTGGCGGCGGTGAGCAGAGACCATTGGGCGCCGATCTCGCCCAATTGGGTGAAGCGCACCAGGCCGGCGGTGAGAGGACGGCTTTTGTCGCTGTTCGTCACCACCAGCGGCCACAAAAATTCATTCCAGTGCCAACTTACAGACGACAGACCAAACGCAACCAATACGGGCACGGAAGGCGGCAGGTAGATATGGCGCAAGAGTTGCCACCAGGTGGCGCCATCCATAATCCCGGCATCAACTAAATCCCGCGGTACTTCCAAAAAAGCCTGACGGACCAGAAAAGTGCCGAAGGCGGAGCCAAAGTACGGGATGGCAATAGCCAGTCGGGTATCAAAGAGCCCGAGTTGGCGGATAGTGGAGAAGTTGGGGGCCAGCAAGGCAGTCGTTGGAATCATCAATTGTAACAAAATAAAGAACAATAGCAATTTTTTGCCTATGAATTGGTAGTGAGCAAAAGCAAATCCGGCCAGGGTGATGGTGATGAACTGTACCCCAAGGATCATCGATACGATGAGGATGGTGTTGATGTAGTAAAGTTTGAAGGGAGCCAAAGTGAGGGCGCGGGCGTAGCTCGCCATGGTCAAGGTGCTGCCAAACCAAACGTCGCCTCGTCCCAGCGGTTCGGATTCGGGGCGTGTGGAGGCAATTACAGCCCAGATGAGGGGAAGCGCCCACGATAGCGCCAGGAGGGCAGTGAAGATGATGGCCAACCAGCGCCGCAAGCGTGCCCAAAAACCATGACGGGTGATGGTATCAGGCATAAGATTCCTCCTTGCGCTCTGAGAGAAGGAAGTTGGTGGCTGTAAAAAGCAGCAGGAAAATGATCAGGATGAGGGTGAGGGCCGCAGCCCGACCAATATTCTGATTTTCAAAACGCACCTGCCATAAATAATAAAGCAACACGGTGCTGGCGCGGCTGGGGCCGCCGCCGGTGAGCACGAAGATGTGGTCCACCATCTGAAAGGCCCCAATAAAAGCGATGGTAGAGACGAAGAGAGTGGTGCGACGCAGCAAAGGAAAGGTGATCTGCCACAACATCTGCCAACCGCTGGCCCCGTCCAACACGGCGGCCTCGTACACATCGGTGGGCAGGTTTTGCAGTCCGGCGAGATAGAAGATCATGTAGTAGCCAGCATTTTTCCAGATGGTGACGATCATGATAGCGATCAAGGCCAGGTGAGGATTGCCAGTCCAATTTTGGGGACCGGTATAGCCCAATGCCCGCAAGGCATTATTCCACAAACCATAGTTGGGCGTGAAGAAGAACATCCAAATGGTGGCGGCACTGACCATGGGCAGGATAGTGGGCTGGAAAAAAGCCAGTCGGGCCAGACCGATGCCCTTGACGGTGCGATTGACCAGCAGGGCAAATAAAAATCCCAGAATAATGCTGATGGGTGCGGTGATCAGAACGTAGACAAGTGTGTTCTTCATCACCAACAGGAACCGTTCATCGCCCAAAAGCTGGGCGTAGTTACCCAGACCGATGAAAGTAGGCTGGCGAAATTTGGCGATGTTCATGCGCTGGCGAAAGAAGCTCTGGTAGAGAGCCAGGAGCGTAGGCCAGGCGGTGAACATGAGCACGAAGATGCCCGTAGGCAGGATCAGGAAATAGGGCAGGATGGGATTGCGCCGCTTGCGTGGAGCCGAGACGTTGATTGTGCGCATACAGGTCCCCCCAAAAAAGGACGGCCATGGGGAGTCCATGGCCGTCGCGTGCAAATACAGTTTACTTGAATGGAGCCAGGGCTTCGTCCGCAGCTTTTTGGGCCGCGGCCATGGCCTCAGCCGGGCTCATCTCGCCATTGTACGCCTTTTGCAGATAATCATGGAAGATGCTGCGTACTTCGCCGAGATCTTGCAGCGAAAGCTCTTTGCCGGCGTATTGCAGGGTGTCGCGGGTGGCGGCAGCCTGAGGTGTCTGGGCGATGTAGTCTTTCATGGCAGAGGTGTCGTAGGCGCTTTGGCGGCTGGCGATGTAGCCGGTGTGAATGCTGAAATCAGCAGCGTTCTCCGGCTGGGTGAGAAATTCACTAAACTTCCAGGCGGCATCCTGCTGGTCTTGTGGCGCTCCCTTGAAGATGTAGAGATTGCCGCCACCGGGGACCGTGGCATAGGTGCCTTTCTCTTTACCGGGCACAGCCATGACGCCCAGCTCAAAATCAACTTGTTTCAGCAGTCCACTGAGACTACCAGAAGAGTGCACGATCATGGCCGTCTGTCCACTGGCGAGATCACTGGGAGCCTGCCCCCAAACAGCTTGTACGCCCTCGGCCATGGCCTGATACTTATGGGAGAGGTCGATGTAATACTGAACAGCCTCAATGACCTGGGGATGATCGAAGAAGACCTCGGTGTCGGAATCGCCGACGATGTTTTGACCGGCGCCAATGGCCAGGGGCTGGAAGAGCCAATAGGGCCAGCCCGAAGGCCATTCAAGACCCCAACGCGTCACGTTATCCCCATCGCGTACGGTCAGCGCCTGGGCGGCATTGGCGAGGGCATCCCAGCTATCAGGTGGTTCCAGGCCGTTCTCTTTGAAAAGATCGGCATTATAGTACATCACCACGGCGCTGCGCTGGAAGGGTATGCTCCACAGCTTGCCGTCGTAGCGGGAATTATCCAGGAACGCCGGGAAGAAATCATTGCGGTAGGCGTCCCCATTATCCATTGCGTCGATGTATTTATCCAGGGGCACGATGTAGTCGGCGTTGATCAGATCGTAGAGGTCGGTGCCCAACATCACCGCCAGGGCGGGCGGCTGTCCGCCACCGTCAATGGTGGTCTGGATGGCGGTGCGCACGTCGCCGTATCCGCCAGAGAACACGGGCTCGACGGTGATATTGGGGTTTTCTTTCTCGAATGCGCTGATGTAGCCATTGAGGATATCGGCGATGGGGGCGTCGACAGCGACGGGATAGAATACCTGAATGGTAACGGGTTCCGCTGTCGGGGGCTCAGTAGGGGCGGGGGCAGCGGTGGGCTGCTCGACTGGCGCCTGCGTGGGCTCAGCGGGCGCGGCAGTTGGCGGCGCAGCACAGCCTGCGAGAACAAATAGCGCCAGGGACATGATGACAAACAGAATGAGGATGTTGTTGCGTTTCATTTTCTCTCCTGTGGGAGCGTGATGGAACAATAGAACATAAGATAAGTGACCAGTCGAAACAAGTGTATATCGAATTGGCGTCAACTCAAAACTGCTTTGGCGCTGGGGATGCATCCCGCGGTTTTTTGCAAGATAGCGTCATATCTAGCACTACTCCGTCTGGAACCCTGCCCCGGCTACAATTCCCTTCGCCCTACCTTTTCTCGTCCGCTGCATCTCTGCTGATATCGGCTTCGATAAACAGCTCGCCGGCTTCGTGATACCGCTTCACAGGATAAGGCGAGTCCTGCAGCAAGCGCATTACAGGCCGGTTTTGCGCCTGCACGATCGCTATCAGCTTCGTGATACCGGCAGTGCGGGCTTGTTGGGCCAGCAACAGCAATAAACTGGCGCCAATCCCCTGTTTTTGCAGATCATCGCGAATACTTATTGCCACCTCAGCCGTATCGGCTGTCACTTTGACGTAACGCGCTCCCCCGGCCGGCACATCCGCTTGCCCAGGAAGATCGGTGAAAGCAAGGAGCCCAAACCCGTGATCCAAAGTAGTTTCCAGTACCTCCTCCGCCCATTTCTGCGTCTGGTCGGCTGACATACCATCGAGTGGCTCATGAAAACGCATATAGCGGCTGTCGGAGCCAAGATGGTCGAAAATGTCAACCAATACCGGCTCATCGCCCTCGGCCATTGGCCGGATGCGTAAGCGAAGGCCGGTATGCGTTTCGATAGAGGTGGTCAGGGGTTGGTCGATCATAGTTGTCTCACAGATAACGCAATGCGTCATCGACGATAAGATCGTACCATGTTTGGCGGCGGTTGGCAATCTGCGTTCAGACAGCGGGTGCGTCCCAGGAATTTGGGCGTAAGGTTGGAGGTGGCGCTGC
>JAADGC010000196.1 GCA_013152585.1 Chloroflexota bacterium
ACCCTTGCGGTCGCCCCGGCGCTAAATAATAGGAAGGTTGTCGAGCACCCGGCGCATCCGTGATGCGCCGCAGCGCCACCTCCAACCTTACGCCCAAATTCCGGGGACGCACCCGCCTGGAGAGTGCCTTTGCCCAAAACTGACCCTGTCCCGGGTCAAAGGGTGCATTGACAGCTCGATTTCTTTTGTGGTACTTTCATGTCAGACAGAGCATTGACTACACCGTGCCGCAAAAATGGCTGTGGCCGTGCATCATGAGCCACAGCACACTTTGACAATGGAGATGAACCAACCTATGGTACGCTTCGTGCCAATGACGGAAAATGAATTTCAGGCGTACCGCAAAAATGCCATAGAAGAGTATGCCCAAGACCATGTCCGAGCAGGCAATTGGCATCCGGCAGAGGCGCTCGAGAAAGCAGAAAAGGAGTTCCAGCACCTTCTGCCCGATGGCGTGGCCTCGAAGAACCAGTATCTCTATGCCCTTGTGGATGCCCAGACTGGCGCAAAAGTCGGCAGAATCTGGTTTTCCGTGAACGACAAAGCTCCGCAGCCCACGGCATTCATCTACGATTTTCTGATTGACGAACACTGCCGTAGGCGAGGATACGGCAGGCAGGCCCTGGGCGTGTTGGAAGAGAAAGCTCGGGAACTGGGCATCGATACGGTCTCGCTGCACGTGTTTGGTCGCAATCAAGCTGCGATTGCCTTGTACCAAAAGGTGGGATACGAGATAACCAATCTCGTCATGACAAAGAAGTCGCTGGGCAGCGTATGAAGGGGCTCCCCTTTGCACCGTGGCCGGTAGTCTTGTCCCATAGGAGGTTGCCATGATTCTGATCACCGGTGCAGCCGGGAAAACCGGCCAGGCGATAGCGCGGGCGCTGTGCAAAAGGAAGCAGTTCATACGGGTGTTGGTGCATAACGACAAACAGGCGCAAATGATGCGAGGACTTGGTGTCCAGGAAAGCATCGTGGGAGATATGCGCTCGCAGGAAACCATGAATCAGGCGGCCAGGGGCGTGCGGGCAATCTATCATATCTGCCCCAACGTCAGCCCTGACGAGCTCAGCATCGGTCAGGCAGCCATTCGAGCCGCCCAGTCGGCCGGCGTCGGGCACTTTGTCTATCACTCCGTCCTTCACCCCCAGGTCGAGGCCATGCCCCACCATTGGCAGAAGATGCGGGTGGAAGAACAGCTTTTTACATCGGGCTTAGCCACCACCATCCTGCAGCCCGGCCCTTACATGCAAAACCTGTTGGCCTACTGGCACGATATGGTGACCACGGCGAAATATGCGGTGCCTTATGCCGCCGACACTCGTTTGAGTCATGTGCACCTGGACGATGTGGCAGACGTGGCTGCCACCGTGCTCACCGAGCCCGGACATCAGGGCGCCATCTATGAACTCTGTGGCACCGACATCCTCTCGCCCCACGACATCGTCGAGACCGTCAGCCGCTACGTGGGGCGGCGCCTCCGTGTGGAAGTCATTCCCATCGACCAATGGGAGGCCAGCGCTCGCAAGCGGGGGCTGGGGGTCTATCAGGTGCAAGCGCTCAGGCAGATGTTCGGGTATTACGAACGCTATGGGTTGATAGGAAATGCCCGGGTTCTGCAAGCGCTCCTGCAGCGAGCACCCACCACGTTTGCGCAGTTTGTACAACGAACGTATGCTGCAAACCCGGCCGTCAGGTAACCGTAAAAAGAGGCCTCCCCGTGCACTGGGCGGCGCGCGGGGAGGGTGGCGGAGAGGAGGGGAAGGAGAGAGGGGAGGTTTAACGACTGATGACGGGCAGGAAGAGCTTGCTGGCGATCACATCCACATAACCCGGCCAAACGTACACAGCCAGAGTGGTGCCGTGGATGTCGGCAAAGGTGCTGATGTCGGCGTTCAGGTCACTGGTGCTGCCGCTATCTCCCACGGCCCGGAAGGTGATCGCCGCCATATCCACGACCCCGCTGACACCCGCACCCGATAGCATGTTGAAGCGAACGGCGTCTGGTGACGTCCCGTCTTGCTCGTAGGCGATATTGCAGAGGTCGAAGTCGAAGCGGCTGTCGGGATCGGCCTGACAACTGAGGGGTTGAAGGACGGCGGGGTCGTAGCGGAGTTCGACTGCAACGGCGCCGAGCTTGTCCGCGCCCAGGTCGGCCGTGGTATGGATGGTCACTTCCTCACCGGGCAAGACCGTGGTTGCCTGCACCCGTACCGTGCTCGTCTGCGGCATGTCCACAACCATGGGCCCCAACTGGGGGGCTGCGAGGCTGACCGGACAGAGGGAGTTGGCGATGCCAGCATCACATTGGATGATGAAAAGGGCATCAACCGAATTACAGGCGGTATCGCCGCTGACATCGCAGTTGGGAAGATAGAGGGTGTCGGGGGCAGGAGGACACTGGTCGCCAGCGCTGCGCAGTCCCACTTCGTATTGCAGGATGAAGAGGGCGTCGATGGGATCGACACGGGTGTCGCAGTTGACGTCGCCAGCCTGGCTGACCACGCCCGAGAGGTTGATGAGGTTGTCGTTGTCACCCACGGGGATGGCAACACCGCCCGGATCGGCGAAGTTGAGGAGTTGGAGATCGAGAGTGCTGAAGGTGTTGGGCAGGCCAATCGCCTGGAATGTGACCTCGGCGAGGGGGTGATTGCCGTCGATGCCCAGGGCGCTGATCAGGCTGAGCCGCACGCTGTCGGGATCAACGCCATTGTCATCGAAGGCGATGTTGCAATTGCCGAAGTCGAAGAGGGAATCGGGATCGGCGACGCAGGCGATGGGTTGCAGCACGTCCGGATCGTAGGCGAGTTCGATGCTGGCGGCGCTGACACCGGGAGCTGCCACATTGGCCATGTCGATGGTGACGGTGATGGTGTCGCCGGGGTCCACCAGGCCGCCGCTAACGCTGACGACCGCCTGCGAAGGCAGAGGGGTGCTGGTCGGTGTGGGAGTCGGCGTTGGCGTGGGTGTGTCGGTCGACGTGGGAGTCGGTGTGAATGTGGGTGTGTCGGTGGGGGTCGGTGTGAATGTGGGTGTGGGCGTGGGTGTCA
This sequence comes from Chloroflexota bacterium, assembly GCA_013152585.1. GTDB lineage: Bacteria > Chloroflexota > Anaerolineae > J102 > J102 > JAADGC01. The sequence continues at coordinate 3,051 of JAADGC010000196.1, forward strand.
AGGTGGGAGTGGGAGTATCTGTGGGCGTGAAGGTGGCGGTAGGAGTGGGCGTGGCGGTGGCATTGGCCCCGGCTTCGCAGGCCAGGATACTGACATCATCCACATACATCCAGGTGCGGCCATTGGCGCCGGTGCTGTTGTTATAGACTTCGAAGTAGAGTACCAGATTGCGGCCCTTGTAAGCATTCAGGTTGAAGCTGGCGTGCTTCCACACCCCATCATTCTCCAGCACCCGCATCAGCTCTTTGACCTTGCCGTAGCTGGTGTTAAGCAGCATGACTCGTTGCCAATCATAGTTGCTGGCCTGGCTGTGGGGCTCGTACCAGAATTCGAGGGTGATGTTATCGACATCGCTGGGGAAATGGATTGTCTGGTAGGCAGTGGAGTAGGAGGCGCCGCTGGGCAAGGGGTTGATCTCGGGCAGGAAGCGGGAGATGGGATCAGCCGCCGGAGGTAGCCCCAGTTGCCCGGAACGAGCGCCTGTGTGCGCGGTGTAGGTGGTGTAGCGGGCCCGGCTGGCGGTGTTGGGCATGGACCAGATGGCGCTATCTTCAAAGCCGCCGTTGCCCACGAGTTCGTAACAACTGGGGGCTGGGGTGCTCGTTGGCGTGGGGGTCGGCGTCGGGGTATCTGTGGGGGTGGGCGTCGGCGTATCGGTGGGAGTGGGCGTGTCCGTTGGTGTCGGGGTGGGCGTGTTTGTCGGCGTCAGTGTCGGCGTATCGGTGGGAGTGGGCGTGTCTGTTGGCGTCGGTGTCGGCGTGTCGGTGGCGGTGGGCGTGAAAGTGGGTGTATCAGTGGGGGTAGCGGTGGGCGTTGGCGTCGGTGTTGAGGTATCTGTGGGGGTGGGAGTGGGGGTGTCGGTCGCAGTGGGCGTAGCGGTGGGCGTGGCTGTGGGGGTAGGCGTGGGCGTATCTGTTGGCGTCGGCGTGGGCGTGTCGGTGGCGGTGGGCGTGGGGGTAGCCGTGGGCGGCGGCGCCTGCAATTCTATCTGCTGTAAATCGCCGTTGCTCGTCCACAGGCCGTCAGGGATCTCGAAGGCGAGGAGACCGTCGATGGTGAAGGTGATATCGTAGGGCGGGGTCAAGGCGGGATTGCGGTTGCAGGTGAGCAGGCCATAGACGCCAAGCTGGGTCACTAGCACGCTCCCGCATTCACCGACGGAGTCGAAGGCTTTGACCTCGGCCCCGACCGGCAAAGGTTGGCCGTTGAGCAAGGAAGCCAACCCGTAGAAGTTGACCCATTCGGGGGGCTGTTGGGGAGAAGTAGTAGGCGTGGCTGTGGCTGTCGCCTGTACCGTGCCGGCGCTCAGTTCCAAGAGGAAAACGTCCCCGTTTTGTGACCACTGCCCGCTTTCGTTGGCTGGCGTGCCATCGATGGTGAAGGTGATGGGGTAGGGCGGCGTGAGGCCATCACGGCGGGAGCAGGCCAAAAGCCCGTATTCACCCGGAGATTGCACGGTGTATTGGCCACATTCACCGACGGTGTCTTGGGCAGCGACAACAGCGCCAACAGGGATGGGCACGCCGTTCAGGGTGGAGTGCAGGCCGTAGAAGTTGACCCATTCGGGTGAGCCGCTGCCACCGCTGGGCGTAGGCGTGGGCGTGGCTGTGGCCTGGGTGGTGCCGGAAGACAGTTCTACAAGATGCAGATCGCCGTTGGTCGTCCAGGTGCCGCTGCCGGTGGTGGGCTGGCCATCGATGGTGAAATGAATGGCGTAGGGTGGGGTGATGGCGGGATTGCGATCACAGGCCAGCAGGCCGTAGATGCCGGGCTCGCTGACAACGGTGCTACCGCAGGAGCCCAGGTCGTCATAGGCTGTCACGACTGCGCCCACGGGAAGGGGGGCGCCATTCAGGGTGGAGTTGAGGCCATAGAAGTTGACCCACTCGGGTGCAGATTGGGCCACGCTGACGCCCGTCAATTGAGAGAACCCAAGCACGGCCACGCTTATGAGCAAAAGAATGAGGTAGGTGCGGCGATTCATAGTGAACTCCTTGAGGAGAACTGCGCCAGCGGCAAGGGCGTTGGGGACGGATGTCGCTCGATGCAAACGCCCTTGTCGGTTGTTTCAGCGCTTGGGTGTGGGTTAGCGGATGAACATGGGCATGAAGATGCGGCTACTGGCAGGGAGGACGTTCACTTCCTGACGGTCGTGATTCTTGGTCCAACGTGTCTGGCCGGGGCCGACGGTGAGCGCAGGCTGACCGTCGATCATGAAAGTGAGCGCTTCGCCGGGCAGGGCGCCATCGATAGCCTCGGTGGTGGCATCATCGCCGTAGACGGGCATGATGCCGTAGCTGCCATCGGCATGGACGATGGCTTCGCCCACCAGCAGCCCAGAGGCGGTGTATGCCTGGATGCGACTGCCCACAGGCGCCTGCGAGTTCAAGCCGTAGAAGTCGACCCACCGGCTGCTGGGATGAACGGCGCTGTCGGGAGCAGAGGCTGCTACCACCTGGCTCTGGGCGGTGAGGACTGGGTAGAAGAGGGTGGCCGCTTGATCCATCCAGATCCAGTAGGCGTAGCCCGGTTTCATGACCGTGAGGGTGTTGATTGTGTCGGGTAGGTTGGGATAGAAGCTGAGGGCGCCGTTTTCATAGCCCAGCACGGCGCCATGCAAGCCGTCGATGCCAGCGAGTGCGGTGCGCACAGAGACAGGTTGATCCGGCAGGTAGGGGATCAGATTCCAGCCCGGGCAGAGGTAGAGAGGTGTGTCGGGCGCCATTTGCCAACCGTAGGTGGTCAGCGAGGCGGCAGTGGTGGTCTTCAGCCAGTAGCCATGCCAACCGGTCAGCCATTGCAGGGTGCTGAGCATGGGCAGGGATGGATAGTAGCTGAGGCCACCTACGGCACACTCATAGCCCAAGGCCACTTCGGTCGAACTGAGTACCGGTTGCAAGACAGTGGAGATGTCGGGGTCGCCTGGCAGCATGGCTGTGCTGTAGAGGTTCCAGCCCTGGTCCAGGGCACGGGTGAGGGTGTCTTGGATGCGAGCGAAGGTATTGATGTAGAGGTCCTCGTCATGCCCCGGCGCATAGGTGTACTGCACACGATCATTGTTGAGAGAGGTGGCAGGCTGGTAGGGAGCAGGATCGGGCTGGCAGGCGTAGTGATGATCACGATTCTCGGCCGCAGTCCAACTGCTGGTGAGCAGATAGAGCTGATCGGGCGAGAGACTGACCTCGGTATAGGCGTCAGGCATGGTGGCGAAGGGATAGACATCCCAGCTATCGGGCAATCGCAATTCCTGCAACTCGCCGGTGAAACGAGGTTCGATATTTTCGCTGAGGATGCGCATGGCCAGCGGCGGTCGCGCCATGATGCTGTCGGTGCCGGCACATTGGGGATCGTAGGCAAGAGGATTGGCGAAGTTCAGAGGATCGAGAGCGACGATGTCTTCGGCCACGGTGTGGTTCATGTTGAAGGGCGGGAGCATGGGCGCCTGGTAGCGGTCGAAGGGCATACCCTGGGGGCCGAAGAAGTAGCCCTCGAGCACCTGCGTGTCCTGCTCATTAACGAAAGTAGCTTCCTTGGGAACGGGCATGCGCAGGGTCAGGTATTTGAATTCGAAGCATTCGGGCAGGGTGTCGTTCACGTCACCGCTGCACGTGGGCGCCTCAGTGGTGGGAGCGTCGATGGCAACGACATTGTATTCGTGGCCGTCGACGAAGAAGCGTTTGAGATACCAGGGATCGCCGGGGGTGAGGTCGTGGGCACCGGCGCCGTTGTCGATGGCGCTATGCGCGGCACCGAGGGCACGACCGATGGTAACGGTGGCGGTTTCGGTGAGGCTGTTGATGCCGGACACATACACGAACCAGGCACCTTGCACCTGGCCCAGATTATCACCACCGGCCGGTATCTGGAAGACATTGACCTTATCCCGACCGACGATGCCCATCTCGCCCACCGAGTACGGCAGGGCGCTGCCAACGTGGGCCGGTTTGATGTCGTAGCCACCGCTGATGGGGTTGAGGCCGCCACCCGTGTTCCAGATTTGTAGTTGGGCCTGGCCGCCGTTGTTGCTGGTGACGTTTTCGAGGGTGACGAGATGATCGAGGAATTGGGCGCTGTCCCCGCGGGTAAGCGTGAGGTTTTCGACGGCAAACACCACGAGTTCATCGCCGCTGAGGGCGACGCCATCGTCATCAAGCTGATCGAGCTGGTTGTCACCATCGAAATCGGCCGAGATGCCGGTCAATTTGGCCAGGCTGACCTCGCTGTGGATGCGGGTGATGTCGGGAACGCCGTCGAAGTTGGCATCGTAGCTGGTGATGCCGTAGCCGTTGCTGGGCAGGAAGGCGGCCGGTAGCTCATAGGGAGCGGATGTCGTCGGTGCCGGCAGTTCTTCGGCGCCGGTAGCCATGGGGAAGGCAATGTTCGAGGAGCCCGGCTGGCCGTGGTCCGGCTGATCCTGGGTATTAAGAAGCATGGTGGTGCTTTCCAGCATCAAGGCCGGGAAAGTATAGACGGTAGTGGGCGTAATCCCGTCGGTCGCTTCGAGAATCTTGTCGAGATTCGGCTCGTACCAGGCTCGCAGGTAGACCTTCTGGCGGGCATTGGCGCCCTCGCGGGAGATGTAGCGATAGAGATCGGCCAGCGTCTCGCCGGAATTACGGAATTCATTCATGTAGGCCGGATTGAAGGAGAGGGAATCGCCGGGTGGGGCCTGAACGTGTTTGGGGTTGAAGGGCGCCCACACGTCGGTGTAAGGTAGCGTCTCAACGGGATAGGCACCGTTGCTGCCGGGGTCGCTAACAGCAGCGCCAGGACCCATGCTGTCGTAGCCGAAGATACGGAGGCCGTTGGCGTCTTTGAGCAATTTGCCATCATGCGCCGGATCGTACCAGAAGCCCACACGGGCGCTGACATCAAGAGCGGGCAGGGTAGTGCGGAAATGCCCGGTAAAGAGGTAGAGATCAGGTTTGTTGGCTGTGCGCGCCGGTGCTGCATCGGGGAAGACGAATTCGGTGAAGAGATAGGGCAGGGTCCAGTTTTGCTGGCTGTACCAGTATTCGGCGCCTGTTCGCTCATCTTCGCCGAGCAGCTCTTTGTGCTCATTGAGCAGGCTCAGGTTAGGCTCCTCACGCACGTAGTAATGGAGCATCTCGCTGGGATCGGGATAGAGCATACCGGCGGGACTGGAGCTGCGATAGGCGCGGTAGGGGAAGGGGCCGTTTCGCTGCAAAATGGGAGCCAGCGGCCCGTAGAGCGTGCCCATTACCCGGGCATCATCCGCAGGATCGAGGAAGGGCACATCCAGCACATCATGCAGGGCGTAGTGTTCGTAGTTGAACGGCGGTAAGAGGCTGAGCCAGTCTTCGAATCTATAGGACTGGAGGCGCACCGAGTGGAGATCGATGGCTATTTCGCTCTTGGGCAAGGGAGTGCGTAAGGTAATGAAGCCAAATTGCTCAGGGCCGTTGCTGCCAATCGCCACGACATCGTATTGGTGGCCATCGACATAGAAGCGTTTGAGGAACCAGGGATCGCCGGCTTGCCGGTCGATGACACCGGGTGCCGAGACCATGGCACTGAAAGGAGCCCCCAAAGCACGTCCCACCCGTAATTGCGCCATATTTTCTACAGTATCGACATTGGTGACCTGGATAAAGAAGGAACCTGCGGGCACGACGCCCATATTCGGGGCTTTGGTGCCCGGGAAATGACGGCCATACAGCCACAGATCGCCCTGCGAAATCACTTGTGAGCCCATAAAGAAGGGCGCCGAATCGCCCGTGTACCAGATATCGACGGACACGCCGCTGTTGGTGACGCCTTTGAGCACTACCATGTGATCCAGGAACTGCACGGCCTGATTCAGGGTGCGGTCGACGGGATTGAGGGAAAACACCGCCAGCTCGTCGCCACTGAGGGCATTGCCATCTGTATCGAGGTTATCCAGGTTGTTATCCCCATCGAAATCCGCCTGCACACCGGTTTTCTGGCTGAAGGTGGCTTCGCTATCGATCATGACGATATCAGGTTTACCGTCAAAATCACCATCGAGACTGGTGAGGCCGTAGCCATGGGGATCGAATGCCACCTGGCTATCGTTGACGAAGAGATCGCCGCCTCGCATACCCACGGGAAAGACGAAGCTGCTATTGCCGACCTGGCCATAAGCAGGCGGCGGCTGATTGGCACTGGCGCCGTATTGCACCAGTTGGTACGTATATTCCTGCATGATGGCCGGGCCCACGACATCGTTGCTGTCGGCTGAGCCGTTGCCATCGAGGTCAAGATAGATATTTTGCGGTTCATACCATTCCCGCAGGTTGACCTTTTCGGCCCCATTGACCGCGCCCAGGAAAATCTTGCTATACAATCCGTAGGCGTGGAGCTCGTCGAAGGATTCCAGCTCACTGAGCCAGGCTGGATCCCAGGTCACGAAATCCTTGGCGGGCGCCTGCGAACCGCTGGGGTCGGTAATAGACGCCAGGTCGGTGTAAGGCGCTTCTTCCGGCGTGATGTCCGTCACCGGATCATCTGAGACAGGGTTCCCTGCACCTTCGTTATCGTTGCCATAAAGGCGCAACGTATTGACGGTGATGGCATCTGGCGCCGATTGAGTGCCGGGAGCGGCTTGCACGAGCACGGCCCCAAACATCAGCAAAGCCAGTAGCAACAACAGGGTGAACCCAAGGGAGATGGGTCGGGATTGATATTTCATGCTGTTTCCTCCTACACCAGAAGAGTATGGTGAGCCAAATGGATCGACCAGTGTCTCGATTTTCTCGCTTGTAAGAACTCCCATAACGGAACAAACACGTTTCCGCCGGCGAACAAGTCTTTTTACCGGGCAGGAATTCTCATAGTGGTTGACCAGAGCGGCAAAGAATAAAAACTATTTGAGTGAACACATGACAGGATTGGCCCGACGAAATAGGGCATCCGTCAAACAGATAGACGGCAAGTTCTGGCGAAAGTTACGGTCAAAGTTTGGAGTTCGTGCCCCCTGTTTTTTCTTGATCGGTCTCTGATGCGGATGAATGTGGTGCTACGGCATTTCAGCGCCGGATAAAAAACCAACGACCATCCCCCATACACAAACAGAGAAGCGGCCTGTCCGCTCCTCTGTTTGTGGGTTGATCTTCAGTTGTCGGTAAAGCAAGCCAGCGCCCAGCCACAGGCTCAGTGGCCAGCCCCCGAGATGCCGTTACTGGCACTGGTGATACCGCTACTCACGCCACTGCCCAGCACACCCAGGGCGGTGATCGCAGCGACGACTACCAGAGCCAGTATCAACGCGTATTCAGCCAACTCGGCGCCTTTCTCATCATCGACGAAACTGCGCAACAGAAATCGGATACCAAACATAAATTGCTGCAATATGATCTGCCTCCTCGCGGAATAAACCGTAACGAAACGAGTAGAATACAACACGTTCCAGGCTACAGATCAGGTGCGTTATCTGCGGCCCGTTGCACTAGTAGAGACGGAACACCGCACCGTAAGTTACGCAAACTTGTGACAATTTTCCGCAAATTTGGCGGCAGCGAACGAAATCCGTTTTCCTCCTCTGTGACCCTTGTCAGCGACCGTCGCGGAGAAGGGGAGATAGGGAGATAGGGGGAGGGGGAGAGGGGGGTCGGTGTGTAATGCAGACGTTTCTCAGAAGGGTTGATAGACGAGTTCACCGGTGTCATTGATCTTGAGAATCACCGGGCCCAGCGATCCCAGACGGACGATATTCAGTGATGCCGGTTGAATGACAAGCCGCTGAAACAGATCGAAATGGGTACCGGCAAAATGTGCCAGTGCGGCCTTGATAGGATCGGCGTGCGAGCAAACCAACACAACCTGGCCGGGATGCGCCTGCGCCATTTCCTGCAGCGCCGCCACCACACGCTGTTGCATTGCCAACATGCCCTCGCCACCGGGAAATACGACCTGGCTGGGCGTGCGCAAAATGACAGGCCACAGCGCCTCTTTTTTTAGCTCTTCGTAGCCTTGGCCTTGCCAAGTCCCATAATCGGTTTCGAGGACGCCGTCGTGCGTGAGCACAGGCGAATGGTGGGGGCGGGCCAAAATGGTGGCTGTTTCCAGACATCGTTCCAGGGGCGAACTGTAGACCGCTGCCAGGGGCCAGTGGGCCAGTCGGGCCGCCAGACGACGAGCCTGAGCCCGGCCGGTGGCATTCAAATGTACATCCGGCAGACGCCCGGCCATCTTCCGGCTTTTCACCCAATCGTTTTCGCCGTGCCGTACGAGCAGTAGCGTAGTAGCCATAATAGGAGCCTGCGTCCTTTAGGTTGTCGCAAAACGACGGATGAGCGACACCAGATAAACGATGTGCTGAAAATAATCGTTCAGGCGGATATTTTCGTTTTCCCACAGCGTGACTTCACAGCCTGCACGTTGCAGGCGCTGCCGAATCCAGGCGGCCACCTTCTGCAGATCCGCCATCTGTTCCGAGACCGACGGCAACGAGCAGGCTACGATTAGCTCCTCTAAAAACGTTTGCCGATGTTGCTCGACGGATTGTTGAACCTCGTTCATAGTGAAGACCTCGCTATCGAAAATGAACCTGTTTTCACTGTTCGGGCACCTCAAGCGGCACAAACTAATTATACCTTTTGCCCAATCGCATGTACAATACATCATCTCTCCGGCAAGGCATGCCCGCTCCCAATCATGGCCATCGAGTCGTACCGCTGCCGGGATCAGAGGCACATCGTTGTTTGTCTGGAATTCGCCTCCGAGAGGTGTCCACCGCAATTTCGGTGCCGGCAGCACTTCTGGCCCTCTCACGGAGCTCAAAAACGGGAACTCATTTTTACACGATTCTTTATTCTGCATTTATCACGACAAAGGAGAAGCTGATGCCCTCGACAATCGTTATTTTTAATCCATTCGCCAACCGTGGTGACAGCCAGCATCAGATCGATCTGGGCCTGCAATCGCTGGCCACCAGCGGCCTCGATTTCGAAGTCAGACTGACCGAATATCCCGGCCATGGCATAGAACTGGCCTTGACCGCTGTCCGTGACGGTGCCACCACGATCATCGCCGCCGGGGGCGACGGCACCGTGCACGAAGTGGCGAACGGCATCCTCAAGGCGGCCGAAGGCATGGAAGGTGTGGCGCCGACAACGCTGGGGGTATTGCCTGTGGGCAGCGGCAATGATTTCGCCTGGGGCCTGGGGATCGATCAGGGTTTAGATGATGCCATCGCTCGTATCCGTCTGGGCCATACCCGCATCATCGATGTAGCCCAGGTGGAGACCGACGTGTCCGAGCCCCGCTATTGCGTGAATATGTTGGGCGGTGGCTTTGATGCCCGGGTCAATGTCGAGGCGCACAAAATCAAGCGCTTGCGTGGCTTCGCCATCTACATTGTGGCCGTGCTCAAAACCCTGGCCATCTACTATCGTCACCCCCCCACCACGATCCGCTACGACGATCAGGAAAAGACCTTCTCCATGCTCATGGGCCTGGTGGCGAATGGGCTGCGCGTGGGCGGCGGCTTTCTGGCCACACCCAACGCCCTCTACGACGACGGCCTGCTCGACCTGTGCCTGGTGGAGAAAACCACCCGCTGGGACATGCTGCGCATGATTCCCCAGTTCATGAAAGGCCAGCATCTCGACCATCCTAAAGTCACGATGGCCCGCTCTCACAAAGTGCACTTTAGCTGCCAACAAGGTTTTCCAGCTCAGCTCGATGGCGAGATGGTGGGCTTGAGTGTCAAAGACATGCAGATTGAAATCATCCCCCAACGGTTACGTGTGATTGTATGAACGGCCTCTCCCTGTGGAACATCCTCTTTGCCCTGCTGGCGGGCTATCTTATCGGTTCCTTCCCCACAGGGGTGGTGCTGGCGCGTGTGCTGCGCGGCCCTGACCCGCGCACGGCTGGCAGTGGGCACACGGGCGGCTCCAATATGCTGCGTACCAGTGGCTTGGTTCCGGCCCTGATCACCGGGGCATTCGATGTGCTCAAAGGCCTGCTGGCCGTGTGGCTGGTGCTGCGCCTGATTCCCAACCCATGGGTGATTCCCCTGGTGGGCACGGCCGCTGTAGCCGGGCACTGCTGGTCGGCCTTTGCCGGATTGAAGGGCGGCATGGGCATTGCCACGGGGCTGGGCCTCGGCGTGTGGTTCTTCCCCCTGGCTGTCCTCATCCTGGGCCTTTTCTTTTTGCTTTTGCAGCGTTTCATCCGCCATCGGGCCCGCGCCATGATGATCGTGGCCGCACTGATTCCCATGGTGCTGTTGGTACTGGGCAGCCGGGGAACTGATTTTCTGCTTGGCGTCGGTGTGGCCACCGTGCTCATCATCCGCTTTGCCAGTGATTTCAATCGTGTGTACTCATAACCCCTCTACTCCCCGATTCCCCACCCCTTGACTTTTCCCCGCTCTCCGGCTCATCGGCTATAATGCGACTATTATTCCCCCACATCCCATTCATCACTCACTTATTGCCCCCGAGAATCAGGGTATGAACAACAACGAGCGCATCCAATATCTGCACGAAATGAGGGCGAAATCGCTCCTGGGTGGCGGCGAAGAACGCATCAAGCGCCAACACCAGAAGGGTAAATATACCGCCCGTGAACGCCTGGAGCTCTTGCTCGATAAAGGCTCCTTCCGCGAACTGGATTCTTTTGTGACCCACCGCAGCCATGACTTTGGGATGACCGACAATCGTCCCCTGGGCGATGGCGTGGTCACAGGCTACGGCACCGTGGACGGTCGTCTGGTCTATGTGTATTCGCAGGACTTCACCGTTTTTGGCGGTGCACTTTCGGAAACGTATGCCGAAAAAATCGTCAAAATTATGGACATGGCCATGCGCAATGGCGCCCCCATCATCGGGCTCAACGATTCGGGCGGGGCCCGAATCCAGGAAGGGGTGGTGTCTTTAGGCGGCTATGCCGAGATATTCCTGCGCAACACCCTGGCCTCAGGCGTCATCCCCCAGCTTTCGATCATCATGGGCCCTTGTGCGGGCGGTGCTGTTTATTCGCCTGCCATCACCGATTTTATCTGCATGGTCAAAAACACCTCGCACATGTTCGTCACCGGCCCCGAAGTCGTCAAGACGGTCACCCACGAAGACGTGAGTATGGAAGAATTAGGTGGGGCACTCACACATGGCGCCAAAAGCGGTGTCTCGCATTTTGTAGCCGAAAATGAAGAAGAAGCCATCTTCATGATGCAGCAACTGCTTTCATACCTGCCCCAAAACAATCTCGAAGATCCACCTACCGTGCCCACCACTGACGATCCTATGCGTCAGGACCCCCAGTTGGATGAGATTGTGCCCGACCATCCTCACAAGCCCTACGATATGCACGAAGTCATCCAGCGCATCGTCGATGACGGACAATTCCTGGAAGTACACGAGAACTACGCCATGAACATCCTTGTGGGTTTTGCCCGTCTGGGCGAGCGCAGCGTGGGCATTGTCGCCCAGCAGCCCTCCGTGCTGGCAGGGGTGTTGGATATCGACGCCTCTGTCAAGGGCGGACGCTTCGTACGCTTCTGCGATGCCTTCAACATCCCCATCATCACCTTCGAAGACGTGCCCGGCTTTTTGCCCGGTGTGACCCAGGAACACGGAGGCATCATCCGCAACGGAGCCAAATTGCTCTACGCCTACTGCGAAGCCACCGTGCCCAAGATCACGGTAATCACCCGCAAAGCCTACGGCGGAGCCTACTGCGTGATGAACTCCAAACACATCCGCGGCGATCTGGTGCTGGCGTGGCCCACGGCCGAGATCGCGGTCATGGGCCCCGAAGGCGCTGTCAACGTCATCTATCGCCGCCAGTTGGCCGAGGCCGACGATCCCACCACCCTGCGTTCGCAACTGGTGGCCGAATATCGCCAAAAATTCGCCAATCCCTACGTGGCAGCCTCGCGTGGTTATATCGACGATGTCATCGAACCCCACACCACCCGCCCCCGCCTGATCAACGCCCTGGAAATGTTGCGCAACAAGCGCGATACGAATCCGTTCAAAAAGCACGGAAACATCCCCCTGTAAGCTGATAAAAGGGTAAACCGGGTGACCGGTTAGGTGAAAACCGGGCTTTGCCAGCCTGGTTTACGGGTCTATCGGCTTATCGGATTCCCATTCTGCCCCGAACCCTTCCTTATTTCTTTACCCACCCCCCTTATGTCAAATATGATGCTGCGGCTGGATGCCACCACCCTGCAAAAACGGGGCTACCTGGGCCTGAAAGTCGCTGAGATACACGAAATCGTCATCCTCAGCGAACTGACCAGCCCGGGCGTGGCCGGAGATGCCCAAAACTGGTGTGCCCCGGCAGCCGCCGGCAGTCCAAGTCTCAAGCATCTGGGACTGGCCCAATATGCCTACTACGCCCCAGTGCAGGAAACATGGCTGCCGCAACCTGATCGTCTGCCCTTGCAATACAGCATTCTGGGCACCCATCCCCCCCTGAGCCTGGTTAACATCCGGGATGAGGAAGAGGGTGCCTGGGGGCCTGAGGTCGACGGGTGGGTGTACGGGCTGACAGCCCTGCGCCTGAGTTGGCCCGAGCTCAACGAAGTCCCAATCAGCACCGTCGTCCCCGTCGTCATCACCGGTATCCAACGTCTGATCCTCCAACCCGGCCCCATGTTTGGCCAGATCACGTCCCTGTCGGCGCTTCCGCCTGCGCCCCTGGGTCCCGACCTGGTGGTCGTTGAAGTGCAACAGAGGGACGGACTCAAGATCAGGTCACCGCACCGCTAAAAATCTTATGTTCCAAAAAATTCTCGTTGCCAACCGGGGCGAAATCGCCGTCCGCATCATCCGCGCCTGTCAGGAGCGCGGCATCCGCACGGTCGCCGTCTATTCCGACGCCGATCGCTCGGCCTTACACGTGCGCTACGCCGACGAAGCCTATCACATCGGCCCGCCACCGGCCCGCGACAGTTATCTGCGGGGCGATACTCTCATCGACGTGGCCCGCCGGGCCGGCGCCGATGCTATCCATCCCGGATACGGCTTCCTGGCCGAAAATGCCGCCTTCGCTGCGGCCTGCGCCGATGCCGGCATTGTCTTTATTGGCCCCACGGCCGCTGCCATCGCCACCATGGGCGATAAAACCACGGCCCGGGAGACAGTCGCCAGAGCCGGTGTCCCCCTGGTGCCAGGCACAACCAAAGATCTCAGGGATGACGAACTGGCGGCTGCAGCCGAGCGCCTGGGCTACCCCATCCTGGTCAAGGCCAGTGCCGGGGGCGGCGGCAAAGGCATGCGCCTGGTACAGGAGGAGGCTGAACTCAAATCGGCCCTGGGTGCAGCCCGCCGGGAAGCGCTGGCCGCTTTTGGGGATGGGAGCATCTATCTCGAAAAGGCGATCACCGCCGCCCGGCACATCGAAATCCAGATTTTGGCCGATGCGCACGGCAACGTCATCCACCTGGGCGAACGCGAATGCTCCATCCAGCGCCGACACCAAAAGCTGGTGGAAGAAGCGCCCTCCGTGGCGGTGTCGCCGGAACTGCGGGCCGAGATGGGCGCCATCGCCGTGGCGGCCGCCCGCGCAGTCGACTACCAATCGGCAGGCACCGTCGAGTTCCTCGTGGACAAAGACGGCAGCTACTATTTTCTGGAAATGAACACCCGCCTGCAGGTCGAACATCCTGTCACCGAACTGGTCACGGGCGTCGACATCGTCAAGGAGATGATCTCCATCGCCAATGGCCGCCGCCTGCGCCTGCGCCAGGAAGATGTGACCATGAAAGGATGGGCCATCGAATGCCGTATCACCGCCGAAGATTCCGAAAACGACTTCATGCCCGCGGGCGGCACCATCGTCTCGTTGCGCGAGCCCACCGGCCCCGGCATCCGCGTCGAATCGGGTATCTACGAAGGCTTCGACGTCCCCCTGTTTTATGATCCCATGATCGCCAAGCTGATTGTGTGGGGAGAAAGCCGGGCCGATGCCATCATGCGCATGAGGCGGGCGCTGAGTGAATACCGCATTGCCGGTATCAAGACCACCATTCCTTTCCATCTGGCGCTCATGGACAACCCCCGTTTTCAGTGGGGCCAGATCGACACCAACTTCCTGGACACGCACACACCGGTCACCCACCCCGATATCGAGCAACAACAAAAACAGGCGGCGCTGGTGGCCGCTATGCTGCGCCACGAACGAGGGCTGCGCGCCATCAACATCAGTCATGGCGCCGAACTCGAACACGGCCAGAGTGCCTGGCGCCGTTCGGCCCTGCTCAACGGCCTCCGATCTCTGCTTTAGGTTCGCATCCCATGAAATACGAAGCGCAAATTGCCGCTACCACTTACGAAATCGAAATTGACGACGACGGCGTCATCACCTTCGAAGGTCATCCCATCGCAGCGGATCTGCTGCAGGTGGGGCCCCTGGGCCTGTACTCCCTCATTGTCGACAACCGCTCGGTGGAGCTGGTGGTGGAAGAAACGCAGTGGGGATACCGAATCATGTTCGGGGGCAATGCCATCGATGTGCGCGTAGTCGACGAACGCCAGTTGCGTCTGGCCGGCCGCCGCACCGACTTACTCATCCCCACCGGTGAGGTCGCTGTCAAAGCACCGATCCCGGGCATGATCGTCCGTGTACTGGTCAGCGAAGGCGATGTGGTGGAACTAAACCAGCCGGTTGTGCTCCTCGAAGCCATGAAAATGGAGAACGAACTGCGCGCCCCTCGCCCGGGCACCGTCACCGGCATCAAGGTGCAGGCCGGTGAAAGCGTGGATCAGGGCACGCCATTGCTGACATTGCACTAACCGCCATCATCAGCGAAACAGCCATGACCAAACCATCCCCACCACTGGCCGACGCCCTTTCCCGCTGGGAAGACACCACCCTGCGGCCCACACTTGCCCGCCATCCCGAGCGCAAAGACCGTTTTCAGACCTCGTCCGGCATAACAGTCAACCGCCTCTACCTGCCACCAGCCGATGACGAATATCTGCAAAAGCAGGGACTTCCGGGCGCCTACCCTTTTACGCGCGGGGTGCAGCCCACCATGTACCGCGGGCGCTTGTGGACCATGCGCCAATATGCCGGTTTCGGCTCTGCCGCCCAAACCAATCAGCGTTTTAAGTACCTGCTGGCGCAGGGACAGACCGGTCTCTCCGTAGCTTTTGACCTGCCCACGCAAATCGGCTATGACGCCGACCATCCCCTGGCCGCGGGCGAAGTCGGCAAAGTGGGTGTCTCCATCTCCTCGTTGGCTGATATGGAAATCCTGCTGGCGGGCATTCCTCTGGATCAGGTCTCGGTGTCGATGACCATCAATGCGCCGGCCAGCATCCTCCTGGCCATGGTGCTGGGCGTGGCCCAAAAACAAGGCGTCGAGCCCGCCCACCTGCGCGGCACCGTGCAAAACGATATTCTCAAAGAATACGTTGCCCGCGGCACCTACATCTACCCTCCCCGCCACTCCATGCGCCTGATCACCGATCTCTTTAGTTATTGTAACCAAAATATGCGGCGCTGGAACACCATCAGCATCAGTGGCTATCACATTCGGGAAGCAGGTTCCACCGCCGTGCAAGAAGTGGCTTTTACCCTGGCCAACGGCATAGCCTATGTGCGGGCGGCCCTGGCGGTCGGCCTCGATATCGACGATTTTGCCGCCCAGCTTTCCTTCTTCTTCAACGCCCACAACAACTTCCTGGAAGAGATCGCCAAATTCCGGGCGGCCCGGCGCCTGTGGGCCCGCATCATGCGTGAGCAATTCGGCGCCCGCAGGCCCCGCTCGTGGATGTTGCGCTTCCACACCCAAACCGGTGGCTCCACCCTCACCGCCCAACAACCCCAAAACAATATCGTACGCGTGACCCTGCAAGCACTGGCGGCCGTCATGGGGGGCACGCAAAGCCTGCACACCAATTCTATGGACGAAGCCCTGTCGCTGCCCACCGAAAAGGCCGTGCGCACGGCCCTGCGCACGCAACAAATCCTGGCCTACGAATCCGGCGTGGCCGACACCGTCGATCCGCTGGCCGGCGCCTACTTTATCGAATATCTGACCGATGAAATCGAACGCCAGGCGAGTGAGACCATCGAGCGGATCGAGGCCATGGGTGGGGCAGTGCAGGCCGTCGAGCAAGGCACCATCCAGCGTGAAATCCAGAACGCCGCCTATCAGACCCAGCAGGCCATCGAATCGGGTCAGGAGATCGTGGTGGGGGTGAATCGCTTCCAGGTGACCGAAGAGGCGGCGCCCAAGATCATGCGGATGGATGCCAGCGCCCAGGAAGCGCAAATCGCCAGCGTGCGTGCGCTCAAGGCCCAACGTGATCGCCGGCGCGTGGCCGAATTATTGACCCGCATCGAGAACGCCGCCCGTGATGCACAGGCTCCGCTCCTGCCTCTTTTCGTCGAGGCCGTACAAGAGTACGTCACCCTGGGCGAGATATCCGATGTGCTGCGCCAGGTCTTCGGCGAATATCAGGCCCCCACGTTGCTTTAGTTTCGCTTGCACAGTGTCAGACACTCTAAGTGAACGTCTAAAAATTACTTTTCGTTTTGCTCTCGCTGACTGAAAGTCAGGCTCTTCAGGCCTGCGGCCAGGAGTCGGCCTTCGCCGACGATCGGACGACGATGGCCGATTCGCGGCACAAAGCGTCCAAAGAGCCCGAGCCTGCCCTCGAGTGCCGTGAAGGGTACCCCCGGCCAACGTCAGCCCCAAAAAGGAAAGTTATTCCTGGACGCTTACTAACGCAGAGAGACAGAAAGCGCAGAGTTTAAGAGATATTGCCAACGAGAGCATTATACACCGCAATTCGCATTCCGCATTCCGCAATTCTTCCCATGCCAACCCCTTACGACACCATCAACCGACACACCGCCGAAAAACAGTACAATTCCCGCATGTGCTTCGTGTGCGGGGTCGAAAATCCCGCCGGACTCCATGCCCACTTCTACCAGGCCGAGCCTCAGACCTGCGTGGGCCGTTTTCTGCCCGCAGCCCAGCATCAGGGCTATCCCGGACGCGTGCATGGCGGCGTGGTGGCCGCCATGATGGACGAAACCCTGGGCCGGGCCGTGTGGGGCGACGCCAGCACCTGGGGCGTCACCGCCGAACTCACCCTGCGCTACAAAGCGCCCGTGCCCCTGGGCCAGATGCTCACCGTGGTCGGGCGCATCACCAGCAACCGGCGCCGCCTGTTTACGGCCGAGGGTGAACTGCTGCTGGCCGACGGCACCGTAGCCGTGGTGGCTCACGGCAAATTCGTCAAGCTCGATCTTGGTCAAATTTTGGAGGATGAAAGCGCTCTGGACCCGAATAGCGAACTTTTTATCATTCCTGACCCCAATGAACCGTCGCCCTGAGCAAGCGCTCGCCATTAGACGAAAAAAGCTCTCTCGCCAAGACGCAAAGCAGAAAAGAGGCATTTTGCATTCTTGCTGACCCTCCACCTTCGTTCAGGACATGTTTGGCGAGAACACCTCACGGAACAATCACCATGATCCAACGCATTCATCACATCGCCATCGTCGTTTCCGATCTCGATGCTGCCATCGACAGCTACCAAAATCAGCTCGGCTTCGAGGTCGGCAAACGCCTGCTCATACCCGAGCAGGAAGTGGAAATCGCCTTCCTGCCGGCCGGCGAAAGCATGATCGAACTCATCCAACCCACCACCGAAACCTCGGGCGTGGCCAAATACCTGGCCAAACGAGGCGAAGGGTTGCACCATATCTGTCTCACCGTGGCCGACATCGAGGCCAGCCTGGAAGCGCTGGCCGCCAAAGATGTACAATTGATCACCCCCAGCCCCATTCAGGCCGCCGAAGGCCGGGGCCTGTTCATCCATCCCCAGGCCACCCACGGTGTGCTCATCGAACTGCTCGAACCTGACGACCCATCATGAACCTTATCGCTACGCTGTCTCTGATACTCATCGCCCTGGCAAGTCTCCTGCTGGTGCTGGCCATTTACGGCCGTCTGCGGCAGGGTAGCGGCGTGCTGGCAGCGCTGGCAGGCGCCTCCGTCGTGCTCGAACGCCGGGATGGCGTACAACTGACGGGCATTCTGCAGGCCACTGCGGCCGGGCTGGAACTGCAAGGCGCCATTCGTAGCTCAGCCGAACAACCGGCCCTGCCCGCCAGCATCCTCCTGTATGCGGTCGAATACGATGCCATCGAAAGCATCAGCCGCGAAACAGCGGACGCCGCTGCCAGCCGAGGTCAGTCCTATCGCCAGACCAGGCTGGAGCGGTTCCTCAATCGCCTGGGCGATGCCGTCGATGGCCTGCTCAATCGCCAGGCACGGGTCACAGCATGGGATTGGGTGCCCGAGGATGCTTTGGCGCCACGACGCATTTTGGGCTATGATGGAAATCGTTGGGACCCCATGCTCGCACGCAGTCTGGGGCAGCGCGTCATCTTCCACTGCGTGCTGGGCAACGCCCAGTACGAACGCATGGGCGTGCTCGGTGCCTATGATCAGCGCTTTCTGCTCCTCACCGACGTCCTCCTCCCCCGCAGCCAGGTGTTTCCCCTCCCCCAATCTCAAACCCAGGTGACCACCGATGCCGTGCGCATCCAGCGCAGTGGCTCACGGCTGGAAATCCAGAATCGCAGCCCCTATCCCCTGTTGCTGGACGATCTACACATGGCAGAACAGGACCGTGAGCTGGGCATGATGATCGAAGCCGGCGCCAGCTTCAGCATTCATACCGATCAGCCATTGGCCGCCCCCTGCGAGCTACGTTGCCAGATTGTGCATCAGGTAGACATGATCCTGCCCCGGCGCACCACCCTCATCCGTTATCGCACAGCCACCACCGACATCCTGCCCCTGTTCGATGCCGGCATTCTCTTGCAACCCGATGCCTCGTTGCAGACACGGGAAGAAGAATTGCGCTGGGAGCTACGCCAGCATCCCCAAAATGCACTGGCAGCCGCCAGCCTGGGTCGCTTACTCTACCGCAAAGGCCAGTGGACCGAAGCCGAAAGCTATCTGCAACAGGCCCTGCAAACCCCAAAATCCCTGCCCGATAGTGGACAGCGCCTGCGCCTGGAACTCATTCAACTACAGCGGCGTCAGGGCAATCCCCCGGAAAACCAGTCATGACCCTCATCTTAGGTATCGAATCTTCGTGCGACGAAACAGCGGCCGCCGTGGTGATCGACGGTCGCACCATGCGCAGCAACGTCGTGGCCTCGCAAATTGAGTTGCACCGCCAATACGGCGGCGTTTTCCCCGAAATGGCCTCGCGGCAGCATGTACTGGCGATATTGCCGGTGATGCAGCAGGCTCTGGCCGATGCGGAGGTGGTCTGGGCCGATCTCGACGCCATCGCCGTCACCCGGGGGCCGGGATTGGCCGGCTCACTGCTGGTAGGCGTCAATGCCGCCAAAGCCGCCGCCTGGATGCAAGGCCTGCCCCTGCTGGGCATCAACCATCTGGAAGGGCACATCTACGCCAACTGGGTCGAGGCAGAGGGAAATCTCCCCGACAAGCAGTTTCCGGTGCTGGTGTTGATTGTCAGTGGCGGTCATACCGAACTCATCCTCATGCTCGGGCACGGGAGTTACCGGCGGCTGGGGGGGACGCTAGACGATGCTGCCGGCGAGGCTTTTGACAAGGTTGCGCGCGTGCTGGGTCTGGGGTATCCTGGAGGTCCCGCCATCGAACAAGCCGGCCGCAGCGGCGATGCCGCCGCCTACCCCCTCCCGCGGGCCTGGCTGTCTGGTAGCCACGACTTCAGCTTCAGTGGCCTGAAGACGGCAGCCTTACGGGCGGTACAGAAGCTGGAAGGCGCCGGCAACGACGAAGAGCGCCGACTCACCCCCGGCGCCCACCTTCCCCCGGCCCAAATCGCCGATTTAGCGGCGTCGTTCGAGGAGGCCGTGGTGGATGTGCTGGTGACAAAAACGATTGCGGCCGCCAAAGCTACCGAGGCCAACGAAATCTGCGTATGTGGCGGTGTGGCGGCCAACGCCCGTCTGCGCCACCACTTTCAGCAACGCTCCCCCCTGCCCGTGGCCACCCCCCCCCTGTACCTTTGCACCGACAACGCCGTGATGATTGCGGCTGCCGGTTATTATCGCAGGCTGCACGGCGAGCATAGCAACCTGCAACTCGATGTCAAGCCCCATCTCCCCCTGGTCTTGGCTCAGGAGGCATAGCCATGAAACAATTCGAATTGGCCAAACAAGTCGAAAAAAGCGGTGAAGTCGCCATGGGGCCCCAACAATCGGGCATGCTCACCACCTATCTGATCTACGGTGCCCTGGCGCCAGGGGAAACCGGACGCCGGATTCGCCCGGGCCGTGGTCGCGAAGAGATACTCTTTCTGATCAACGGCAAGGCGCGCATCGAGAAAGGGGGGCGGAAATCGACGGAAATAGTGTGTGAAGGCGGCAGTGCCATTCCTATGCCCGAAGGCAGCGACTACTGGTTGAGCAATCTCACTTCGACGCGGGTTGAATATATCATTGCCGGTGGTTTTACGGAACCGGTACATTTTTTGCGGCAGGTGCAGGAGCAGATGGCGACACCGAAAAAGGAATAGGAGGCTCTTTTGGAACTCAGGGGGTACATTGTGACCTCCTGAGATGCGATTAAAGCGGAACACCACTTTCCCAGCCGAAGCTCATTTGACACATTTTGACATCCATGGTAATTTGGGGACGCTGCTGGGGCAACCGTCGCCGTTTTGGAGTGACACCGGCGCTAACGGTTCGCCTTGCAGGGCAAAACTTGCATTAGGGTTCATTCAGGATCCATACCATGCCACATCTGGCCGGGCACGTGTTAGGACCCTGGTATTTTTCAATCTCTCCACTTTCCTTAAAAGGAGGAAACTCAGATGTCCCGTAAATTGATCGTTCTATTTGCAGTGCTCATCGTGTCGGTGTTGGTAATCAGCGCTTGTGCAAGTGCCGCGCCCGCACCTGCGGAGCAAAAGGCGTCCGAACCCGCCCAATCAACCACCCAGAGCACCCTCGATGTGGTCAAAGCCCGAGGGAAGCTGATTTGTGGCTCGAACCAGGCCGTACCTGGCTTTGGCTTCCTGCAGACGGATGGTTCGTTTGCTGGCTTCGATATTGACTTCTGCAAGGCGCTCTCTGCCGCCATTTTTGGGGACCCCAGCAAGGTAGAATATCGCCCCTTGAGCGCGAAGCAACGTTTTACAGCTTTGCAGGCAGGTGAAATCGATGTCCTCATCCGTAACACGACCTGGACCCTGACCCGCGACACCGAACTGGGCGCCAACTTTGCCCCCACCACCTTCTACGATGGCCAGGGCATCACCGTGCGTCGAGACAGCGGTGTCAACACGTTGGAAGATCTTGCAGGCGCTTCCATCTGCGTAGCCTCCGGCACCACCACCGAGCTGAACCTGGCCGACCAAATGGCCTCCCGCGGCATTGCCTACACGCCAGTCGTGTTCGAAACCGCTGACGAGACCACCAGCGCTTATCTCGATGGCCGTTGTGACGCCTACACCACCGACAAATCCGGCCTTGTCGCCCGCATGTCTCTCTTCCCCAATCCCCAGGACCACAAGATTTTGGAAGAAACCCTGTCGAAAGAGCCCCTGGGCCCCGTCGTGCGTCAAGGCGACGACCAATGGTTCGACGTTGTGAAATGGACAGTCTTCGCCACTTTCACGGGTGAAGAAATGGGCATCACCTCGCAGAACGTGGATGACGCCAAAGCCAATGCCAAAGACCCGAACGTGCGCAAGCTGCTGGGTCTGGAAGGCGATATGGGCCAGAAACTGGGTCTCAGCAATGACTGGGCCTACAACATCATCAAGATGGTCGGCAACTACGCCGAAATCTACAACCGCAACCTGGGCCCCGACACGGTATTCAACCTGGCGCGCGGCCTCAACGCTTCGTGGGTGGATGGCGGCCTGCTGTACGCTCCTCCCATTCGCTAAACTTGCTTTCTGAACCGATGAAGGGAAGAGCTGAGCTCTTCCCTTCGTTGCATAGCAGCGCCCACGCGAAGGTGGCCAACGGCTGGGCTAGGTGATAAAATCGGCTTTGTACGTTGGCCTTGCGGATTGGGCGTTCATTGTTTTCTGGATTCTGCGTTCAACATAGGGTAATGCCATGGCAACAAACACGTCCGAACAGTCTGCTGTTCCCATTTGGCGAGATGAGCGTTACCTGGAGATAATCGCCCAGGCGGTGGTCGTCCTGGGAATTGTCGCTCTCTTCTGGTGGCTCATCCATAATTTATTGACAGGACTGGAATCGCTGGGGACGCCGTTGAGCTTTCGCTTTCTGGGGCAAACGTCGCAGTTTGATATCGGGGAGACATCGCTTGAATATAGCCGCAACAGCAGTTATTCCCGCGCTCTTCTGGTAGGGTTGGTCAATACCCTCAGGGTTTCCTTGATCGGTATTGTATTCGCCACACTCCTCGGTCTTATCGTGGGGGTAGCGAGACTGTCTTCCAACTGGCTGGTCAGCCGTCTGGCCGCTGTCTACGTCGAGCTCTTACGCAATATTCCCCTCTTGGTCTTTCTCATTTTTCTGTCTTCAACCGTTTTTCATAAGCTGCCCAAAGTACAGGAAGCCGCCCACCTTGGAAACTGGGCCTTTCTCACGAATCGAGGGATATACATTGCCTGGTTTGACCCTGCCGCCAGTTATACAGTGTATCGCTGGGTGCTCATGGTGGCTGCCCTGGCGGCTGTGGTGGTGGCGGCGCTGCTGATCCGCAAGGGCAAACGCACGGGGCGCATGCCTTTGTATTGGCTGTGGGCCTTCGTCATCTTTGTCGTCGTGACCGGGTTGGGGTGGTTCCTCATGCCGACCCCGCCATTGACCGTCAATATCCCCAGTCTCCAGGGCCGTAATTTTCGAGGGGGCATTTCTCTCACGCCGGAATTCATGGCTATTTTCAGCGGCCTTGTCATTTACACCGCCGCCTTCATTGCCGAAGTCGTGCGTGCCGGTATTCAAGCGGTGTCGAAAGGGCAACGGGAGGCAGCCTCGGCCCTGGGGTTAAGCGGATTCATGACGCTGCGACTGATTATCTTTCCGCAGGCCTTACGTGTCATCATCCCTCCCCTTACCAGCCAGTACCTCAACCTGACAAAAAACTCTTCCCTTGCCGTGGCAGTAGGCTACCCGGACTTGTTTTCCGTGGGTGGCACGATAGTCAATCAGTCGGGGCGGGCTGTAGAGGTTATTCTCATTACGATGGCGGTTTATCTCAGCTTCAGCTTACTGACGTCGCTGTTCATGAACTGGTATAACCGTCGTACGCAACTGGTGGAGCGTTAGCCATGACAACCCAACTATCGTCTGTTTCCGAAGTCCTACCGCCCCCCACCGAGCGTTACACCATTCTGGGATGGTTACACAAGAATCTGTTCAGTAGCTGGTTCAACAGCATCCTTTCGATCGTGGCCGGCTCCTTTGTAGCCGTCGTTTTAGTGGGCATCATCAAGTGGGTTTTCGTTTCGGCGCAATGGGCGGTCGTCAACGATAATATCGCTCTGTACATGAAAGGACAGTATCCTGGGGCGCAGGACTGGCGCCTGTGGGTGCTGATTTATCTGGCGGCCCTGTTGGTGGGTTTGATGTGGAGCAGTTACTTTCACCGTGTCGACGTCATCGCCTGGGTGCTTGTCAGCATCTTCCTTGTCTTGGCGATATGGCTGCTGTTGCTGGGCAAAGCTGCCTGGTGGAAGCTGCTGCTGGTCGATGGGTTCGGCATCGTGGGCTTCTCTTTGGGGCAGCGATTCCCCAACGTGAGCAAACGCCTCACCATCCTCCTGCTCCTGTTGTACATGCCGCTGGTGCTCCTGATCATCCGCGGATTCGGTACGGATGGCTTCATACCGCAAATTGGCACCAACCTGTGGGGTGGTTTATTACTGTCGCTGCTGTTAGCCATCATCGGCATTGTTTTCTCCTTCCCCATCGGCGTCCTGCTGGCACTGGGCCGGCAATCGCAGATGCCGGCGCTGAAGACCCTCAGTATCATTTACATCGAAGTGATCCGCGGCGTCCCCCTGATTACGTTGCTGTTCATGGGCCAATTGATGCTGCCTTTCTTCCTGCCAGCCGGTATATCCATCGACCGCGTCATTCGGGCTGTGGTCGCCATCATTATGTTCGCGGCTGCTTACATGGCCGAAAACGTACGCGGAGGGCTGCAATCAATTCCCGTCGGCCAGTACGAGGCTGCTGACGCCATTGGCCTCAGCGGATATCGGAAGATGTTGAACATCATTCTGCCGCAGGCCTTGCGCACGGTTATTCCCGTCCTCGTGGGCCAATTCATCGGCCTGTTCAAAGACACCTCGCTGGTGGCCCTGGTGGGCCTGCTCGACCTGTTGGGCATCGCCCGCGGCATTCTGGCAAATCCCTCCTACATTGGCCGGCAACTGGAGGTCTTTGTCTTCATCGCTCTCATTTACTGGATTTTCAGTTACGCCATGTCGTATGCCGCCCGGCGGCTGGAAATTTCCCTGGGTGTGGGCGAGCGCTAGTTCCCCACTCTCCATCCTTCACCCCCTGTTCTTAAAATAATCATCCCCGCTAGATAGCTCAAGGAGATACAAATGAGTGAACCCATCATCACCTGCCGCGATGTCCACAAATGGTATGGACAATTTCACGCTTTACGAGGCATCAGTCTGGAAGTGAAAAAGGGCGAAGTGATCGTTATCTTTGGCCCCTCCGGCTCCGGCAAATCCACTTTCATCCGCACCATCAACCGCCTGGAAGAACATCAAAAAGGCACCATCATCGTGGATGGCATCGAACTGACACACGATGTGCGCAACATCGCTGCCATTCGCAAGGAAGTCGGCATGGTGTTCCAGCAATTCAACCTCTTTCCCCATCTGACAGTGATGCAAAACGTCACCCTGGGCCCCATCCAGGTGCGCAAGTGGAAGAAAGAGAAATCAGAAGAGATCTCCATGCAGTTGCTCGAACGCGTGGGGATTCCCGAGCAGGCCTACAAATATCCGGGACAGCTATCCGGGGGCCAGCAACAACGTGTGGCCATTGCCCGCGCCCTGGCCATGCAGCCCAAGATCATGCTCTTCGACGAGCCCACCTCAGCCTTGGACCCGGAAATGATCAAAGAGGTGCTCGATGTAATGACAGAGCTGGCCCAGAGTGGCATAACAATGTTGGTGGTCACCCACGAGATGGGCTTTGCCCGCGCCGTCGCCGATCGCATGGTCTTCTTCGATCAAGGTCTGATCATCGAATCTGGCACACCTGAAGATGTCTTCTACCATCCTAAAGAAGACCGCACCAAGCTCTTCCTCTCCCAGATTCTGTCGCATTAACGACCATCGCGCACATTTTGCGGACAAACCACGCACGCAGACAGCACCTTCATGAACCACATCGCCATCGATCAAGCCTATCTGCTCGAAACACTGACTACGCTGCTGAACATACCCAGCCCCACCGGCTACACCGACGCCGCCATCACTTATGTCGAGCAGAAACTGCAGGCATTAGGGCTCCAGGCCAGACGTAACACCAAAGGCGCTTTGCTGGCCACGCTGCCGGGTGCATCCCAGGCAGCGCCCCGGGCCCTCACAGCCCATCTCGATACCCTGGGAGCGATGGTCAAACGCATCAAAAGCAACGGGCGTTTGCAGCTCAGCAAAATCGGCAGTTTTGCCTGGAATACGGTCGAGGGCGAAAGCTGTCAGGTGTTTACGGCCGGGGGGGCGGTGGTGTCTGGCTGTTTGCTGCTGACACAGGCCTCGGAGCATGTATACGGGGCGGCTGTCAATGACACCAAACGCAGCGACGAGATGATGGAAGTACGTCTGGACGCCCGGGTGAGCAATGCCGATGAAACGGCCGCCCTGGGCATCGGCGTGGGCGATTTCGTCGCCTTCGATCCCCGGGTGGTGGTCAGCAATGCCGGATTCATTCGCTCCCGCCATCTGGATGACAAAGCCGGCGTCGCTTGCCTGCTGGCCGCCATCAAGGCCCTGCAGGACGCGGGCGTGCAGCCCACACAGCGCAGCAGCTTTCATTTCAGCCATTACGAAGAAGTGGGGCACGGGGCGGCGACCGGTTTTCCTGCCGATGTGGTGGATGTGGTGGCGGTGGACATGGCGGCTGTGGGTGAAGGCCAGGCATCCGATGAATTTCATGTCACCGTCTGTGCCAAAGATTCTGGCGGCCCCTATCATTACGAGCTCAGCCTGCGCCTGCGCCAACTGGCCCACGCATTCGACATCCCCCATGTTGTCGATCTCTATCCGTACTACGGATCGGACGGGGAGGCCTACTGGCGAGCCGGCGGCGACGTGCGCGTGGCGTTGATCGGTCCCGGCGTGGATGCTTCCCACAACTACGAACGCACGCATATGGAAGCCCTGCTGGCCACCACGCGCCTGATCCTGGCCTATCTCACCAGTAGCGGCGATTCATGATGCGCCTAAGACGGGCTTACCCCCCGACTTGCCCTCCTGCGGGGGCAGGTCGCCGAAAATAACGGGCCGCTGTCAACAAGATTCAGACCTCCGGGAGGTGGCCGGGATATTTTTGCCCCAAACAGAGCGTTTTTGGCCACCTCCCGGAGGTCACTGCGAGACCCCCCGAGATGCGGTTGAACAGATATTATGTCACCCTGAACGGGTGCAACAGGCAATTACATGAACAAAAAACGCCAGTGAAGGGTCTCACCGCCCACGAAGGGCCAGATTCTTCGCTAAAAACGGCTTGGCGATGGCCGTTCCGGCGTCAAGGTCGGTGTCCCTTTGATGTGTGTTGGCTTCTGGAACCCGTTCAGAATGACAGGCAACGGCGAGTCGAATTCGCCGTCTCATCATTCGAAATCCCCGCTTAACCACATCAAATCCCTGCAGGGATTTGGCCCCCTGAGACGCACATTTCCAATGTGCGGCCAATGTCGGTCATCGCCGGTACGGCGATCAAATTCAGGGCTCGGGGGCGTTCCGCCGCCTGCCCCCCTACGGGGGCAGATCACCGAAAATAGCGGGCCGTTGTCAACAAGATCGGTCGGCGGAGGCCGACCGGCGGCCGCAGGCCCCCTAGCCCCGATTTCAATCGGCGGGGACGGCACGCCGCCCATGAAGGGCCAGATTCTTCGCTAAAATCGGCTCCGTGATGCCCGTTTCGTCGTCAAAGTGTGTGTCTCTTTGATGTGTGTTGGCTTCTGGAACCCGTTCAGAATGACAGGCAACGGCTTGAGGCGCAGCCTCGCTAGCCCTCATCCATATCGGGTGGGGCGGCAGCAGCCTGTGTGTGGGCCGCATCATTGGCCAGGGTGTCCACGCGCTCGTTCTCGGCATGGCCGGCATGGCCTTTCACCCATATCCAATGGATATCGTGGGAGGCCAACACCTGCAACAGCAATTGCCATAAGTCCTGATTCTTGACGGGTTGCTTGCTGGCCGTGCGCCAGCCATTGCGCTGCCATTTGCGTACCCATTGCGTGATGCCCTGACGTAAATATTGCGAGTCGGTGTGGAGATGAATCTCGCAGGGGCGGGTGAGGGCTTGCAGTGCATTGATGGCCGCCCGCAACTCCATGCGGTTGTTGGTGGTATGACTGGCTGCCCCCACCAGTTCTTTTTCGTGGGCGCCATAACGCAGCAGCGCCGCCCAGCCACCGGGGCCGGGATTGCCCAGGCAGGCGCCGTCGGTAAAAATGTGTACAATAGGTTTGCCCATATCAGCTTTTTGGGGGTGAGGTGGAAGGTTGGGATTGGCGGCGGCGCTGCGAATGCCGACCTATACGACGAATATCAACCGCCTGCGGGCCCGACGGTGTGGGCTCCACGCGGAAGGCCAGCACCTGCCCCCGCCGCAACGATCTCAGCCGCCCTAAAGCCCGGCGGTGTACAAAAACCTCGCTGCCGTCGCTGGCCGTGATAAAGCCATAGCCCTTTTGGGGGGCGTACCACTTGACCACACCTCGGCGGCGCTGTGTGAAGAGGCGCAGCGCCCGGCAGCCCGGGCAGCACTCCGGCGTGTTGGCCGCCTGCTGCTGCTCCCAACCCGTCCACACAAAGCGGATGCCACATTGGCTACAACTGAGAGTGCGGTCGGGGGGCAGTCGCAGGGTGGAGATCAGTTCGGAACCGGCGTTCATATCAGCCAATCCCCGCCAGTTTCAGCACCGCGGCCGTGATCAATGCCCCCAGGAGCGCTCCCACCACCAACTGCGCCCCGTTATGTTTCTTCCGGTGCAGACGCGCCCAGGCCACCAGGGGCAGGCTCAGCCACACCCATGTGATGCCGGCGCCAAATACGGTGCTGAGCAACACGGAAAAGCCACTGACAGTGACCATGTGCAGGCTGATTTTCCAGAAATTGGAGATGATGAACATGGTAATGCCCAGGCTGGCGTAGACAAGTGCCAGCGCCCAAACGGTAGCCGGCGCTCCCCCCCACCCCAGCACCGCCAGTGCCAGCACATCACTCCCCAGGCTCACCAAAATAAAGCGAGGCCGTTCTGCACGCTGCGTTAGCTCCCAATCGCTCACCCAGCCGCGTTTACGGCCTATCGCCAGATAAGTCAGCGGGAAGCCAGTCAGCATGAGCAGGGCAACAAGCGACCATCCCACACCAACAAAACCGGCCACATGCCAACCGATGGCCGGAAACACGAACAGCGACAGCACCGAACTATCAAAAAAGACGGAGACCCATCGGGCCAGACGATTTGCAAACATGAAAGTAACTCCAATGATGCGGATACAGTATCATACCGCAGGAAGCGGCCAGATTCCAACCCCGGCATCCCACGGCGTACCCCCCTTGAACAAATTTGCAAAATCCGCCCATGCGTTTACAATAGGACTAGCTTTCAACTTACCGTGCCCAGAGGCTTCCCCCGATGGCTGCAAATAGGTGGAGTCGGAAGCAACAACCCATCTGAAGGAAGAACGACATGACACGCGATGACGCACGATTGCGTCGGCTTCTCGACCAGGAAAAGCAAGTCCTCTTAAAAGATATAGCCTATCTCCAATCCCTGGAGCACATAGAGGTCGGCGCCGGCAACCATATGGCCGACGACGGTACGGCTGCTTTTGATCAGGCCAGTGGAGATGCTTTGTTGCAACAGGCGCAACATCGTCTGCGGCGTATCGAGCATGCTTTGCCCAAGTTCGAGCAAGGCGACTACGGCTTTTGCGAAGGGTGCGGTGAAGCCATCGACTTTGCCCGCCTCAAAGCTTTGCCCGACGCCCGTTTTTGTCTGTCGTGCCAGCGTAAACGCGAGACCAGCGGCAGTCCTTCGCCGGGTCCCCGCGCCATCGAAGAAGGTAAAATCCACCATCTCAACGGTAGGTCAAAACGCACTTGATTAGCAAACCTCGCTCTATTTCCCTCATCTTTTTCGTTGCCGCCATCACACTCACACTCGACCAGATCAGCAAGAATTGGGTCATTGATCACATTGCTGTGGGCGGTGCCTGGTCGCCTTTCCCCGCCATCGGGCGCTATTTTCGGATCATCCACACCGGCAACACTGGCGTGGCCTTTGGTATGTTTCAGGGATACGGCAATCTCTTCACCTTTGTCGCCGCTGCCGCCGTGATCGCTATCATCGTCTATGCCTTCACGCAAACCGACACCACCTGGCTCGCCAGCATCAGCTTCGGCCTCATGTTGGGGGGCGCTGCCGGCAATCTCTGGAATCGTCTGACCTATGGGCATGTCATTGATTTTATCGATGTGCGCTACTCCGACAGCCTGGTGTGGCCCACCTTTAACATCGCCGATAGTAGCCTCATCGTGGGGGTGATCTTGCTCACGATCGGCCTGTGGGTCGCAGAACGACAGCCTCCTCCCTCCCCCGGCGTACCCCTGGAGCAAGGGGAGCCACTGTCGTAACCATGCCCTCTCGCAGTTGCCCACGCCGAGGTTCATCCCCCGGCGTTTTTTCTGTTCCCCACCTGCATCATGTCGCCCACCCTGCACGTTGACAGCACCGACATCCGTCTGGACCGTTACCTGAGCCAACAACTGCCCCGGCATTCGCGTGCCGAAATCCAACGCTGGATCCGGCAAGGCCATGTGTTGGTCAATGGTTGTGCGGCCAAGGTCAGCCTCAAGCTGGCGCCCGGCGACACCGTCACTTTCGACATCCCGGATACGCAGCCCGCCACCCTGCAAGCCGAGGCCATCCCCCTGGTTATCCTGTACGAAGACGATGATCTGATTGCCGTGGATAAGGCCGCAGGCATGGTGGTGCATCCGGCGCCCGGCCACGATAGCGGCACACTGGTCCATGCCATCCTTTATCATTGTCCCGATTTGCAGGGGGTGGGGGGAGAACAACGCCCGGGCATTGTGCATCGCCTGGATAAAGATACGTCGGGGATCATCCTCGTAGCTAAAAACGATCAGGCGCATCGTTATTTGCAAGACCAATTTCGGCAGCGTAGCATCGAAAAGACCTATCTGGCCCTGCTTATCGGCCAGCTCGAAGCCCGTCAGGGCCGCATCGACGCCCCCATCGCCCGCCATCCCCGACACCGCAAGCGCATGGCCATCGTGCCCCAGGGCCGTGCCGCCAGCACCAGTTACGAAGTCATCGCCTTTTACGGGGGCACCACCCTGGTGTCCGCTCATCCCCACACCGGGCGCACGCACCAGATTCGGGTGCATTTTGCCTCGCTGGGACATCCCATTGTGGGCGATACCGTGTACGGCCCGCGGCGGGACCCTTACCGGCTGGGACGACATTTTTTACACGCACATCGGCTGCGCTTCCGGCGTCCTTCCGACCACAGCCTGCTAACGCTGGAAAGCCCCTTACCCGACGAGCTGCAAGCGCTATTGCAACGGCTGACTCCCTGACAGTTTGCTGGAGCCAGGCGGGTGCGATGGATCAAGGCACGGATTGACACGGAATTTCTTATTGCCTTATGCGTGTTTTTCGGCGTCCCAATAAGAAAGGACGCCGATGGCCGAGGAGAAACGCGGATGAAGAGTAGGATTCAGGACAGTTGAGCTTTTCAAACACAGCCTGAAGCAGTCCGCGGTGCTCCACGTTTATTCGTGTGTTTTTTCGCAGCGGGCATGTCGGTCATATGTTGGTGGCAAGCTTGCTTCCGATCCTACCGACTCGGAGCAAAGCTGCGTCCACGCGGGCGACAAGACACCCTCACAAGAGGCAGAGCCTCAACCGACCTGTGAACGTCGCTACGGGGTGCGCTGAATGGGCGTCAGCTTGAGCGACTGAGTAGGCGGGCCAACAGCACTACCAAAGCAATTTGACCGGGTACTTCGCGAATATCGGATCACCGCTCACCAGAGTAGCATCCTCAGCATTCGCTTGAGCAATGAGCAGTCGATCAAATGGGTCTCTGTGGTGCGCGGGCAAATCCTGCAACGCTAAAACGTGCGTCAGGGTGATGGGAAGCAATTCGATGTTGTTACTCTGTTGTTGACTTTCAATCACTTCTGCCAAAGGCAGATTGAGCCTCAACTTGCCCAACTGGAGCTTGATTTGCATTTCCCACGCGCTCGCCACGCTCAGCAACACAATGTTCGCCCGATCTTGACACAATGCCAGAACTTGGGTTGGAAGTTTCGCTGGGTCACTGTCCCACCAGATGAAGGCATGGGTATCTAACAGCAGCTTCATTCGTCTCCCATCCAAAACCCCTCCGGTAGCGGTTCATCGAAATCGTCGCTAGTCCAGATGGCTCTGGGGTGTAACCCTGCCACGCGCGGCGTGATGGGCACCAAACGGGCAATCGGCGTGCTGCTTTCGGTCAGGATAATCTCTGTACCGGTCACCACCAAGGACAATAATTCTTTCAACTGCGTCTGGGCTTCACACACGTCAACCGTTCTTGTCGTCATTATCGGTTCTCCCAATCTATGCTTGTTCCAGATTCTAGAACAGAAACGGGAATATGTAAAGGAGCGTGGTCAGCCAGCCCAACGAAGTAAGGATTGATGTGGCGCGGCCAACACGCGGCAGGCGCCGGTTGAGCGGCGCTAAGAAACATGATCCCCAACCATCGTGAGCAGAGAAAGCCGCCACACTGTCTCTGGTTGAACTAAACCGTAAGGCGAGCCCTGCTTCTTTGGGGATTAAGGCGTGAAATTCGTCCTTGCCTCAGGATACAACCAACAAGACAACTCTGTCAACCCCGCCTTTGACAGGTGACCGCGGCCAATTGCTGCCAATATC
>JAADGC010000163.1 GCA_013152585.1 Chloroflexota bacterium
CCCTCCGCTCACCGCCTGCCGTTCATGTATGAGGAGGAGACAGCATGATCAGAACCCCCGAATATCTGCAAAAAGGCGGGCGCACGGGTGGGGCTGCGGCCTTGCTGGGCTGTCTGCTGCCGATGAAACCCATCATGAAACCCATCCTCAGCCTCAGCGACGGTCAGGGCACTGTCGCCGAGCGCCAGCGTCCCACGAGAAGGCCCGCCACCATACATCTGATGTCCTGCTCATGCACTTAGACCCAACTATCGTTACCCATGTCGGCCCCGGCTCCCTGACGGTCGGCTTTTTTCACTCCGGAGGAATCATATGATTAACGTACGCGTACTCGACACCACCAGGCGCGCCGACGTCGCCGCCTGGGTGCAACTGCCTTACAAACTCTATGCTGGCGACCCGTATTGGGTGCCAGAAATGATGGACGACGCCCGGCAGATCCTCAATCGCCAGAAAAATCCCTTCTTCCTGCATTCATACGCTGATTTCTTATTGGCCGAAAAAGACGGTAAACCGGTCGGTCGCATCGCTGTGCTTGACAACTCCCGCTACAACAACCTGCGTAAGGAGCACACGGCCTTTTTCACCCTGTTTGAATCCATCGACGACTTCGCCGTGGCCGAAGCTCTCTTCAACACCGCCTTCGACTGGGCTCGTCAACGGGGACTCGACAAGATCATTGGCCCCAAAGGCTTTCTCACCATGGACGGCATGGGCATGCTTGTAGAAGGCTTCAATCATCGCCCGGCCATCGGCATCGCTTACAATCCCGACTACTACCACGATTTTGTCAAGCGCCTGGGCTTCGAGCGCGAAACCGACTTCATGTCTGGCCACCTGACCAGCGACTACCAGATCCCCGAACGTGTCATCCGCATTGCCGAAAAAGTCAAACAGCGCTACGGCTTCACTGTCCGCAACTTCAAGTCCAAAGCAGAACTGGCGGCTGTGGTGCCCAAAGTGATTGATGCCTACAACCACAGCTTCACCAACAACTGGGAATATGTCCCCGTTACCCGCGAAGAAGGCGAGGTCATCGCCAAACGTGTGTTGCAGATCGCCATTCCCGAACAACTGAAGCTGGTGTGGAAAGATGATAAAATCGTTGGCTTCCTCATCTGCTACCCCGACATCTCCGCTGCCATCCAACGTTCGGGTGGGAAACTACTCCCCTTCGGCTGGTATTATCTTTTGCGGGAATTCAAACGCACGAAATGGATTAACCTCAACGGCATCGGCATCTTGCCCCAATACCGCGGTCGTGGCGTTGACGCCATGATGCTTGTCGAAGCCGCCAAAACCATGGCCGATGGCAACTACGAACATGCCGAAGTCGTGCAGATCGACGCTGGTAACGCCAAGATGCAGGCAGAAATGGCGGCCATCGGCGTCAGCTTCTACAAGCGCCATCGCATTTTCCATCGCGCCTTGTAATGACCGACAGCCGCTGATCGCACTCACATATCCCCCGGTGCCCATGTTGCTCTTCGACGACGGAGTTTGGCAGCTTGTCGGTACCACCGTCCCCTGTCCACTAGCTCTGGAGCACGCCTATGCCAGCCAATCCTATTACCAAGGCCATCATTCCCGCCGCCGGACTGGGCACCCGCCTGCTACCGGCCACCAAAGCCCAGCCCAAAGAAATGCTGCCCGTGGGCCGCAAGCCCGCCATCCAATACGTGGTAGATGAACTGCAGGATGCCCAATTGCGCGACATCCTCATCATTACCGGCCGCCGTAAACGCAGCATCGAAGACCATTTCGACGCCGATCCACCGCTGGTGGCTGCACTCAAGCGGGCTGGCAACGAAGCCCTTCTCCAGGATCTGGCTTTCCTCGAAGGCCGCTCCCGTTTCTTTTTCACCCGCCAGAGTGAGCCCCAGGGCCTGGGGCACGCTGTCAGCCTGGGCGCAGATTTTGTGGAAAATCAGAACTGCGTGGTTGCTTTGGGCGACAGCCTGATCGGGGGCGAGAATCCGGATGCGCCTTTGCGAGCCATGATGAATGCTCATCTCAGCCTCGGTGCCGCCGCCATCATCGCCGTCGAGATCGTGCCTCCTGATGAGACCTTCCGCTATGGCATCATCGATGTTGGCGCCATGGAGCCCACGCCAGGTGAGCCCATGGTTGTCAACGACATTGTCGAAAAGCCGCCTGCCGGCACAGAGCCCTCGCATCTGGCCGTGGCCGCCCGCTACGTCTTCAGCCCCATCATCTTCGAAGCGCTCTCCCGCATTGTCCCCGACAGGCAAGGC
The DNA here is from genome assembly GCA_013152585.1 of Chloroflexota bacterium. Classification (GTDB taxonomy): domain Bacteria; phylum Chloroflexota; class Anaerolineae; order J102; family J102; genus JAADGC01. The sequence goes on from JAADGC010000163.1 coordinate 2,256, forward strand.
GAGCTTCAGCTCACCGACGCCATCCGCTGGCTGGTGCGCATGGAACAACCTGTCTACGCCTGGTTGCTCAACCCCGCCCACAAACGCTACGACGTCGGGAACTTCGAGAGTTACTATCGCGCCTTCATCGACTTCGCCCTGGCCGACGAACGTTATGGCTATATGGTGCGCAAATACATCAAAGCCCTGGCCTATGAACTCTGACCCCACCCCGCTTCTGTGCTCCGCCCCCGGTCGGGCGGGGATCATCGGCAATCCCACCGACATGTACGGCGGGGCGGTACTCTCATGTTCTGTCGATATGCGGGCGCAGGTGCGAATCGAACCGGCGTCCGGGCTCATCCTGCACACCAACGGCCAAAGCCTGGGCATACGCGACCGTTCTGACCTTCGCCCCCAGCATGATCTATTCGACATCCCCCGCGCCATCCTCGATTATCTGCACCTGCCGCCGTTGGCCTGCCGTATCAGTTACAGCAGCGACATCCCCCTGCAAAGCGGCATGGCGGGTTCCACCGCCTTGGTCGTGGCCATGCTGGGCGCCATCATGCAGTGGATGGGTGAGACCCCCAATCTTTACCGCCTGGCCGAGCGTGCCCGCTACATCGAGCTCAATTATCTCAAGGTGGTGTGTGGCTATCAAGACGCCTACATGTGCACCTTCGGCGGCCTGAACTACATGGACTTTCGCGGCAAACAATACTACCGCGATGTGGAAGCAGAGCTTTTTGCTACTATCGAGCCCCTGCATCCGCACGTCAGCGACCTGCCATTCGTGCTGGGTTACACCGGCGTGCGCCATTCATCCACCGAGGTGCATAAACCCCTGCGAGAGCGCTGGCTGGATGGAGAAGCGCTGGTCGTGCGCAGTTATGCGCGCATCACCGAAATCGCCCGCCTGGGTAAAAAAGCACTGCTCACCGCCGACTGGAAGTTGCTGGGGCAATTGATGAATGAAAATCATGCCATCCAGCGTGACCTGGGTGGTTCGGGCGCATCGAACGAGCGCCTGATACAGGCGGCGCTGGCCGCCGGTGCCTGGGGGGCCAAGCTGGCTGGCGCCGGCAGTGGCGGTACCATCATTTCCCTCTGGCCCCATGCCGACATCTCGCCCCTGGTGCAGGTACTCAAGCAGGCCGGCGCCTCGGCCATCTACCGCCCCCAGGTCGCATCAGGCGTGCAGTGGCAAAGACTGGCCTGAACGACCAAACGGCGCCGGCCGGAATCGACCCGGCTTTCCGGGTTCCTGGGCGCCTGCTCATCTCGTACACATTTTGCGGCCAAACCCGGTTGTCATAGCCCGGGGCTGGCCAGTGTCTTGATCTTCTCGAAGGTCTCACGCCAGGTGATGGCACTGAGCCCCAGCTTTTTGCGCAATGCTTCTGGTGGGGTGCCGAAGCGATACGAGCGCACCGCCGAGGTCCAGCGCAGGCTCTCGAATGACACGCCACCTTCGATGCCTGCCAGCGCCGCCGCATCGGCCAGGACATATTCCAGGTTGCGGGCTGAACACTCGAAGATGAATTTTTGGGGCTGGTAGCTGCGGCGGTATTGGTTGTACACCGGTAAAAAGGCCGGGCCCAGCGCCAGTTTGCGTTCTTTGTGCGCGTAGCGAGGGTTGTCATAGCGTACCATGATCGTCGGTTCCCGGGGATTCGAGGCGTCGACATCGGCCAGGTACAGGTTCATCATTTCGCTCTTTTTCAGGGCCGTTTGCAACACGATCAGCGCAATCAGATAAGGGCGGGCATCGGGCTTGGTGGGCGACCACAGCAGATCGCGCGTTATACGCAAAAGCTTATCGACTTCGTTATCGTGCAGGATGCGGGGCAGGGGGGCGCGTACGCTTTCCTGGATCACGGGGACGGCAGGGTCCAGGGCCAGCACTTCGGAGTGGTGTAGCCAGCCGAAAAAGGATTTGAGCGTAGTGACACGGCGGGCGTATGATTTGGGGCTACACGGCACTAATTCGCCGGCCGGGTTGCGGCGCTCGTGGCGCAGCCAATGTAGAAATTGGTTCAGGTCGTCGGTGGTGATTTCCTGAAGGGAAGGATGCTGTTCCTTGAACTTGAAATAGCGGCCGATCAGGCGCACATCCCCCATAAAAGCCTTGATGGTGTTGGGCGACATACCCTGGGAGGTCATATAGTCTTGATACGGCGCCATGGCCGCAGACAATGTGCTGGCAGGGGTGAGATTCGACGGCAGGGATGCGACCGGTTTGGCAGCTTTACCGACATCGAGAGGCTCATCACTCTGGCTGAAAAGATCGTTTTGGGACATGGGTCTGCTTCCTTCGCATAGAGAGTTGTCTATAGATTAGCGTCATCTGCTTGAATTGTCAAGATATGGCAAGAGGGGCATTTCAGACCTCCCGGCGGTCACCGTGAGACCCCTGAGATGCGGGCGCTCTCATATAACGCATAACAGCATATGTGATTACGCATTGCGTCATGCTATTTGCAAGTTGGCGCAACTTATGGTATGAATATTAGCGTACGACACATCCAAAACACATAGCCGGGTGGCCTCCACCGTTGGGTTTTATACAACTCCCGGCTTGCTTGGAGTTTCCTTTTTCCCCCGCTCCAACTGTTTTGTTACAACACCACTTCGCACGTCAAAGGAGACAGCCTCATGCACCGAACATTTCGTCGGGTTGCTGTAATTGGCGCAGGCACCATGGGCGCCGCCATCGCCGCCCATCTCGCCAATGCCGGCATTCCCACCTATTTGCTGGACATTGTGCCCAATGCCCTCACCGCCAAGGAGGAGGCTAACGGACTCACGCTCGCCAGCCCCGAAGTGCGCAACCGTATTGTCAGAGAGGGGTTTGCACGCATGCGCAAGGCCAAACCTGCCAATCTGTTTAGCGCCAAAACAGCGGCTTTAATTACGCTGGGGAATACTGACGATCACTTTGAGTGGCTGGCTGAGGCAGACTGGATTATCGAGGCAATCGTCGAGCGGCTGGATATCAAACAGAGCCTGATGGCACGGATCGAAGCCGTGCGCAAGCCCACATGTATCGTCAGTTCCAACACCTCCGGCCTACCCATCCATGCCATTGCCGAGGGGCGCAGCGACAATTTTCGGGCGCATTTTTTGGGCACACACTTCTTCAATCCGCCCCGCTACATGAAGTTGATCGAGCTTATCCCCACCGCCGACACCGCTGCCGACGTGCTTGCTGATATGCGTGCTTTCGCCACCGAGGTGCTGGGCAAAGGCGTGGTTTTGGCCAAGGATACGCCCAATTTCATCGGCAACCGCCTGGCCTTTATCGGCTCGGCCCAAACCATCAGCTACGCTGTGGCACACGATTTCACCATTCCCGAAGTCGATCTCCTCACCGGACCCCTGGTGGGCCGTCCCAAGACCGGCACCTTCCGCTTGGCCGATCTGGTCGGCATCGACATTCTCGCCGCCATCGGCGTCAACCTGTACGAGCTCATCCCACATGATCCCGAGCGGGAGGTGCTCAAATCGCCCGAGTTTAGCCGTGTGCTGCAAACCATGATCGAACACAAATGGTTGGGCAACAAGACCAGGATCGGTTTCTCGAAGCAGGTGCGGGTCGAGGGTAAAAAGGCATTCTGGCCCCTGAACCTGAAAACCATGGAGCACGAGGCCATGCCCAAGCCCCGCTTCGAAAGCGTGGGGCAGTGGCGCCACAAACCCTTGCCCGAACGCCTGCGAGGCATGATTGAGGCCACAGATCGAGCGGGCGAATTTGTGTGGTACACCATCTCGCACACATTACATTACGCCGCCTCGGTCATGCCCGAGATCAGCGAAGACCCCCTGGCCGTGGACAATGCCATGAAATGGGGATTTTCGTGGCAGGTGGGACCCTTTGAAATCTGGGACATGTTGGACGTGGCCAGAACGGCTGCCCGTATGCAGGAAGAGGGTCTGGCCCTGCCGACCTGGGTGCAGGAGATGCTCGATTCCGGCGCCAAGAGCTTTTATCGCACGTACCGTGGCAAGAAGCAGCGCTGGGTCATCGGCCAGGGCTACGTCAACGTCCAACCCGATCCCAAGCTCATCATCCTTGACGAGGTGCGGGCGAAAGCACAGCAGGTGATCCTCAGCAATGCCAGCGCCTCCCTGCTCGATATCGGCGACGGCGTTGCATTGCTCGAATTTCATGCCACCACCCCCAATGGCCGGGTGATGAACATGCTCGATCTCGACATCCTCGCCATTGTAGAAGAAACGGTCGCCCGCATCGAGCGTGACCATGTGGGCCTGGTCATCGGCAATCAGGGCGAGCACTTCTCGACCGGCGCCAACATCTTCCTCATTGCCGTCAATGCCCAGCAGGGCGCCTGGGACACGTTGGAAGATCTGTCAAAGAAGCTGCAAAGCATGCGCCGGGCCTTCACCACCCTCAGCAAACCCGTGGTGGCGGCTCCCTTTAACATGGCCCTGGGCGGCGGTGCCGAAGTCTCGATGGCAGCCGACCGTATTGTGGCAGCCGCCGAAACCTACATGGGCCTGCCCGAAGTCGGCGTGGGCATCCTGCCCGCGGGCGGCGGCACCAAGGAATTAGTCCGGCGCGTGATTTCACCGGCTGCCCGGATTCAGCATCCCGGCATCGACAAATATGTGCAGGATGTTTCGCTGACCATTGCCACGGCCAAGATCGCCACCAGTGCTGTCGAAGCCCGGCAACTGGGCTTCCTCACGGACTGCGACCGCATTGTCATGAACAAGGATCATCTCATCGCCGAAGCCAAAGCCGAGGTGCTGGCCATGGCGGCCACCAGCTATCGCCCCACATTCCCGGTCAAAAATTGCTACGCTGCCGGCCGTGATGCTCTGGCCACCCTGCAGGTCTATATCGAAATGCAACGCCTGGCCGGTTTCATTAGCGAACACGACGCCAAAGTGGCCAACAAAGTCGCTTATGTGGTTTGCGGCGGCGATCTCAGTCAGCCGCAATGGGTGGACGAGCAGTACTTCCTCGATCTCGAGCGCGAAGCATTGCTTTCGTTGGCCGGTGAACCGTTGACGCAGGCCCGGTTGTGGCACATGTTGCAGACCGGCAAGCCGTTGCGTAATTAACTTTTACCACACACTCGTTTCGAGTTTTCACGCATAAAAGGGAGATTCTTATGCCCCACGAAGCTGTCATTGTATCTGCAGTCCGCACGCCGGTCGGCAAGGCCCCGCGCGGCAGTCTGCGTAATGTTCGCCCCGAGGATCTGGGCGCCCTGGTCCTGCGCCAGGCGATCCATCGTGCCCCCGGCTTACAACCGGAAGATATCGAGGATGTTGTCATCGGCTGTGCCTTCCCCGAGGGCAAGCAGGGGATGCAAATAGGTCGTATCATTGTCCATGCCGCCGGCCTGCCCGATAGCGTACCCGGCATGACCGTGAATCGCTTCTGTTCCTCCGGCTTGCAAAGCATCGCCATTGCTGCTGAGCGCATCATGGCCGGTTTCGGCCACTGCATGGTGGCCGGCGGCATCGAAAGCATGTCGAGCGTGCCCATGGGTGGCAATGTCTTCTCTGCCGATCCTACGCTGGCAACCAAACATCCCGGCGTGTACATGGGCATGGGCCTGACGGCCGAGAACGTTGCCGAACAATATCACGTCAGCCGTGAAGATCAAGACGCCTTCAGCCTGCGTTCCCACCAACGGGCGGCGGCCGCCATTCAGGCCGGCAAATTCCAGGCAGAAACTGTGCCCGTGCCCGTGCACGAACGCTGGGTAGATGAAAACGGCCAACCACAAAGCAGCGAAACCCAGTTCGCCGTGGACGAAGGTGTGCGCTACGACACCAGCCTGAAATCATTGGCCCGGTTGCGCCCCGTCTTCAAGGTGAACGGCACCGTGACCGCCGGCAATAGCAGCCAGACCAGCGACGGTGCCGCCGCTGTGGTGGTGATGTCACGCCAAAAGGCCGAGGCGTTAGGGCTCCAACCCCTGGCGCGTTTTGTGGCCTTTGCGGTGGGAGCAGTCGCTCCCGAAGTGATGGGCGTAGGCCCTATTGCCGCCATTCCCAAAGCCCTGAAGCTGGCCGGATTGTCATTGGCCGACATCGATTTGATCGAGCTGAACGAGGCCTTTGCGGCTCAGTCCCTGGCTGTGATCCGCACCCTGGGGCTGGATCCCGAGAGCACCAATGTCAATGGTGGCGCCATTGCTTTGGGGCATCCCCTCGGTGCCACCGGCTGCAAGCTGACAACCCAGCTCATCTTCGAAATGAAACGTCGCCACAGCCGCTATGGTCTGGTCACGATGTGTATCGGCGGTGGCATGGGTGCTGCGGGTATTTTCGAAAACCTGCAGGACTCCACCAATCCCATTTAATCAAGTCGTTCAAGGAAAGAGCCGATGTACTCCTTTGATCTCACCGATGAACAGCGTATGCTGACCGATGCTGTGCACCGCTATGCCACGCGTACGCTACGCAAAGTCTATCGCCAGGCCGAAGAATCAGGCCAGGCCCCGGCCGATGTCGTGCAGACAGGCTGGGAGTTGGGTCTGTTGCCAGCCTCCATCCCCGAAGAATATGGCGGTTTTGGCGAGCACTCGCTGCTCAATGGCGTGCTCTACACCGAAGAGCTGGCCTACGGCGATGCCGCCCTGACTTTGGAGCTGCTGGCCCCCGATCTGGTCGCTGTTCCCATCCTGTTCTCTGGCACCGAAGCCCAAAAACAGACCTACCTGCCGCAATTCAGCGAAGCCGATATGCCTAAAATGGCCGCCGCCTTCCTGGAACCGGTCATCCTTTTTGATCCCCACCGCCTGCACACCACGGCCTGCCGCCAGGGCGATGTTACTGTGCTCAATGGCAACAAAACCATGGTGATTCATGCCGCTGACGCCGAGTTGTTCCTGGTTTACGCCCACGACGAGGAATCCGACAGTACGCAGGCGTTTTTAGTCCCTGCCGACAGCGCCGGCCTGGATGTGGGCGACCGCAATTTGTGGATGGGCATGAACGCCTTGCAAACCTATAGCCTCAGCCTGCACGATGTGCACGTGTCGGCGGACCAGCGTTTGGGGGGCGAGGCTGGCCTGAATTTGGCAGCCATGCTCGATAGCAGCCGGGTTGCAGTGGGCGCCCTGGGGGTAGGCATTGCTCGGGCTGCGTATGAATATGCACGTGATTACGCCAAGGAGCGGATCGCTTTTGGCGAACCCATTGCTTCCCGGCAGTCCATCGCCTTTATGCTGGCTGAAATGGCCATCGAAATCGACGCCACCCGTCTTATGGTGTGGGAAGCAGCCTGGAAGCTCGACAATGGCCAGGACGCCAGCCATGAAGCTTATTTAACCACGCACTATGCCGCCGACATGGCCCTGAAAGTCACCGATGGCGCCGTGCAAGTATTAGGCGGTCATGGGTACATTCGTGAACATCCGGTGGAACTGTGGCTGCGCAATGCCCGCGGCCTTTCTACGCTCGTGGGCACCGTCATGGTCTAGGAGGTCATTATGCCAATCGAATTTGCAGTCCCCAAAAGTGTACAGAATCAGACCAACCTCACCCGCATGGTAGCCGAGCAGGTGATGCGCAAGGTGTCCCGTCATTTCGACGAGCACGAACACGAGCGCCCCTGGGAATATATCAACTTCATCTTGCCATTCATCCAGCAGATAGAGGCCGCCGGTCTCAGACGCTCGCTGGTGACGCCGAAAGACGGACACAAGCCCTCTGACAAGGATCAGCCCCGACAATCCACCTTCCAGGTGCGCATGATCCACATGATCGAGAACCTTTCCTGGGGCGACGCCGGCATTTATCTCTGCATTCCGGCCAGTGCGCTGGCAGGTGCAGCAGTGCAAGCCGTGGGCACGCCCGAGCAGAAGGAGCGGTTTTTGCACCGCTTTACCCATGGCGAGCCCAAATGGGGCGCCATGTGCATGACCGAACCCCAGGCCGGTTCTGACACCAGCAACATCCGAACCACTGCCCGACTGGATGCCGAGACCCACGAATGGGTGCTCAACGGTGAGAAGATATTCGTGACCAGCGGCAGTCTGGCTGCTCGCGAAAGTGATGGTATTCTGGTCGTCTGGGCTACGCTCGACCGCAGCCTGGGGCGAGCGGGCATGCGTCCCTTTGTCGTCGAAGCCGGCACACCCGGCATGACTGTCACCAAGCTGGATGAAAAGTTGGGCATTCGGGCCAGTGACACCGCTGCCATCGTGTTCCAGGATTGCCGCATCCCCTACGACAATATCCTCGGTAGTCCCGAACTGAAAAAATCCGGCGTCAAAACCGAAAAAGGCTTTAAGGGCGCCATGAAGACCTTCGATTCCAGCCGGCCCTGGGTGGCAGCCAGCGCCATGGGCATTGCCCGCGCTGCCTTCGAATTCACCCGCGATACGCTGGCCGAACAAGGCATCCACATCCCCACCGACGCCCCCTATCACCAGCTCAGCGCCGTGCAACGTGATCTTCTGGATATGGAAGCTCAGCTCAAGGCGGGCTGGCTGCTCACCGTACGCTCGGCGGCCCTCATGGATGCGGGTCAGTCCAACAGCCTCGAGGCCTCGATGGCCAAGGTGAAATCGGGTAAAGTTGTCACCCACATCACACAGAGATGTGTCGAACTTTTGGGCCCCCTGGGCTACAGCCGGGAGTTGCTGGTGGAAAAATGGATGCGTGACGCCAAGATCAACGATATCTACGAAGGTACCGGCCAGATCAACACCCTCATCGTCGCCCGGCGCATTCTCGGTTATTCTCGCAACGAGCTGAAATAGCGTATAATCACCCTTTCTATCTTCGACCTACGTTCTTTTGCAAAAGGAGCCAACCATGTCTGATCTCGATGTCAAAATCCGCCGTATGATGGCCGATATGCCCGCTGCTTTCAATCCCACCAAAGCTCAAGGCGTCAATGCCGTTATCCAATACAATCTCACGGGGGACGGGGGCAGTCAGTGGCAATCCCGCATTGCCGACGGCACCTGCACCGTGGAAGAGGGCGAGGCGGAAGATCCCACACTCACCATCATCATGGATGCCAGCGATTACGCAGATATGATGGCCGGACGCCTGGACGGCATGCAGGCTTTTATGACCGGCAAGATCAAGGTCACCGGTGATATCATGTTGGCCAGCAGGCTGATGACTTTCTTCAACTAACCGGACTTTAACGTTACAAAGCCGCTGGCGCCTGGCCAGCGGCTTTGCTTTGTGATCGTGATGGGGTCTGTTTTGTGCTTTCCGCTGGGGTTGTGCGGTATAATGGGCGAATCCCTCATATATCAGTGGTTCGTTTCTCCCATGCTCATCCCCATTGACCTCCATTTTTGCCCTTCCCCGGCCCTTTACGGTGCCCGGTCGGAATTGCTGAGCCCAAACGGACAGGGAGCCTGACCCGTGGAGCCTTCTATGCCCGACGATTCCCGCAAGCTCACAGGCCTGGTCGCCGTGGTCACCGGCGGCACCCGTGGCATTGGCCAGGCCACAGCTTTGGCGCTGGCGGCTGCCGGAGCCGATGTGATCATCAACAGCCGTGAGGCTGACGTGCGCGGCCGCGTGGTGCTGGCGCAACTGGCGGCCCTGGGCGCGCAGGGCTGTCACATCCCTGCCGATGTCTCCGTAGCAGACGATGTGGCGCATCTGGTGGAGGTGGCGTGGGCCTGGCAGGGGCATGTGGATTTGTGGGTGAATAATGCCGGCGCCGATATTCTCAGCGGGGGGCGATATCGCTTGAACTGGCGGCAGAAGCTCGAGCAACTGCTGGCCGTGGATGTGTGGGGCACTGTGACTTGCAGTGAGGTGGTGGGAGAGCGCATGTTGCAGCAAGGCGAGGGGCACATCATCAACATCGGTTGGGATCAGGCCGAAGTGGGGGCTGAGATGACGGCATCGGGACGCCTGTTCGCTTTGGCCAAAGGCGGCATTATGGATTATTCCCGCGCCTTGGCCCGGGCCCTGGCGCCTGCTGTGCGGGTGAATTGTGTGGCGCCGGGCTGGATCGAAACAGCCTGGGGCGAGGAAGTGAGTAGCGCCCGTAAAGAAAGAATTCGCCAGCAGATCCCGCTGTTGCGTTGGGGCACACCCGACGACATCGCCCAGGCGATCCTATGGCTGGCATCCCCGGCCGCCAGCTATATCACCGGCCAAACACTGCGGATCAACGGAGGTGTTGCCGTCAGCTAGATCGCATGAACCCTGTCTACGTCATTTTTCGCCTCGTGTAGATCCGTGAACCGGGCCAATGGCAGCAGGCGCAGAACTCTTCCCGGCCTTCCGGTTTACCGGATTACAAAATTGCATCTTTCCCTTTATTCTCATCCCACCCATTTCCTATCTCTCAAGCGAAAGAATCCACCATGTCAATCGAAACTGTCGTTAAATCACCGACAAAAACCATTGTTATCGGCGCCGGGCATCCTTTTGTGATCATCGGTGAGCGCATCAATCCCACGGGGCGCAAGAAGCTGGCCGCCGCCATGCTGGAGGGCGATTTCAGCCAGGTACGTGCCGACGCCATGGCTCAGGTTGCCGCCGGCGCCCAGATTTTGGATGTGAATGCTGGTTTGGGGGTCGCCAATCCCCACGAAACCGAGCCGCAGGTCATCACCGAAGCTATTCGGATCGTGCAGGAAGTGGTCGATGTGCCGATCTGCATCGATTCCTCGGTTTTGCCGGCACTGGAGGCCGGCTTGCAGGCAGCCTGGGGCAAGCCAATCGTTAATTCCGTGACCGGCGAGGAAGAGCGCCTGGAGGCCGTGCTGCCCTTGGTGGCTGAACGCGGGGCCGTCGTGGTTGCTGTCACCACTGACGAGCGCGGCATTTCTTACGATCCGATGGTGCGTTTTGAAATTGCCCGTAAGATCGTGGAGCGGGCGGAAGCCTATGGCATTCCCCGTGAAGACGTGCTCATCGATCCTTTGGCCATGCCCACCGGGGCTGTGTCCGGCGCCGGTCGTACGATGCTGCAACTGGTACGCATGGTTACTGATGAGCTGGGCTGCAACACGACTTGTGGCGCCTCCAACATCTCGTTTGGTCTGCCCAATCGTCGGGCTCTGAACGCCCATTTTGTGAGCATGGCGATTGCCGTTGGCATGCCCTCTGCTATCACCAACCCCCTGATTCCCGAAGTCATGACGGCTGTCCGGGCTGCGGATGCGCTTATGGGCTATGACGAAAACTGCGCCGCATGGATCAAGCATCAGCGCCAGTTGCAGCAGGCTGCTGCCGGCGCTGATACGGCTGCGGCGGCCCCTGTGGGCGCACGCCCCCGCCGCCGGATGCGTGGGAGGTAAGGCCTCGAAAGTGCTCCCCATGAATTGAGACGTGAAAGTTAGAGCTTTGGTCAGTTTGACCCCAGCCCCCAGGCCGGCAGGGAAGGGGGCTGGGGGCTGGAGATGACGCCTAATCGATAAGGTGGTCAGGGCGCTATGATGTTGATGTCGAGAGGTGGGGAACTGGCGAGCGGGGTGTTGTTGGCACCCATCACCCGGGCATAGAATGTATGCAGGCCCGCCGAACGTCCCGGCACGGTGAAGGACCATTGGCCGCTGTCGTCGCTGACGATCTGATCCAGCCTGGTGACGCCGTCGAACAACTGGATCGTGGTGTTGGCGTCGGCCGTGCCACTGAGCACAAAAGTCTGATCGGCCTGATAGGTGTCCACCCTGATGTGGAATTGCGGGGACTGCTGCATGGCGGGGGCGATCATAAGTGTCAGCTTTGCGGAAGTAGCAACGGGGGTATCGGCGTCGGCAAGGCTGCGCGCCCGGAGATTGTGCTCGCCCGGGAAGAGAGCTGTGGGCAGGGTGTAGCTCCAGTTGCCGGCGGCATCGGCCGTGGTGGCGCCCAAAAAGCGGTCGTCATCGTATATCTGGATGAGGTGGCCGGGGTCGGCTATGCCGGTGATCTGCGGAGACGCGTTCATGCTGAAGACAGCCCCCGGCGCCGGAAAGGTGAAGGCGGGTGTGGTATATTGGGGGGTTCGGGACGAGCGCGCCCCCAATATCACCACCAGTGCCAACATCAGCAGGGAAAACGCCAGTTTCCAGCGGTCGAGCGGGCCGTGCCAATAGGGGGGAGGTGCGAAAGTTGCCATGAGGCGCTCCTGCTACGAGCTGAGGCGAGCCTGGGCCTGAGCAATCCAGTCTGCAAAGTCGGGGCGTCGCCATTCGGGGGCACGGATGATGTCGGCCAGTGTTTCAGCGTCTGCACTCGCCAGCATCGCAAAATCCTTGATGCCTGCCTCTTGCAGGCGACTGGCAAAGGCGGGGCCAACCCCGTCGATGAGGGTGAGATCATCCCCTGTGGCCACGGGCGGGGGCGAATCCACCAGCGCCTGCGCCTGGATGATCCAGTCATCGTAGTTGACTTTGCGCCATGCCGGCGCCTGCACGATGGCTTGCAGCTCAGCGGGCGTGTGCCGGGCCAGTTCGACGAAACGTGTGGTGCCGGCCTCCTGCAGGACTTGGGCAAATCGGGCGCCAATGCCTTTGATGCAGGTGAGATCGTCGCTGGGCGCCGGGGACACCGGGGGGGATGTCTCGGTGCTGGCTGTGTCGGGGACGTCGGGCAGGCCAGCCCCGAAGCCGGGGAGAGGCGGCTGTGGCGCTTCGAACTCAGGTTCGGCAGGTGCTGCTGCAAACGCGGGGGCTTGCGGTGATGTGAGCTCAGAGTCGGACACGTCGGACGGGGCGGTTTCGCTGGGGGGGAGGTCAGTGGGAGCAACTGGTTCGGGTACCGGGGGTGGGGCCGGGGGCGATGGCGCCACGGTCGGCGGGTCGACGGCGGCGGCCCTGAGTGCTTCGAGATGGGCATTGGCAGCAGACAGTTCGGCGGCCTGGGCATGCACCTTGTTGCGCAGCAACTCGGTCTGCTGCTGCGATGCCATGCGTTGACGGCGCCAATACCATAGCTCTATCAGCCATTCCACGACAAAGCCCAGTAGGAAGCCGGCCAGTAAGAGTAGCCACGGATTCGAGTTTGACATAACAGTTGCTCCTGTGGGGGAATGGGAAAAGGAGAGTTGTTTTAGTGTAATGACTGCTTATTGTTCTGTCAACAAGGCCTAAGGGGGCAGCAATTCCAACTGGAATCTGGCGAAAATCAAACTGAGTGAGACCTTTCGTTTTGCACTCGCTGACTGAAGTCAGGCTCTTCAGGCCTGCGGCCAGGAGTCGGCCTTCGCCGACTCTCCATGTGGCGAAGATCGGGCGGCGATGGCCGATT
>JAADGC010000176.1:0-15189 GCA_013152585.1 Chloroflexota bacterium
AAGCGGGTACATCGCAAAAGCATCTTTGCCACAGCGCAATCTTGCCGAAATTGCTCGCCCTCTCTTGGCGCACGAAAAGCTGCTCCAAGAGGTGCGTCCCCGGCATTTGGCAAATGAATCGTACCCACGACCAAGCCGGGTTCACCCGGCGCTGTTTTGGTGCCCTGCGATTTATCGCCGGGCGGTCGGCGGGTGCGCTTGGCCCCGGTCAGACGGATGCGGCCAACACACGAAAAAAGGAAGCGCTCGGCGCATCCGTGATGCGCCGCAGCGCCACCTCCAACCTTACGCCCAAATTCCGGGGACACACCCTTCGCCTCATCACATTTTGACAAGGTGGCGTTGCATTCGTATAATGTGACCACGTTGTGCCCCCATGGCGGAATTGGCATACGCGGCAGGTTGAGGGCCTGTGTCCATTTGGACGTCTCCGTTCGAGTCGGAGTGGGGGCACCACAACGGAACAGCGTCGGACGTAAAGTCCGGCGCTTCTTTTTGGGGCTGCAAAAATCCTGCGGTGGAGCCAAAGCCAAAACTTATCCAAAAGCCTGATGCACACTCCCAAACCGCGGGCAGATTGGAGCAGCGCCGCGGCTCTGCTATAATGAACATTGTATGCGTACTTTGGTAACAGGGGCCGCCGGCTTTGTCGGTGGCCACATGATCCATTATTTACTCACTGACACCGAGCAGGAAATCATCGGCACGATCTATCGGCGTCAGCCTCGGCACGCGTGGCCCGCTAACCGTGTGCATACCGAACAACTGGATTTACGTGAGGAGGCGGCTGTGGCCGAGATCCTCACCCGCTGGCATCCCGATTTCATCATTCATCTCGCCGGCCAATCCTTTGTGCCGGTTTCGTGGAAACATCCCTGGCCCACGTTCGAACAAAACGTGCTCACCCTGATCAATATTCTCAAAGGCGTGCGCCTGGCAAAGCTGGATGCCCGGGTCTTGGTCATCGGCTCGGGAGAGGAATACGGCGAAATCCGGCCCGAAGACCTGCCCATCGATGAAGAGACGCCCCTGCGCCCCACCTCGCCCTATGCCGTGAGCAAGGTGGCCGAAGACTTGTTGGGCTGGCAATACCACCGCAGCCACAACCTGCACGTGATCCGCGTCCGCCCTTTCAATCACATTGGGCCCGGTCAAAACGAGATGTTCGTCACCTCCAGCTTTGCCCGCCAGATCGCCCGTATCGAAGCTGGCAAAGCACCGCCCACCTTGCGCCACGGGAATCTGTCGGCGCAGCGCGATTTTACCGACGTACGTGACGTGGTACGAGCCTACTGGCAAATCTTGCAGCACGGCAAAGCCGGCGCCGTCTACAATGTGGGCAGCGGTCGTGCCGTCAGCATCCGCACCATCCTCGATAGCTATCTGGCCCAGGCAAAGATCCCCATCACCCTGGAACAAGACCCCAACCGCATACGCCCCGCGGATATCCCCATCATCGTTTGTGACCCCGACCGCCTGCAAAGAGCCACCGGCTGGTCCCCCCAAATTCCGTTGCAAAAGACGCTCAGCGATATTCTGGCTGACTGGCGGCAGCGCCTGTAAATCGTCTTTCACTCGAATCCACGATCAAAAAGGAAAATTTCTATGCCTAAAGCGCTCATCACCGGCATCACCGGTCAAGACGGCTCCTATCTGGCCGATTTTTTGCTGCAAAAAGACTACGAAGTCATTGGCATGGTGCGACGCAGCAGCACCGGCAACTTCACCCGCTTCAAACATATTCAGGATCGCATCCAAATCATTCAGGGCGATCTCATCGATCCGGTGAGCCTCATCCATGTACTGGAAGAGCATCGCCCCGACGAAATCTACAACCTCGCCGCCCAATCCTTTGTCCCCACCTCCTTCTCGCAGCCCTTGCTCACAGGCGAAGTGACGGCTTTGGGTGTGACGCGTATGCTCGAAGCCATCCGTATCGTCGATAAGACCATTCGCTTTTATCAGGCTTCCAGCAGCGAGATGTTCGGCAAAGTGCGGGAGGTCCCGCAAAGCGAAAGCACGCCCTTCTATCCCCGTAGTCCGTATGGGGTAGCCAAACTGTACGGGCACTGGATCACGGTCAACTATCGCGAAAGCTACGATATGTTCGCCGTATCCGGTATCCTTTTTAATCATGAATCCCCACGCCGCGGCCTGGAATTCCTGCCGCGCAAGGTTTCGCGGGGCGTCGCTCGCATCGCTGCCGGCCTGGCCAGCGAGTTGCGCCTGGGTAATCTCGAGGCGCGCCGCGATTGGGGCTATGCGCCCGACTACGTGGAAGGCATGTGGATGATGTTGCAGCAGGATAAGCCACATGATTATGTGCTGGCCACGGGTGAGACACACAGCGTGGGCGAATTTGTGCGCATCGCCTTCAAGCACGTGAATCTCGACTGGGAAAAGTATGTGGTCATCGATCCCCGTTATTATCGACCTGCCGAAGTCGATTTGCTGGTGGGAAATCCGACCAAAGCCCGGACAGAGCTGGGCTGGGAGCCCTCAGTGACATTCGCCGAACTCGTACAACTCATGGTCGAAGCCGATCTGGCTCTGCTGGAAACGACCGAACCTTCAAGTTCAACCCCCAATATCAACTGGTAGGAGAACCATCGTCATGGCATTCAAAATCGTTTTTGGCACGGACGGCTGGCGCGGAAAAATTGCCGAAGAGTACACCTTCGACAATGTCCGCCGCTGCACCCAGGGCTTTGTCCGCTATCTGCAGGCAACCTACTCGCCCGCACAGGTGCAACAGGGCGTTGTCGTCGGTGGCGACAAGCGCTTCGGCGCCGAGGATTTTACGGCAGCCGCGGCCGAAGTGTTGGCCGGGAACAACATCCCCGTGCATTTTGCCGGCGCCGGCACCCCCACACCGGTGATTTCTTACAGCGTGGTGGAGCGGCAGGCCATCGGCGCCATCAACATCACCGCCAGCCATAATCCCCCCTCCGACAACGGCTTCAAGGTGCGCGATGCCCACGGAGGCGCCATCGATCCTGCCGGACTCAAGCAAATCGAGGCGGCCATCCCCGATGACATATCCGAAGTGCAGCGCCTCGATGCTGCATCGGCCCTGGAGCAGGGGTTGATCGTATCCTTCGATCCCAAGCCCGCCTACATCGCACAGGTGCACCGCCTGATCGATGTGCAGCCCATCATCGATGCCGGACTGACCGTGGTGGTCGACAATATGTGGGGCAATGGCGCTGGCTGGCTGAGTGGATTGCTGGCCGGGGGCACGACGCGGGTGATCGAAATCCATGCCGAGCGCAACCCCATCTTCCCCGAGATGCGCCGGCCCGAGCCCATCCCCCCCAATGTCGATGCCGGTCTGGCCGCCGGCGTGCGCTATGGCGCCGATGCCGTTTGCATCATGGATGGTGACGCCGACCGCTGTGGTTTTGGCGACGAGCAGGGCCATTTTATCGATCAGTTGCGTGTGTTCGGCTTGTTGGCCATGTATTTTCTGGATGTCCGCGGCCAACGCGGTCCCATTGTCAAGACCCTCAGCACCACCTCCATGCTCGAAAAGCTGGGCCAGCGTTTTGATGTCCCTGTGTATCAGACCGGCGTAGGTTTCAAGTATGTGGCACCCAAGATGATGGAAGTCGATGCCCTCATCGGCGGCGAAGAGAGCGGCGGCTATGCCTTTCGCGGGCATGTGCCCGAACGTGACGGCATCCTCAGCAATCTGTTCCTGCTGGACCTGATGGTACGCACCGGGCTCAAACCCACGCAATTGCTTGAGCGCCTGTTCGGGCTGGTGGGCGGCCCGCATTATTACGATCGCATCGACACCCGACTGGCGTCCAATGAGTTCAAAGTTGAGTCGCAGGCCCGGTTAGACGCGGCACAACCCCCGTTTGTGGGCGGCCTCAAGGTCACGGGCAAAGTCACCACAGACGGCTACAAATTCGAGCTGGAAGACGGCGGCTGGCTGCTGGTGCGCTTTAGCGGCACCGAGCCTTTGATCCGCGTGTACTGCGAAACCACCCACGGCGATAAAGTGGCGGCGATTCTGGCCGACGGCATGAAGCTGGCCGGACTCGAAGCCAACGTCTGATTTTCGGAAGCACCCCGTTGATCCCACCGTTGATCGATTCCCACTGCCATCTCGACCTGCCACATTTCCGCCAGGATCGTGATGCGGTCATCGCCCGGGCACAGGAGGCCGGTGTGGTGGCCATGATCACGCAAGGGATAGATGTGCCCAGCAGCCGGGCGGCGGTGGCGCTGGCCGAGCGCTACGACGCTGTCTATGCGGCAGTGGGCATCCACCCCGATGACTGCGCCGATTTTCAGCCCGGGATGCTCAGCGAGCTACGGACATTGGCTGCCCACCCCCGTGTGGTGGCCATCGGCGAAATTGGCCTCGACAATTATTGGAAACGTGTGCCCCTGTCCACCCAACAAAGCGTGCTGCGGCTCCAACTCGACCTGGCCGCGGAGTTGGGCTTACCGGTGGTGCTCCACGACCGCGAAACGCATGATCTGATCATGGCCGAATTGCAAGACTGGGTGCGACAGCGCTTGCCCGGCACGCCTCTGGCCCAACGGCCGTTTGTGGGCGTGTTGCACGGTTTCTCCGGCGATCTGGCCATGGCACACGAAGCCTACGAGCTGGGATTTGTGCTCAGCCTGGCAGGGCCGGTCACCTTTAAGAATGCCCGGGCACTGCAAGCCCTGGCCAGCCAACTGCTCCCTCACCGCCTTCTCATCGAGACCGACGCCCCCTATCTCAGCCCGCATCCCTGGCGCGGCCAGCGCAACGAACCCGCTCGGGTGCAGGCGGTGGCCGGGAAACTGGCCGAGTTGTGGGCACTGACCGTTGCCGAAGTGGCAGCGCTGACCACAGCCACGGCTCGCACACTGTTTGCGCTGCCTGCATAGGAAGGGTACCGGCCACCATGACAGGATGCCACCAATGTCTTTAGATTCCGCCCGCGCACTTGTAGCCGCTGATCTCGCTGCCGTCGAAACCAAAATGGCCCAGGCCGTGGGGAAATCCGACTATGCACCCCTGGCCGATGCCCTGCAAGGACTGGTCCGCAGCGGCGGAAAACGCGTACGGCCCACGCTCACCTTGCTGGCCGGCCGTTTTTATCCTCCCACCCAGCACCACCATCTCATCAGCTTGGCCGCTGCCATCGAATCGTTGCACACGGCCACGCTGGTGCATGACGACGTGGTCGATGGCGCCCTGCTACGCCGCGGCAAATCTACTCTGAATGCCCTATGGATGCCCAGCAGTACGATTATGGCCGGTGATTTTTTCTTCGCCCGTGCTGCCGGCCTGGTCGCCGAAACCGAGCATCCGCGTGTGATCCGGCTCTTTGCCCAGGCCTTGCAGATCATCGTGGACGGCGAATTGCGGCAGGCTTTTAGTATGCGCGACTGGAGCCAGCCCAAAGGGAGTTACTACGAGCGCATCTACGGCAAAACCGCCGCCCTGCTGGAACTGGCCACCCAAAGCCCATCCGTTTTGGGGGAGGCTCCCCCTGAACACGAACAAGCCTTGCGCCGTTTCGGTCATCATCTGGGCATGGCTTTTCAGATTATCGATGACATCCTCGACTTTGTGGCCGACGCCCAGACATTGGGCAAGCCTGCTGGTTCGGACCTGCGAGCCGGCATCATCACTCTGCCCGTTTACTATTACATCCAGCAGCCGGCGCGCCGCGATGCCATGGTCTCGCTGATCGATGGTCATCGCACCGGCGATGAGGTGGTGGATGAAGTAGTGCGGCTCATCCGCGAATCCGACGCCATTCCCCAGGCACACGCCGAAGCGCGGTCTTTCAGCGAAAAGGCCATCGCCGAGCTGATGGCGTTGCCGTCGGCGCCCCAGCGCGATGCTTTGGCGGATGTGGCTCGCTATGTGGTCGAACGCGAGTTTTAGCATCTATGCCCGATCTCTCTGTGTTGATCGTTTCCTGGAATGTACGGCAGTTATTATTGAGCTGTCTGGCGGCGCTGCCGGCTGCCGTGGGAAATGCGCTTAGCTGCGAGGTGATTGTGGTCGATAATGCCAGCAGCGACGGCACGGTGGAGGCCGTGCGCCGGGCATTTCCGCAGGTGCAGATCATCGCTAACGACCAGAATTGTGGCTTTGCCGGTGGCAACAATCAAGCCCTGGACGTGGCCCGCGGCGACTTTTTGCTTCTTCTGAACCCCGACACCGAACCCGCCCCGGGCGCCATCACTGAACTCGTGCATTTTATACGGAACCACCCCGACGTGGGCATTGTGGGGCCGCGGTTACGCTACGGCGACGGCAGCGAGCAATCCAGCCGCCGCCGCTTTCCATCGCTGCTGATCCTGTTCACCGAGAGCACCATCGTGCAGGAGTGTGCACCGTGGCTGCCGTGGTTTCGGCGCTATGTCATGTCCGATCGGGCCGGCGATGTGCCGCAGAGGGTCGATTGGATTGTGGGCGCGGCTATGCTGGCGCGGCGGCAGCTCATAGATGATATTGGGGGCCTGGACGAACGCTTTTTTATGTACTCCGAAGAGCTGGACTGGTGCCGGCAGGCGCGGGCGGCCAGTTGGGCCGTGGCCTATGACCCGGCGGCCGAGATCGTGCACTACGAAGGCAAATCGAGCGAACAAGTCGTGGCCGCCCGCCACATTCGTTTTTTCTACGGCCGGGTGCTGTATACCCGCAAATATCATGGGGCGGTGTGGGCCGAACTGCTGCGCGCCTGGTTGCTGCTCACGTTTGTCGTGCTGTGGTTGCGCGAGGGGAGCAAATGGCTGCTGGGGCACAAGCGCCCGTTGCGGGCCGAGCGCATGAGGGCCTATTGCCAGGTGCTGCATTCACGCCTGAACTCGTGGTAGAATACTGGACACTGGCGTTTTTGTTTTTTGCCACGGATTCACACAGATTTTCACGGAAGAAGAAGATAAAAGCCTTTCATAATTCGTCTAATTCGTGCAATTCGTGGCAAAAAATGTTTTACTAAGCTTGCATGTGCCATTTTCGTCAGACTCCAGTAGAATAGAAGGATGAAGATTCAATTTCTTTATTACGAAGATTGTCCCTCTCACGAAGCCGGACAACAGCGGCTGCAGCAGGTGATGGCAGAGCTGGGTTTGCAAACCCCGGTCGAAGTCATCAAGGTGGAGACCGAGGCCGAGGCGACCCGGTGGGGCTTCATTGGCTCTCCCACCATTCTCATCGATGGCGTGGATATCGATCCCCCGCCGTCCGGCACTCCCCCGGCACTCACGTGTCGCGCCTATCTGTGGCAGAATGGCCGTTTCTCGCCCCTGCCCTCGCCAGCCCTGATTCGACGGGCCTTGACCAGGGCACTCGCAAACACTCAATCAGCAACGGAGGTTAAGTCATGAACATCGGTGATCCCATCATTCCTTTCTCGCTGCCTGGCGTCGACGGCAATACCTATAGCCCCGACGATTTCAGTGCCAAACAAGTCCTGGTGATCATTTTTAGTTGCAACCACTGTCCTTATGTGCGGGCCTGGGAAGATCGCATGGTGCAGATTCAGGCCGACACTGGCGACCGTGGCGTGCAGTTGATCGCCATCAATGCCAACGATGTCAGCAAATACCCGGCCGACAACTTCCAAAACATGCAGAAACGCGCCCAGGAAAAACAGTTCAACTTCCCGTACGTCTTCGATGAAAGCCAGGAGATAGCCACTGTCTACGCCGCCCAGCGCACCCCCGAGGTGTTCGTGTTCGATGCCGCCCGGCGCTTACAGTATCACGGTGCTATCGACGACAGCTACGAAGACCCCGACGCCGTCCAGCACCCCTACTTGCGCCAGGCCCTCGATGCCCTCCTCAATGGGCAAACGCCAGTCGTAGCCAGCACGCCACCGGTAGGCTGCACCATTAAGTGGAAGTAAACTGCGGTTGAGCCACACAGCAAGCATGAGCATGGCCCTTATCAGCCATGCCTCACTCCTGCCGAGCAGACTCAGGTGGTGGCGGGGGTTACCGCCATAGACAAAACACACGGCATCAAAGATATGTCATCAGCCAGATGGTGATCGTCCAGCCTATAACTCAGCCCTTACCGCGGAAAAACAGGTTGATTTAAGCCTCAAATTCATTCCAACCGAAATATATCCTAGAAATTAAGGATTGACACTCCCATATTTCAAGGTATAATAAGGTTATGATTGACAGACCACATTATTTGACCCAACTTGAAGTTGCAACCAACCGCTCGCCGGTTGTTGCCCTACTTGGCCCTAGACAAGTCGGCAAAACCACTTTGGCGCAAGTTTTTTCGCAAGGTAAAGACGCGACCTTTTTCGATTTAGAGTCTGAACCTGACCGCCAGCGACTGAGTAATCCCGAGCTTGTGTTAGGAGCGCTTGAGGGCTTGATTGTTATAGATGAAATACAGGTGATGCCCCACTTGTTTGAGGTACTGCGTGTGTTGGTTGACCGCTCTCAACAAGCTCGTTATCTAATCCTTGGGAGCGCCTCCCCTGACATTATCCGAAACACCTCTGAAACTCTTGCGGGGAGGGTTGAGTTCATAGAGTTGCCTGGTTTCTCCCTTTCAGAAACAGGCCCTGATTTGTGGAGAGAATTGTGGGTTCGAGGTGGTTTTCCTCGCTCGTTTTTGGCCACATCTGAAGAGAATAGCATGGCCTGGCGCACGGGGTTTGTAAAAACCTTTCTTGAAAGAGACATTCCTCAACTCGGCATCAGGATACCTGCTGCTGCCATGCGGCGCTTCTGGAGCATGTTGTCGTATTATCACGGCCAGACCTGGAACGCTTCAGAGTTAGCGCGAAATATGGGGTTGTCCGGAAAAACCGTCCAGTCATATCTGGACATACTCTCGGGTACATTTATGGTAAGGCAACTACAACCTTGGTTTGCTAATGTGACAAAGCGACAAGTTAAGGCCCCCAAGATATATCTCAGAGATACGGGGATCCTTCACACGCTGTTAGGTCTACCAGATGAGCGAGCCCTCTTGGGCCACCCGCGTGTGGGGGCATCATGGGAGGGCTTTGTTTTGGAGGAAGTTCTAAAAGCCGTAGATCCTCTAGAGGCTTATTTTTGGGCAACACACGCGGGGGCTGAGTTGGATTTGTTGTTTTTCGTTCGGGGCCAGCGATATGGAGTTGAGGTCAAGTTCTCCGAGGCTCCCAAACTCACAAAGTCAATGCATATTGCCCAAGACGATTTGAATCTGAATCACCTCTGGGTTGTCCATCCTGGCAAGCACACCTATCCCATGAAAAATAGCATAACAGCCCTTTCGATCGTGGATATTCCTAATCTCCCAGAAAGAATCGCTGTTTTTAATTAACCCCGCACCAAATCGAGCCGCCGGCTTCGTGGGCTCGATGGGCAAACGCCAGTCGTAGCCAGCACGCCACCGGTAGGCTGCACCATTAAGTGGAAGTAAACTGCGGTTGAGCCACACAGCAAGCATGAAGGCATGGCCCTTATCAGCCATGCCTCATGCTTTGTCGATGGAGGGGGTCAGGGGGGTGGGTGCAGGCATCCAGAGCGCTGCTCGTGCCCGCGGCATGAAAGACAACGATATTTTTAGCCAGAACCAAACATTTTTCGGGCGGTGAACCAACAAGAGGCTGATCCGGATCATATACAGGGCGCAAAGGGCCTGCTAGACTTGTGATTAATCTTACTTCGAAATCTTGCTTCCAATTCGAAGATCGATTATTATTAGGCTAACCTTCTAAATAGGCTGAAATTATTATGGACGAACGAAACCAGGACCTCCCTTTTTCTGAATCAGTTGAGATGTATTTGTTGCGCATTGCCCTGCTGTCCCGGCAAGAGCAACCGGTGCCCATTGCCCTGTTGGCAGATGAACTGGGCATATCGCCGGTTTCCACCAATCAGATGTGCCGGAAACTGGAAGAAAAGGAACTGGTGCAATATCAGCCTTATAAAGGCGTGATACTGACTTCTGCAGGCGATGCCGTCGCCCGGCATGTGCTGGAAAGAAGACGTCTGTGGGAATTATTTATGATCGAAGCCCTGGACATGCCCGCAGAGCAGGCCGAAGATTTTGCCTGCCGTTTCGAGCATGTAACGCCGGATGAATTGAGCGAAAGGCTGGCCATATTTTTGAGCACAGTCGCCCGCGATAAAAACATGGCCGCGGCAGCGAGCAGAGGCCGACAAGAGCACTTGTTGACCGAGCTGCAGGCCGGGCAAAGCGCCGAAGTTGTGAGTATCGATGTTCCCCAAGCCTGGCGCTCTTTCCTCATGGCTGAGGGCGTCCTTCCCGGCGCATACCTAAAAGTGCTGGCAGTTTCGTCTCAGGGCACCTATCTGCTCGATGTGGCCGATCATCAACTTGCTGTCGTCTCCGAAATAGCCGCAATTATTCAGGTTACGGTATTGGCCTAACCCCCATCTCCTCTCACCCCTCTGAGCACCAGCAAATCATTTCTATGAACATTTCATTGCCGTCTCGCTCCTCCAAAACCCCTCCCCTCCTTCCCGGAGAACACCTCCTGACTGAAGTCCCCCGCAAGCAAGAGGTTCATCTGCTCAGAATCGCTGCCGGGACAAAGGCGACTCAGCGCCTGGCCGAGATGGGATTGACCCCGGGCGTGCGTTTTCAAATCCTGCAAAACAACGGTGGCCCGATTTTACTGCGGCTACGCGGCTCGCGCCTGGCGATTGGTCGCGGGCTGGCGGCAAAAATATGGGTGTCGTTGCAGGAGGAGGACTGATGGCTGAGTATACGATTGCGCTGGCCGGGAATCCCAACACCGGCAAAAGTACCATCTTCAACGCGCTCACCGGTTCAAATCAGCATACCGGTAACTGGCCCGGTAAAACAGTCGCCCAAAAAGCAGGCATTTGGCGCTGGGAAAACGATGTCTTCAAACTCGTGGACTTACCCGGCGCCTACAGCCTATCGGCATTCTCGCTGGAGGAGGCCATTACCCGTGACTTCATCCTCGATCAGCATCCCGATCTGGTGGTCGTTGTCACCGATGCCACCAATCTCGAACGCAACCTGTATCTGGTGGTGCAGATACTGGAGATGACGAGCAACATGATCGTGGTCCTGAATATGCAGGATATTGTGCAGGCACAGGGCCTGGATATCGATGTGCCGCTACTCGAGCAACGGCTGGGCGTGCCGGTGGTGCCCATGGCTGCGCGTCAGGGTGAGGGCATTCCGGCATTGAAGGCTGCCATTGCCCAGACGGTGCGCAACTTGCCCGCCCATTCCCAAAAGCATGGCTTTATACAGATCGATTATGGCGCAGCCATGGAAGCGGCGATTGCTGAATTACAGGCCGCTATCCGCGATTATGAAGCCCTGGATCAGGCCTATCCCCGGCGCTGGCTGGCGCTGAAGTTGCTGGCTGGCGATGAAAAATACCGGGCCGTCGTCGCTGATACCCCTGGTGCCGCCCCCCTTCTTCGTCAGGCAGAGACCCTGGCAGAGCCCTTACAGGCGCTGTGGCCCGAAGAGTTGGATACCATCATGACCGATCGGCGCTACACCTGGATTCATAGCCTGGTGGGGGAGGCCATCCGCCAGCGCCGGACCCATCACGTGAGCCTTACCGACCGCATCGATCGGGTGGCGACCCATCCTGTGGGGGGCCTGGTGGTCTTTTTCGGGCTGATGTGGATGGTGTTCAAATTATCGACAGATGTCGCCGCCCCTTATGTCGGTTGGATCACGGACCTGTTTAGCGGGCCCCTGACGCAGTTGGTGACCCTGATTTTGACCTGGTTGCGGCTTGACGGCACCTGGTTTGCCAGCCTAATCACAGATGGGATCATGGCCGGTATTGGCGGCGTGCTCGTGTTTGTGCCCGTGCTCATGTTCCTGTACCTGGGGCTGGCGCTGCTGGAAGATAGTGGCTACATGGCTCGCGCCGCCTTTGTCATGGACCGGCACATGCGGCGCCTGGGACTGCATGGCAAGAGTTTTGTGCCTCTGGTGCTGGGGTTTGGCTGCAACGTGCCGGCAGTTTATGCCACACGCACCCTCGAAAACGAGAAAGATCGCCTGCTGACCGGACTGTTGATTCCCTTCATGAGTTGCGGCGCCCGGCTGCCGGTTTATGTGTTGATCGCCAACATCTTCTTCCCTCGTTATCGCAGCGTCGTCATCCTGGCCATGTATATGCTGGGTATTTTCTTTGCTGTCTTCACCGGCATCCTCCTGCGCAAAACCCTTTTTAAGGGCAAAGCCGATGCTGGCATGTTGATGGAACTGCCCTCATACCGCCTGCCGGCCGCCGGCAATGTCTGGCGGGAGATGTGGGCACGCACCCGTGGCTTTTTAGCCGCGGCTGGCCGCATCATCATCCTGGTCAGCATGATCATCTGGTTCCTGATGGCGATTCCTACCCGCCCGGGCGAACACTTTGCCCAAACACCCATCGAACACAGCGCCTTTGCCGCCCTCTCCAATGGCCTGACCCCCATTTTCCGTCCCCTGGGTTTTGGCAACTGGCAAAGTTCCAGCGCCTTGCTCAGTGGTCTGGTGGCCAAAGAAGTCATCATCAGCACCACCGCCCAGGTGTATCACCTCGACAATACCGGGCAGAAGACGCCATTGCCGTCGTTGCCCATCGTCGCCCGTACGTCTGTGGTGGGTTTTTTACAAGCAACCCTGGATACGGTGCGAGCTCTGCCCAGCCTGATAGGCCTTTCGTTCAGCAATGCGAAAAACAGCAGCGAAGTCTCGGGTCTGGTGCTGGCCGTGCGCCAAAACTTTGAGGCCAGTAGTCAGGGCTACGGGGCGCTGGCCGGCCTGGCCTTTATGGTCTTCATCTTGCTGTACACCCCTTGTGTGGCTACCATTGCCGCCCAACGCCAGGAATTCGGCGGGCGCTGGGCAGCCGCCAGCGTTGTTTTGCAATTATCTGTCGCCTGGATGGCGGCATGGCTGGTGTTTCAGGGCGGGCGCTGGCTTGTTTAAGCCGAGGCCCGGTTGCCGCACCTTTTGAGGATGAGCACCTATGCTGCAAGCTATTTTAACCGAAATCCAAAACGCTCAGGAACCCCTCGACCTGCAACGGTTGAGTGAGCACCTAGACATCGACGTCCAGGCATTGCAGGGAATGATCCAATTTTTAGTCCGTAAAGGACGCCTGCAACCGGTGGCGCCCCATACCAGCGCAGACACACCATGTTCGTGCGGGAGTTGGGTCCAAAGCGCCTGTCCCGGGCCAGAACAATGCCCCTTTGTCTACAAGCTCCCCCCGGCATTTGTCGTACGCCCACCCCACTCCTGAGCCCTGACCCAATCACTCCCCTAATCGGAGGTTCACTCCTTTATGTTCCCCGCTTTTCTCCTCGCCCTGCGAGAAGGCATCGAGGCCGCACTGATCATCGGCATCCTCTTCGGCGCCTTACGCAAACTCAATCGTCCCGATCAGGTATCCGTGATCTGGAAAGGTGTCATCAGCGCTGCACTCGTCAGCCTGCTGAGTGCAGTCATGCTTTATGCACTCGGCGCTTCCTTTGCCGGTACGGCCGAGCAATTGTTCGAGGGATTCACCATGTTGCTGGCGGCCGCGGTTCTCACCTGGATGATCTTCTGGATGGGACGACAGGCCCGCCATCTGCGACATTCCTTCGAAGCCAATGTGCAGATGGCGCTCCGCCGCAACGCTGCCGGGCCCCTGTTTTTACTGGCCTTTGTGGCTGTTGTGCGCGAGGGCATAGAACTGGCCCTGTTTCTCACCGCAACCACCTTTGCCGCCGATGCTCGACCCACCCTGATAGGGGCCTTACTGGGCTTGGGGGTCGCCATAGTCCTGGGATGGGCGTTGTTCACCACAACTGTCAAGCTTGACCTACGGCGTTTTTTCCAGGTGACAGGCATGTTGCTGCTGTTCTTTGCGGCGGGGCTGGTTGCTCATGGCGTGCACGAATTCAACGAAGCAGGCTGGATTCCCACCATCATCGATCACGTATGGGATATCAATTATCTGCTGGACGAGAACTCCACCGTGGGCACGATCCTCAAATCTCTGTTCGGATACAACGGCAACCCTTCTTTGACCGAGGTCCTCTCCTACTTCGTCTACTGTGGCACAATACTGCTTTCACTGCGCAAACAAAACCGGCATACTTTGCGACCGACCACCTCTTGATGAGGCTCGCATCAACCCAGCTTGCCACGCCGGTGAAACACCCGGGCCGGGCTCACGACTTTAGTCGGCGGCACGCACACCGCCGACTCCTGGCGCCGAGGCGCACTCCCAAAAAGAGGACGCACCCAGGGGGCAAAATGGCCCTTGCTTTTTTGCTGATTTGGCATTACAATAGGAATGTAAATTCCATTTGGGGGGGGATTGTGCACCTGCCCTGCACCCACCCGACTCACTCCTTCCATAGTTTGATGGTGCCGTCGTTCAAATCAAGAGCCGCCCACGACTTCAGCCTTCACCTGTGAGGTTTTTATGAAAGAGATTACATCCTCTATCTCTCCCGAAGAAATCCCGCAGCTTTTCGCGCAATTGCCGCACGAAGATCCTGCGTTTGGTCGGGCTGTGAAAATTCTGCGCGTGGCGCCCGGAGAATGTGTGGCAGCCCCCGATGTCCTGGATGAGCACCTGTACATTCTCATGAGCGGGCGCCTGCAGTTGGTGGCCACCAGCAAAGAAGGCCGCAGTATTGTCACCGCTACCCTGGGGCCGGGCTCCGTATTCGGCGAAGGGGCGGTTCTCAATCTGGAGACCCCGCTCAGGGTATGCGCCCAGGCCATCGATCTTTGCTTGATCTGGCGCCTGAACGCAGATCAAGCCACGGCCTTCACCCGACAGCATCCCATTCTGGGGCTGGGCATGTTGCGCACGTTTGGCCGCCGCCTGGCCCAGGTGGAAAACAGACTGGAAGATGTAGCGTATAAACGCTTGCCCGAGCGTCTGGCTGGCGAGTTACTGCGCCAACGCTATCTGGCTGGCCACGATCAGGTGCGCGTCAGTCATCAGGCCCTGGCCGACACCCTGGGCACCTATCGTGAAACCATCAGCGCCATTTTACGCGACTTCAAGAGAGAGCGCTGGGTGGAGTTAGGCTATCGGCGCATTACCATCAACAACGTACAGGCGTTGGTGGATATGTCGCATTACCAGAACGATATCGATTCCTAACCTGGACAAACCAGAATCAAAGGGGTTCATGGATGTAAGGGTGCGTCCCATGTTTTTGGTGGCGTGTGTTAGTCGCATCATGGATGCG
>JAADGC010000176.1:15241-30541 GCA_013152585.1 Chloroflexota bacterium
CCTCCAACCTTACGCCCAATTTCCTGGGACGCACCCTGGATGTAACCGCCATTTTTATCGTTTGGGCACTTCTGTTATAATAAAACCGACCCCTCCGGGTCCACAATTGAGTAAACCCCGACCTTCAGGGTAGGGTGAGCGTCTGTTTTCAGGGCGCAATTCCCGACCGGCGGTAAGACGTGTGCAGACTTTTGCCTGCACCGCCCAGCCCGCGAGCGACGTTTTTCGTGCGTCCCTAAAACCGCGTGAAACGTGTCAGCAGATTCGGTTCAATTCCGAAGCCGACGGTACAGTCCGGATGAAAGAAGGTCGTGTCCATGCCAGGCATCCCCCGCGGGTTGCCACTTTTGTACGCGGCGATCAGACACGACCTGATCGTCGTTTTCTTTTTGGTGAGGCCGCAGCGCAGACCCCGCGGGGTCCTGGCGCTACGAGACGGCCAATTCGATTCGCTGAGCTCTTGTCTGACCACTCGTCACCAGTCACTAACCACTTCTTTCCATGCAAACTTCCCTTCCCTCAGCTTCGTCCCCGCAATCGCTCCCGCGTTTACGGCTGATTCGCTTCCTGCTGGCGCCGTTGACCGTGTTGGTCTTCCTGGCTCTGTGGGAAGCGTTGGTGCAGTGGCAAAACTATCCCGCCTTCATCCTGCCGCGGCCCACCGATGTCTGGCAAAAGCTGCTGATCATGGTGGGGGATGGGTCGCTGCTCAAACACACCACGGCCACCCTGACGGAAATTCTGGGCGGGCTGGCGCTGGGCCTGACGGTGGCCACAGTGTTGGGCTATATGCTGGCCAAATCACCGCTGCTCAACCAAATACTGTCGCCGTACATTGTCGGCCTACAATCCTTTCCCATCATAGCCGTCGCCCCCCTGCTCGTCATCTGGATCAAGGCCAGCATCCTGCGCACAGTCCTCATCTGTGCCCTCACCCTCTTCTTTCCGGCGCTGGTCAATACCATCGTCGGCATCCGTTCCGTCGAGCCGGAACTCATGGCCCTGATGCGCTCGCTGCGTGCCAGCCGCTGGCAGATATTCACCCGGCTGGAGATCCCCGCCGCCCTGCCCGTATTGCTGGGCGGACTGAAAGTGAGCGCCACGTTATCGGTAATCGGCGCCGTTATTGGCGAATTCGTCGGCGCCAATGAGGGCTTAGGCTTTCTGATCAACCTCTCACGGGGCCTGCTCGATACTTCACTCCTTTTCGTTGCCTTGTTCACCCTGGTCACCATCTCTTTGGGGCTGTATGGCGTCGTTTCCCTGCTCGAATATCATCTCCTGGCCTGGAAGCGTGCGGCCTAATACTGTCTGTTACTCCCCCTTGGATTCTCTTCCGCCTTTTCACTCATCTCTAAGCAAAACATGAACACCAAACGCACCTCCCTCCTCGTCCTCCTCATCGTCCTTGTTCTCGCTCTCAGTAGCTGCACTCCTCCTGCTCCTCCGGCCACCCAAACCACCACACCGACCCCCACCCCGATACAACTCGGCGTGGGCTATATCCCCAGCGTGCAGTTTGCGCCCTTGTATGTGGCCCTTGACAAAGGCTACTTTGCCGATGAAAACCTGGATGTGACGCTCGAATACGGTTTCGAGACCGACTTTCTGAAGCTGTTGGGCGTCAACGAACGCGAATTCATCATTGCCAGCGGCGAACAGGTGCTTCTGGGGCGGGCCCAGGGCCTGCCCGTGACTTATGTGGCCACCTGGTATCAAAAATTCCCGGTCGTCATTTTCTCACCGGCTGCCAGCGGCATCACCACTCCCCAAGACCTGATCGGCAAAAAGGTGGGCGTCCCCGGGCTGTTTGGGGCCAGTTATATCGCCTGGAAAGCGCTGGTCTATGCTACCGGCATCCCCGAAGATCAGGTAGACTTGCAGAGCATCGGCTTCACCCAGGCCGCGTCCCTGCGTGAAGGCGTGATCGATGCTGCCGTCGATTATGCCGCCAACGGCCCGGTACAATTCCAGATAGCCGGCGATTCTGTCAACATCATCTATGTGGACGATTACATAAAAATCCCTTCCAACGGATTGATCAGCAACGAAACCGTCATCCGTGAGCATCCTGAGCGTGTGTTTGGCATGACCCGTGCCTTGCTGCGCGGTATCCGTGACACCCTGGCCAATCCCGATGAAGCCTTTGCCATCAGCCTCAAATACGTGCCCGAGGCCGCCCAAGACCCCGAAACCAATCGCGCCATCTTCGATGCCTCCCTGCCATTCTGGACCCCGCCATCCGGGCAGCCCCTGGGACAAACTCAACCCGAAATCTGGCCCACCACCGCCTCCTTCCTCCGCGATGCCGGTCTGGTTGACACCCTCGTAGATAGCAACGGCGTGTGGAGCAACGAATTCGTGGACGCCGCCAACATCCCATGAGCCCGCTGCTCAGCCTGAGTCACGTCTGCAAAGCCTACGGCGACCCCGCCGATCCCCTGCACGCGCTCGATGACATCACTTTCGAGGTGCAACGGGGGGAATTTGTGTGTATCGTCGGCCCCAGCGGCGGTGGTAAATCCACCCTGCTGCGCCTGGTCGCCGGCTTGCTGCAGCCCAGCTCCGGCCACATCCTGCTGGATGGCGATGTCCTGGTCGAGCCCAGCCCCCGCATCGGCATCGTATTCCAAAACATCAACCTCATGCCCTGGCGCACCGTGCTCGCCAACATCGCCCTGCCGCTTGAGCTCAGCGGGGTGGGTCGGGAGCAACGCCAACGCGTGGCCCAGGAACTGATTCATCTGGTAGCCCTCGATGGCTTTGCCCACCACTACCCCCACCAGCTTTCGGGGGGCATGCAACAGCGCGCCGCCATTGCCCGCACCCTGGCCCATGATCCCGATCTGCTGCTGCTGGACGAGCCCTTCGGCGCCCTCGATGCTCTCACCCGCGAGCGCCTGAATCGCGAGCTTCTCCGCATCCACAACATGCGCCAACAAACCATCCTCATGGTCACCCACAACATCCACGAGGCCGTGTATCTGGCCGATCGCGTGTTGGTCTTCTCTTCGCGGCCGGGCACGATTCAGAGCGACATCCCCATCCCCCTGCCGCATCCCCGCTGCGACGATCTGCTCACCGACGCCGAGTATCTGCACTGGGTGCGCCGCGTGCGCGCCGCCATCGACGTCCCTCCGCCTTCCCCATTCCCTACAGAGGCCGATCAGGCACTCTGACCCCCGGGCCGTACACAGCTTCCCTACGCTCCTCTTCGCCTCGAGCCCTGTCGCCAGCACGGCGGCAGGGCGCGGGCATTGGCGATGGCTGTGTTCACGTCTCGGGGGGCATCGAGACTGTCGGCGACATCACCGTCGCTTTTGCCCGGGCACTGGCGTAGGGTCATCGACCCAGCACACCGGCATCCAACCCCGCACCGAATTAATGGCGTATATCTCCGTCGCCCGCCTCAGGTCGGCCGGCATCAGCACCTGTTCGCGGAGGGTGCCGCGGGCCAGCAATTCCTGACGCAAGGTGCCGGCCAGCAGGCCACTGGCCACCGGCGGGGTCAGCCATTCGCCATCCAGCTTCAGCACGATATTGGCCGTGCATGTCTCGGAAATCTCACCACGTTCGTTGGTGAGCAGCACATCATCGCAGTCGGGTCGGGCTGCCAGGGCCTGGGTGTACACTGCCCGGCGGGTGGTTTTGTGGAACAGGAAGGCATCGCCGCTGTCGATGGCCTGCCGCGCCCAGCCCACACGGCGCAGCGGTGGGGCGTCAGGTACGGGCAGGGGTTCAGCCTGCAGGGAGGGTTCGCCACGCAGCGAAACCAGCAGGCGTACTTTATGGGGCGTTGCCGGCAAGCTCGCTGCCAGATCGGTCAACCGTTGGCGAATATCGCTCAGGAACAGGGGCACCCCAAAATAGGCGGCGCTGTCTTGCAAACGCCGCAAGTGGCGTTGCAATAGCCAATATCCGTTGGCGGGCTCCCAGCGCAGGCTCTCCAGCAGTGAAAAATCGGGGCGTTTTTGCGTCAGCACATGCGTCTTCACCCGACATTCTTCATATTCATCGTCCGCTTGCGAATCCCACACGATACCGCTGCCCACCCCATACTCGGCCCGACCGCTGGGCCGGTGCACCACTGCGGTGCGAATTGCCACATTGAACTGCGCCCGCAGCGCGCCGGGCGGCGCCGTCGGCGCCACAAAGCCGATGCTGCCGGTGTACACCCCCCGCGGCGTTGCTTCCAACGAGCGGATAAGCTGCATGGTACGCACTTTGGGGGCGCCGGTGATGGAGGCGCAGGGGAACAGGGCCTCGAAAATCTGCGGCAATGAGGCCGTGGTGCGGGCGGTCACGGTCGATGTCATTTGCAGCAATGTGGGGTAACGTTCCACCTCGAAGAGCCGCGGCACCTGTACGCTGCCCACTTCTGCCACCCGGCTCATGTCATTGCGGATCATGTCCACGATCATCACGTTTTCGGCCTGATTTTTCGCCGAATCCCGCAGCCAGGCGATTTGGGCTTCGTCTTCCAGCCAACTGCGCCCGCGCGGGGCTGTACCTTTCATGGGTTTGGAACGCAGCATGTCGTCGTTGAGCGAAAAGAACAGCTCCGGCGATGCCGAACAGATGACAAAGTCACCGCCATCGAGGTAGGCTGAGTAGCAGGCCGGCTGGGCCTGCGCCAACACCAGAAAGAAATGCCAGGGATCCCCGCTGAAATCGCTACGCAGGCGAAAGGTGTAGTTGACCTGATAAGTATCCCCGTCGGCGATATGGCCTTTGATGCGGGCGATGACGCGGCGATATTGTGCTGCCGTTTCGTTGGCCTGCCATGGCCCCAGTGTGAAAGCGTCTTCCTGCGGTGCAGGCAGTGCGGACAGCACCTGTGGCTGCCGATAGAGTGCGAACCAGGCCAGCGGCAAGGTAGAATCCGGCGCCTGTGTTTGCAGGGCGGGATCAAACGCCAGGGCGGCTTCGTAACTGATGACCCCGGCAGCGTACTGGCGTTGCTCGCGCACAGCCCCCTCGACTCGCGCCAGCAGGGGCCGGAGTTGGTCGAATTCGGTGGCGATGAGGGTTTCGAGGGGATTGTTGAACCACAGCCAGCGTGCTTGCTGGCGATCATACAGCAGCATGTCTGGTGATGGCGATGCGATACGCGGCATGGTATCTCCTGAAGATGAAATGCAAACACTGCAAGCATACATGATGTGGGAGATGGGGTTCAAGTTTGGGGGGTGAGGTGCACCCCTGCTCACACATTCTCTTCTCGCCAGGGCTGCACCGTGCTATACTTAGGAATCGTGAAAAATGAGTTCCCGTTTTTGAGTTCCGTGAGCTGGTCAGAAGTGCTGCCAGCACCGAAATATCGGTGAACACCTCCCGGAGGGTAACTCTAGACGAACACTTAACACCAATCCGAACTTTATTCCCAAAAACAAGGAGACTTCCATGAATGCACAAGACCTGGGAACCATTGCCGTCATTGGCGGCACGGGCGCCGAAGGTTCCGGGCTGGCGCGACGCTGGGTAAAAGCGGGCCTACAGGTTGTAATCGGCTCCCGCCGGCACGAAAAAGGCGCCCGGATGGCTGCCGAACTCAGCGCCGAACTCAACGGAGCCCCCATCACCGGCACCGACAATCTCAGCGCCGCCCAACAGGCCGATGTGGTGGTGCTGTCGGTTCCCTACGAATCACAGCAAACGATTTTGGCCAGCATTCAGCCGGCATTGCCCGACAAGATACTGCTGACGATCGTGGCCCCGCTGTTGGGGAAAAAGAAGGGACGCTACACGCCCCCGGCGGGTGGTTCTGCTGCCATGGAGGCGCAGGCACAGGTGGGGGCTGATGTCACAGTGGTGGCGGCCTTCCAGAATGTGGGCGCCCATCATCTCCAGGATGACCAGCATGATATCGACTGTGATGTGCTGGTGTGCGGCAACAAAAGAGCAGCCCGCGAAGTGGCTGTGGCGCTGGCCGAGGCTGCCGGCATGAGAGGTATCCATGCCGGTGCCCTGCAAAACGCCGCCGTGGCCGAAGGTCTCACCCCACTGTTGATCTCCATCAACACCATCTACAAAACCCGCAGTGCCGGAATTCGTATCACGGGCCTGGCCCTGTAACTTCGCCTCTCAACGTGAACACATTAACCCTTACCGCCCTCCCCGATGTGCCCCTGGTGCAGCCAGGCGACGATCTGGCTGCCCTGACACTGGCGGGCTTGCAACGCGCTTCCATCTCGCTGCAAAACGATGACGTACTGATCTACGCTTCCAAAATCGTTTCCAAAGCCGAGGGGCGTTTTCGGCGCTTGAGCCAGGTGAGAACCACGCCTGCCGCGAGGGCCATCGCCCAAAGCTGCCAGAAAGATCCCCGGCTGGTAGAATTGATCCTGCAAGAATCCAATCAGGTGCTGCGGGTGCGCCCGGGATTGATTGTGGTCGAGCATCGTGGTGGCTTTGTGTGCGCCAATGCCGGCATCGATCACTCCAATGTGGCAGCCGATGAGGATTGGGTGCTGCTGCTGCCGAACGACTCCGATGCTTCGGCCCGAACTCTGCGCAGTCAGTTGCAAGCAGCCACCGGCGCTGATATCGCCGTCATCATCAACGATAGCCATGGCCGGGCCTGGCGTCTGGGCACAGTGGGTGTGGCCATAGGTGTGGCCGGCCTGCTCCCTCTGGCTGACAAGCGCGGCGGCGATGATCTTTTCCAGCATCCATTACAGGTGACCATGCTGGGCATCGGTGATGAAGTAGCGGCCGCGGCTTCATTGCTGATGGGCGGCGCCGCCGAAAGCTCGCCGATCATCCATGCTCGCGGCATTCCCTCTGCGCGCGGAGACGGCCATCTCGTCGATCTCCTGCGCCCCCACCATCTCGACATGTTCCGCTAATGGCACCAGCATCTCTGCCCTCCGCATCGTCTCGTTCGACTCGCAACCCGTTGCTGTGGATTTTGGTCCTGGGATGGGGGATGTGGGTGGTGTTTGTGACGGCAGTGGTGCAGGGCGGGACTTTGTTCTGGGCATGGTCGACGCTGCTCAGCAAGTCTGCGTGGGGGATTCCGCACATCCTGGCCTTCGGTCTGCTGGCGCCGTTGGCCACAGGCCTGCCCGGTGCCCTGCTGCTGCTCGTACGCGATCGCCGGCAGGCGGCGGTGGTGCGCGTGTTGATGCTGGCCACGCTGGCCAGCCTGCTCTTGCTGCTGCCGCGGCTATTGCTCTCGCCGGTGGCGACCTATGCGGCGGCGGTTCTGCGCGTGGGGATCAGTGGTAGCTTGGGGGGGGTGTTGTTGCTGCGGGTCAGGCGGCGCCACTTGCTGCCATCGCCGTCGAAACCGCAAGGGGGACTGTTGCTGATCATTGCCCTGCTTTTGTTGCTGCCGTGGCTGCAACTCGGCGCTTTGGGCGATGCCTTTGATACGCTGCTGGCACTGCTACAGGCGGCGGCGCTGGCGGCGCTGCTGGTGGGTCTGGCCGCCTATCTCATGCCGCATCTGCACGCCACCTCGTCCGACTCTTCGGCCAATCTATGGTTGGGCGGCGTGATCCTGGCAACGGCCTACTTTGCCATTGCCGGCGCCTGGGGGCAGATGGACACGCAGGCGCTGCTGGCCGGTGTGCTGCCGGCTTTGGGCTTCCCCCTGGCGCTGATGCCGTCGCGGGCGCGGCACTATCCCCTGGGCAGTGGGTTCCTGGCGGCGACAATCGTCGTCTTTGGCCCCCTTGCCTTTGCCGATCCCCGTGAGACCAATCTGATAACGTTGCTGGATGGGGATGTGGCCCGTTGGACGCTGTGGGCCACCACCATCGACTTTCTGCTGGGGTGGGGTATTGCTTTGGGATTAGGATTGTTGTCAGAGCGCTTGCTGACGGATCCGCTCCCGACCCTATGGCGGGGACTGGGCGCTTTGGGCATCGTTGCCGCCGGAGTCTTTTACTTCACCGCCGGGCAGCCGGGTTTTTATGGCGACGATTTCTTCGTAGTGCTGCGCAATCAGGCCGATGTGAGCCAGGCGTACACGATTGCCGATGTCGATGCTCGCCGTCTCTGGGTGTATCATACCCTGGTGGAACAAGCGGATCTGTCGCAGGCAGATTTGGAGCAATGGCTGCAGGCCCGGAAGATTTCATATACCCGCTATTATCTCGTGAATGGGATCGAAGTACGTGCTTCGCCCTGGCGGCGCTGGCAGATCGCCCGCCGCCCGGATGTGGATCGCATCCTCTACAGCCCCATCCTGCGTCCGCTCCCCCGCCGCCCTGCGCCGCCCAGCGGCACCGAGACCCGCGGCGACCTCAATCCCTGGGGGATCGAGGCCATCGAGGCCCCGCGCGTGTGGTCGGAATTTGGCGTCACGGGCGAGGGCGTGGTGCTCGGGCAGTCGGACAGTGGGGTCGATGCCCTGCATCCGGCATTGGCCGACAACTACCGCGGCAAAAAGTTGGGTGATACCTACAACTGGTTCGATCCCTGGCAGCACCGTCTGCATCCCTACGACGCCAACGGTCACGGCACCCACACCCTGGGTACGGCCGTGGGAATGGGTGGCATCGGGGTAGCACCGGGGGCTTCTTGGTTTGCCTGCGCCAACCTGGTGCGGAATCTGGGCAACCCGGCGTATTATCTCGACTGCATGCAATTCATGCTGGCGCCGCATCCGCCCGATGGCGACCCCTTGCACGATGGCCGGCCCGAGCTGGCGGCCGACATCAGCACCAATTCGTGGGGCTGCCCACCTCTGCTCGAAGGCTGCGATCAGTTGACCTTGTGGCAGGCAACCAAGGCCTTGGGCGCGGCCGGCATCTTCTTTGTGGTGGCTGCGGGCAACGATGGCCCGGCCTGCGATTCGTTGCAGACGCCTCCCGGCAATTATGGCGATGTACTTTCGGTGGGCGCCATCGATGAGCAGGGCAATCTCGCCCTCTTTTCCAGCCGGGGCCCCAACACCCTTTCGCCCGACAATTCCCACACTCCCACACTGCTTGCCCCCGGCGAGAAAATCCTGTCCGCCTGGCCGGGCGGGGGCTGGTTCGTCAGTCAGGGGACATCGATGGCGGCGCCGCACGTCGCCGGCGTGGTAGCGCTGATGTGGTCGGCCAATCCGGCCCTGCGCGGCGACATCGGCACCACGCGCCAAATCCTCATCGACACCGCAACCCCGTACAACGGTACGCCCGATGGCTGCGGCGAAGTGGGCGAATATCCCGACTCTGGTGCTGGCTATGGCATGGTGAATGCCTACGCCGCCGTGCGCCAGGCACTCGCCTTACGGTAATCTCATGAAAAAGATCGGTTTTGTCTTCGGTGTGGCCCTGCTGCTGGCGTTGGCATGGCCGCATCCACCCACCAATCAGGCTCAGGCAGGCTGTACCGATGTGGTGCTCAATGGCGATATGGAATCCGCCACAGGATGGACTTTTCCGGCTACTGCCGCCCAGGGTGCCTACAGCAACGAGCAATTTCTCAGCCCCCAGCGCAGCGCCCGTCTGGGCATCGTCGATGGCGAACCCGTATATTCATTCTCTTCCATGCGCCAGGAAGTTGCCGTGCCGCCAGGCGGGCAGGTGCTGCTGCAATGGCATATGTGGCCCCGCAGCAGCCCCTTTGACAGCGAAGATCTGCAATACATGCAGATATTGCAGCCCCCCTATCTCACGCATTTGCGCACCGTGTGGGACAATGTACGAGATGATCAGGCCTGGGTAACGTGCAGCTATGATATCAGTGAATTTTTGGGCCAGTCGATTGTGCTGAATTTCGGCGTACGCAACAGTGACAAAGATGGGATAACCGCCATGTATGTAGATGATGTCAGTGTGCAGGTGTGCGGTGTCCCCCAACCGGTGCTCGAAGGCTGCCTGCGAGCGACTGCCACGCCTACACCGAGCCCCACCGCCACCCCAACGCCTACCGCCACCCCTACGCCTACCTTCACCCCCACGCCTACGCTCACACCTACCCCCACTTTTAGCCCTACACCCACATCCACGCCCACGTCCACACCCTCGCCAACGCCAACCGCCACCCTCACGCCCACGCCCTCTCCCACCCCCACACCCGTGTGCAGCGAAGTCCTCGCCAACCCCGACTTCGACCAGGGCGCCGATGGCTACCAGGGCTGGGTGCAGGATTTATTCCTCACCGCCGCCTACACCGACAGCGTGGGAGCGACGCATTCCGGGGCCTGGCTTGCAGGCGCCACCTGGACCGACCAATATCTGTATCAGGATGCGCTCTTGCCTACGGCCGATGCGCTACAGCTCGATCTGCTGTGGGCGATGGATGTTTCCACCAGCACCCTGCTCAGCGCCGATGAAGCGCTCACCATCACGCTGCGGCAGTCGGATGATGCCGTGCTGGCGGTGTTAGCGGTGATCGATCAGACCAGCGTCCGCCGGCGCTGGCAATCGCTCACAGTTGATCTTAGCCCCTACCAGGCATCTGCTACCCGCCTGCATTTTCAGTCCCGCACCAGCGATCACCCCGTTTCGTGGTACATCACGGCCGTGCACATCCGCGCCTGCGGCAACCCAAGCAGCTTCTATCTGCCCCTGGTCTGGCAGGCGGCAGCCCTGCCCCAAAGAGAGGGCGCGGAAAAGAGAGGGTGAACTGGGTGACCAGGAATCGATCTCCCCGTCTCCCCCTCACCCCATCATTTATCCGCGTTCGTCCGCGTCCACCCTCTTGTCGGTCTGAGGCGCAGCCTCGCTAGATTACGTTTTTGTGCCTTCTTCTTCCGCCATTTGCAGCAACAGTCGGAAAATGTCTGATTCGGTGATCATGCCCACGGGACGCAGATCCTCATCCACCACGGGGATGCCGCCGATTTTATGCTTCAGCATCAGCCGCACCGCTACCAGCAGATCATCGCCGGTACGCACGGTATGCACGGGCGTGCTCATGACTTCGTCCACGGCCAGGACAATCTCGTCTTGTTCGGGGGCATAGGGGCTGGTAATGGTGTACACCGAGCAGGCTTCCCGCACATCACCCAGGCTGATAATGCCGATCACTTGTCGATTGCCATTCACAACCGGTAGGCGACGTATATCGCTCGATTCCATGAGCGCCGAAGCCTCAAGGATAGGGGCATCCCATCCTACGACAATCGGAGGCTGAGACATGATGTTGCGGACTAAATAGTGTCGCATAGCGCCCTCCCTTGAGCGTAGCCACGAATGAGATGACAGAAAACATCGCCTGCAGAAATTGCACAGGCGTCGGGCCTATGCCTTTCTTCATTTTAGCACGAACAGATGAAGTCACACAGTTGTGTGTGGCTGCTGTTCCTGCAATAAATGCAGCAGATAATTCAGCAAATCGGTTTCTGTGAGAACGCCTACCAGTATTTTCTTCTCGACAACAGGCACCCCGCCGATTTTATGATCTTTGAGGAGTTGCACAGCTTCGATGATATCGGCGTCGGCGGTGATTGTAATGGGATCTGCTGTCATGCAGCTACGCACTTCGATATGTTCCATGAGATAACTGTCATACCAACCTTCCCGCAAGACAAAGGGCGAGTTCATGGCCAAACGTAGATCGCGATCGGTGACGATGCCGATGAGCTTGCCGTCTGTCACCACAGGCAAGCGCCGGAAGCCGCCGCGACGCATGCGCGTCAGAGCTGTGCCAATCGAATGTTCGGGTTCGATTGAGATGGGATTCGGGGTCATGATATCGCACACTTTCATAAGCAACTCTCCTACCCGCATTTTGCCACAGCTTTGGCTATCTGACCATGATTCATATCATGTTTGGTGCAAAAAAAGCATAAACGGCCTGCATATTCCGTAGCCAGAAGGCGTTTTTGCCTTCTGCCTGCTGTAACCGGCGTTCGGAACGGCCATCGGTCAGGATCAGAATGTGATGTTGCTTTGCTGCCAGCGGGCTATTTCCGAACCATCGTGAGGGTTGTAGAGGATGACCAGTAACGTGAGCGTGGGGGGCGCTGTCGGAGGCAGAGGGAGATCGTAGCTGTCGATCACGATGTCGCCCGGCCGCCAGAATGTGGGCGGATAGCTGTTGTGTACGGGAAAGTCGTCTTTTTGTACCAGCAGATCGCCTTGGGGTGTCAGTAGCCGGGCCGAGATTTTGAAATCGAACGCAGGCGCTTTATGCACCAGCCAACGCAATGTCAGCCGGGCGCTGGGGCCGCTGCGGGGCTGTCGTTTCTCGATCTGCCAGCTATACAGGCTGACTTCCGGGAGCAGGGGAATGGGATCGCCGGCAAGAGAGCCGGGGCGCGGGAAGGGCTGGTCAGGTGAATGCACCTGCACCAGAGGCCCACTGGCATCCAGTTGCATGGTTTCGGGCAAGCCGACGAGGGGCCGGGTGGTGTAGGTGGGATGTCCGCTGGCCACGCTGGCCGTGATGGCGGCCAGGCGTGCGGTGTCATCATCTGCGGCGATGGTGCGCACATCGGGACGGATGCCGGCGGTGCGCTGGAAGTAGCGCAGCAAGGTCATCTCACCCAATATCCCCACCACCTGGGCATCTGGCTCCATACTGGCCAACATGTCCAGGCCATAATCATGTACGCCCCAGGCGCGGGCCGGTGGCTGACTACGGTCGGCCTGGGCGTAGCGTTGCTGGCCTAACAGCAGGGGCCACACGAGCAATGGGATAGCCAGCAGTGCCCACACTCGGCGGCGCCAGGGGGGCGGCCAGCGCCGTAAGACCGACATCCGTCGCAACAAGGCCAACAGAGGGCCGGTGAGGGTATCGATGAGCGAGGTCAGCCCTACGGCTATCAGCAGCGGCCATATCAAGAACAGGGGAATGGCAAAGACCTCGTAATCGGCCACCAGATAGGTGCGCACGAACACCAGATCGGCCACTGCCATCAACGCCAGGAGGACGAATCGTCGTGGGTGCAATCGCCACAGGCTCACGCCCATCAGTGCTGCCAGATAACCCCAAGTGCCGTACTGGGCATCGAGCAGGCCGAACAAATCCCCCCAATTACGCTCGATGCCGAAAGGATTCTGGCGCAAAAAGGTGCTGTAACCGCCGCCCATCACCCACTGCCAAAAGCCAATGCGGGCGTATGAACCATCCAACGAGCCCACGGCGCTGCGCAAAGGCAAGATGCCGTAAAGTGACAGCGGCGCCACCAGGGCCAACAGGGGGAGCAGCCAGGCACGGGGTCGGCGCCACAAGCCGGTATCACGCCACAGCATAAACACGGCCGCCGCCGGCAGCAACAGCACCGTCATGCGATGGTGTGTGAGCCCCAGCCCTAGACTGAATCCCACCAGCCACAAACGCCGGTCGCGGGTGGGCGCATCCGCGCCGCCTTCCCAGTACAGCAGGGCGTAGAGAACGAAAAGGCTGAGCAGGCCCTGCAAAGCATACACTTCGGCGATGGTGGCCTGCGACCACCATACCGGGCTCACGGCCAGCAAAGCCGCGGCGCTGACAGCAGGGATGATACTGCTGCCCAACTGTCGGGCCACGACATAAAGCAAAGCGACTGCCCCACTGGCCGCCACTGCCGAAAAAAGGTTGGCCCGGAAAGCGACATCGCCCAGCAGCATCGTGTGCGTAAACGCGAAGCCCAGCAAGCTATACAGGGGATAGCCCGTGGGGTGGATGATGGCAAAGGTGGGCAATGCCAGTTGTAATTCTAAAGAATCGTCAAACAGGGTGGCGACGGTCGGCGCCAGGGTGCTGGCATACAGCGCCAGGCTCAGCCCAAAAAGCAGCGCCGGCACCCACCACTGTCTCTTCACCAATGAAGTGCGCAAGGTTGTTTGTTTCATAGCGCCTCCTGGTCAGAGAATGGATTCGCGGTTGGCACTTGCGAGCCAGACCGGGGAACATGCCGTGCTATGTGTACGCTCATTATCATACAAGCATCGCATTACAAAAAAACTGATCTGAGGCGTGGAGGGAGGCGTTGATACGCCGCATCTCTGGCGCCACAGCCTCTACTCTTCCCCCCGAAAGAGACGCAAATAGCTTTGCCAGCGCTGGGGATGGATGCGGCCCGCGGCCAGGGCTGCCTGCACTGCGCAATCAGGTTCATGGATGTGGGTGCAAAAACTGAAGCGACAATCGCCGGCATAACGCCGGATTTCGGGAAAATAGTCGGAGAGTTCCTGGGGGCGCACATCCCACAGGCCCAGCTCTCGCAGACCGGGCGTGTCGGCCAGGAAGCCGCCCTGGGGCAGGGGATGAAGCTGGGCGGCGCGTGTGGTATGCCGGCCCTTGCCGATGGTCATGACTTCGCCCACACGTAGCTTCAGTCCGGGCTGAATGGCATTGATCAGCGAGGACTTACCGACGCCAGAGGGCCCGGCGACCACGGTGATGTGATCACGCAATTGGGCAGCTACAGCGTCGATGCCGAGTCGTTGTTTGACACTGGTATAAAACATGCGGTAGCCGGCTTCTTCGTACAGACCAAAGATTTCTCGAGCTCGTTCGCTGCCGGTGAGTTCGATCTTGTTGATGACTACATTGATATCCAGTTCGGAGGCTGCGGCTGCGACCAGGAAACGATCGAGCATATGCAGATGCGGATGCGGTTGGGCAACGGCGAAAACGATCATGATCTCGTCGGGGTTGGCGAGGATCACGTCTTCGTAGGGATGTCCACTGCCGGGGCGAGTGCGCGACAAAACGCGCTGCCGAGCTTCGATATGAACGATCACACAAGATCGTGTCCCGGTATCGGTAACCTGAAACAGCACGCGGTCGCCGGCCGCCAACAGAGTGGTGCGCCGTTTTTGGCGTTTGAGCTTGCCCAATACCTTGCATTGCCATGTTTGGCCGTTGTTATCGAGAATATCAAAAAAATCGGAATAAACACGGATGACGATACCTGGCCGGGGGGCTGGTATCGTGGAAGAGAGCTGGGAGTCAGGGCGGTGGGTATTCAAGGATGATCTGGAGTGCTGGGTCGGGGGGGGTGAGGAATTCGTGGGGCTGAAAAGCGAAAACGAGACGGTCACGCCAGGCCGTGGTCGCCGGTGGATGGGCATCGATTACCCGTCCCCCGCAAGCGTAGCCGTGTTTGAGCGGAAAGTCCAATACACCGGACAGGGCAATTACAAACTGGCGTCTGGTGAAGAGGACACCGGCAGCTTAGCGAAGCATTTTTAGCCCCGGATATTGTGTCACCCTGAACGGGTCAAGCAGGCAACGCCCATGAACACGAAGCGCCAGTGAAGGGTCTCGCCGCCCATGAAGGGCGAGATTCTTCGCTGGAATTGGCTTGGCGATGGCCGTTTCGACGTCAAAGTGCTTGTCTCTTTGATGTGTATTGGCTTCTGGAACCCGTTCAGAATGACAGGCAGCGAAACGGCGCCTCGCTGTCAACAAGATCGGTCGGCACAG
>JAADGC010000164.1 GCA_013152585.1 Chloroflexota bacterium
GGGCCCTCGCGGCCGACCACGTGAAATGTCTCCGGCGGCACGACTCGCTTACCACCCAGTTTGCGGAGTTTCCTTGCCAGCCGTTTGGCCGCCGTGAAATGCGTCAGCCACCACGACATCTTGTAGGATGTGTCGAAGGCGGCCACGGGCGTGCCGCGCAGAATGCGCCGGGGCAAGCTATCGAGCATGGGCTGAACCGCTTCCGGCAGGTTCATGCGGTGGGTGGGAGTACCCATCACCACCAGATCGGCTGCGCACAGATCGTCAGTGGTGAGCTCGTCCAGGCTGAGCACACGTACGGTTGCTCGCGCGGTCAGGGCCTCGGCGATCGCTTCCGCAACCATTTGCGTGTTGCCGAATTTGGAAAAATAGACAACCAGGACCTTCATATCCACTTCTCCTTTTTCAAGATCTCTTTTCCAGGGCCATTGCCACCAGGCCCGACAGCGTGAAAATGACCCCCAGAGAAAAGAGGCCACTTTCAAAGCTGAAGGTAAGACCCTGTTGCACAAAGCCGATTATGAGGAAGATGATACCGATGGTGAGGAAGCTCGGCGGGGCAGCTTCTTTCATGTTACGCATTGTTTTTTCTCCTAATGTTCCTTCATGTCGCCCGAAATGGGAATGAGGGAGGTGGTTTGGGTGGGTGTGTTGCAAGCCTTACGAAAGTACGGTAATATCGACACAGGTATTATGAAATAGTATTCGATATGGAGAATGTATGGAAACCGTGACAGTTTCCCCCAAGTTTCAGATTGTCATCCCTCGCCGAATTCGTCAGTCACTCGATATTCAGCCAGGGCAAAAATTACACATCCTTTGCCATGGGAATCGAATCGAGCTGATCCTTTTGCGGCCTATCCAGGAGGCACGTGGGTTTCTAAAGGATATCGACACGACCATTGAACGGGAATCAAATCGCGAGTGAAAGTAGATGCCGGATGGCGCCTTCGATGACATCAATGATCCTGTTCATGATTTCCTTGCTGTTCAGGGACCGGCAGACCCGCAGATCTCGCGGGGTTACGGACTTTCGAGTCTGTCGGGTTACCAGTCCCTGTGAAACGATGTTTCCAATC
This sequence comes from Chloroflexota bacterium, assembly GCA_013152585.1. GTDB lineage: Bacteria > Chloroflexota > Anaerolineae > J102 > J102 > JAADGC01. The sequence continues at coordinate 1,080 of JAADGC010000164.1, forward strand.
GACAAAGCTTGGCCTATGACGGCGCAGAAAGCGCTTACTCAGACTTCAACGGAAGGAACCAGGTAAACCAGAGGGCCCAGGCGAACCAGATCAGGTAGAGCCATTCTCCGGTCTGAAAGTACCTGAATCCCATGAGACTGACCAGGCCCAGGAATCCGAGCATCCAGTCCTTTCTCATTTTGCGTTTCGAATCGTTCATTTGTTTTCTCCTGTGTCAGATTTTTCGGCTGGCGTGGACGCAGGCTTTCCGGGCCAGCCGCTGCGATGTTTGAGTTGGTACAAGTGCCTGCGTTTTAGTTATGTCAGGGCGACACCCAGAACATACGGTAGCAAAGCCAGCAATGCCAGCAGGGGATGCCCGCGGCGCGTGGCGTTGTGGCTATCCCAGCTGAAGAGGTAGATGGCCAGGCCAAATGAGACCAGGCCGCTGGCGAACAGGATGGCGACGGAGCCCCAGGGCGAAAAATCGGTCACCTCGCCCATGGCCAGTGCGTTGAAGGCGTTCATCGCCTGCGTGGCAGGCAGAAAGCGGGCGATCTTTCGGGCCATGTCGGGCAACATGCTGTAAGGCAGCATCAGCCCGCCCAGGAGCATGGAGAGGACGAAGATGAGCTGCGACCAGAGCACGGTGATGCGCGAGCTGGGGGAAACAACCCCGATCAACACGCTGATACCGGCGCAAGCGAACGCCAGCGCCGCGAAGATGATGACGAAATTGAGCCAGTGCAGGGGCGCGGGTGCAGCAAAGAGCAGGGGGGCAGTGAGGGTGATGATCACGGCCACGAGCACCAGGTGCAAGACGGTCGTCAGGGCGGGGATGCTGAGGATGGAGACGGCGGGGATGCCGTTGATCTTGTAACTGCGGAAGATGCCGTTTTCGCGGGCATTGACCAGGGGATCGGGGATGCCCAGCAACGTTGCCGCCAGCACGGCGAACACGACCATGGCGGGGATGATGTCCTCCTGAAAGAGGGGATTGATCTTGGCCAGGATGAGGCCCATCAACAGATAAAAGCCCAGGGGGAACAGGTAGTTCATGAAGAGCAACTGCTTGTTGCGGATGCCGGTGCGGAATTCAAAGGCAAAGTGGTGGGGAAAAGCGTTCATTGTCGGGCTCCGGTCGTGGTGATTTCGAGGAAACGGTCTTCCAGGGAGGGCCGCTCCACACGTAAGTCGATTAACGTATCCTTGCGGGCTTCGATGTGGGCGATCAGGGCCGACACCGTGGGGCCAATGTCCGTGCTGAAGAAGATGCTGTACTCGTCCCTGGCGCTACGCCTGCTCACAGCAGGAAAAGCCAGGTTCGGGTCGGACAGGCTGCCGTCCTGGGTGCGCACGGAAACGCGGGTCAGCCCGGCGCCGGCGGCCGTGATCTCCATGGGGGTGCCGATGCTGGCCAGTTTGCCTTCCAGCATGATCGCCACGCGGTCGGACATCTCTTCTGCTTCCGCCATGTCGTGTGTGGCGAGGATGATGGTGGTGCCGTCGGCCTGCAGCTCCCGCATGAGCTCGTGCAGTTCCACGCGGGTCGCCACATCCAATCCCGCCGTGGGCTCATCCAGAAAGAGCAGGCGGGGGCTGTGCGCCACGGCCAGGGCCAGGGCAGACGGCGCTGTTGCCCTGTGGAGAGCTCGTAGAACTGGCAGCGCCGTTTCCCGGCCAGGCCCAGGCGATCCAGCAGGTCGAAGCGGGGTGCGACATCATGATAGGCGCAGAAGAGTTTCATGGCCTCGTCGGGCGTGATGTTTTGGGGCAGGCCCGCCGACTGCAACTGCACGCCGATCACATTGCGCAGCTTGCGGGCGTCGCGGGCCGGATCCATGCCAGCCACTCGCAGGGAACCGCCATCCGCAGCGCGCAGGCCCTCCAGGCATTCCAGGGTGCTGGTCTTGCCGGCGCCATTGGGGCCTAACAGGCCGAACACCTCGCCTGCCCGCACGTCAAAATCAATGCCATCCACGGCCACGAAATCGCCGTAGGTTTTGCGGAAGTTTTGCACTTCG
>JAADGC010000045.1 GCA_013152585.1 Chloroflexota bacterium
GAGGTGGCCGGGACATTTTTGCCCCAACAGAGCGCTTTAGGCCACCTCCCGGAGGTCTGAACCGAGACCCCCACGAAACCCAAAAGGTCCCTATTTCTCCAGCGGACACCTCTTTCAACTGCCACTCTGAGGTTGCGGAGGACGCGGGCGTTTTTTTATTTTGCCACGGCTTTTTATGAATTTCACGAAAAATTTGCCAAATAATTCGGGTAATTCGTGTCAAAAAATGCCTTGCTAAGCCGTGTGCCGGCACGAGCGACTAGAGAACGTTTTTACTTCTTAACTCTTCTATGACTTCCAAATCATAGCCGCATAATTCCTGCAATATATCTGCGGTATGTTCCCCCAGCAAAGGAGGTGGCAAACGAAATTCAACCGGGGCAGAGGGAATCTTGAGAGGCGAACCAACCAGTGGCACCGATCCAGCCGTTGGATGTGGTACGTTCAACTTCATGCCTCGCGCTAACACCTGAGGGTCTTCGAAGACACGATCTATGGTGTTGATAGGAGCGCAGGGGATACCAATCGCGTCTAATTGTGCCAACCAAGTAGCAACATCGCCAGTTGCGAACAGGTCGTTCAATAAATCGAGCAAAGCCTCTCTGTTTTCAACGCGGGCAGCGTTGTGGGCGAAGCGCTCATCCTCTGCCCAGGATGGATGCCCGAGTGTTTCGCAAAACTTTTTCCATTGAAGATCATTACCAACTGCCAGGGCGAAATAACCATCGCTAGCTGGGAAGGTTTGGTAAGGGACGATATTCGGATGAGCATTCCCATACCTTTGTGGTCTCTCGCCTGAAATCAAGTAATTACTCGCTACATTTGCTAACCATGCCACCTCAGAATCCAGCAATGAAATATCGATCCTCTGCCCTTCTCCAGTTCGCTGACGAGCATAGAGTGAAGCCAGAATAGCATTCCCGGCAAACAGGCCCGCCGTGATATCCGCGATGGCTACGCCCACTTTGGTGGGTTCACCCAGTGCATCCCCCGTGATGCTCATCACCCCGCCCAGAGCCTGGATCACGAAATCATAGCCCGGTTTGTCTCGATAGGGACCCGTATAACCATATCCTGTGATGGTGCAATAAATTAAACCAGGACGTAGGCGCTGAAGTTCTTCATAACTCAGCCCCCAGCGCTCCAGCGTTCCTACCCGGAAATTCTCAACCAAGATGTCACTTTGTTGGATTAAGCTCTTGAGAATTGAAAGACCGCGGTCTGATTTCAGGTTGAGCGTCATACTCCGCTTATTGCGATTGGCGCACAGGAAGTAAGCCGATTCTCCCCCCTTAGCAAAAGGCGGTCCCCAATGCCGAGTATCATCTCCCCGTCCAGGGGCCTCAACCTTTATGACGTCGGCGCCAAGATCGCCCAGCATCATCGTGCAGTAAGGGCCAGCCAGAACGCGGCTCAAGTCAAGAACACGTATACCTTCGAGCAAGGGACGTTTTTTTGGCATTGCCGGTTTCAAGCCCGTAAGCCGTTTACGGTTTGCTCCTTTCCCATCTTTTATCTCATCAAAACTCATCTCAATCCCCTTATTCTCTTGGTTTGCGCCGCAGGACGCGCACGTGCTTGGTTTCCAGATAGCTGTCAAGCCCGACCTTACCCAGCTCGCGCCCAACACCACTCATTTTCATACCGCCAAAGGGGCCGCGTATATCGGTGATGTCGTTGACATTAACCCCAATACCGCCTGCCTCAATTCGTTCGGCCATATACATGGCTGTATCCAGATCGTTGGTGAAAACATAGGCGGCCAGGCCGTAAGGAGTATCGTTCGCCATCTCGACCGCTTCATCAATCGTGCGGAATGTTGAAATCGGCGCAATCGGGCCGAAGGTTTCTTCCCGCATGACTTTCATATCGCGGGTAACCTTGGTGAGCACGGTAGGCAAGAAGAAATAGCCATGCTCATATTCTTCGCCTGCGGGCGGTTTCCCGCCAGTGACAACCTCGGCGCCATTTGCAATCGCGTCTTGCAAATGGTCCAGCACAGTGTTTAAGCCATTCTGATCGATCATTGGCCCCATATCCGCATCCGGTTCCTTCAAACCATTTGCCACACGCAACTTGCTGGCTGATTCTGCAAAGCGCCGGATAAATTCATCGGCAAGGTCTTCGTGCACAAAGATGCGGTTCACGCTGATACAAATTTGTCCGGTGTGCGAGAACGAACGGCGCAGTGCCTGGGGCACCGCCAGATCGAGGTCGGCATCTTTGCAGACAACAAACGGTGCGCTGCCTCCCAGTTCCAGGGAGACGTGTTTCAACTGTTTGGCTGCTTGCTCAGCAATCCACAAACCGGTTTGGGTGGAGCCGGTGAAAGCGATCTTGCGACTGATGGGGTGGGTGACCATCTCCGCCCCGACGACGCTTCCCGAACCGGTGACAATGTTGATGACGCCAGGCGGAAAGCAGGCATCTTCAAAGCAGCGCAAAAACTCAATCGCTGCCAGCGGCGCCTGGCTGGGTGGTTTAACTACAAAGGTGCATCCTACTGCCAGCCCGGGGCCGACTTTCCAGCTAAGCAAATCAACCGGAAAGTTCCAGGGCGTAATGGCAGCCACAACCCCGAGCGGCTGCTGGAACACAAAACTATGCGTCGGGCCGGCATCCCCTTCAAAATGAGAGCCAAGCAGTCGGCGAGCTTCTTCGGCGTAGTAATCAATCACATCCGCAGAAAAAGCCAGTTCCTTGAAAGAATCCTGGAGCGGTTTGCCATGTTCCAGGGTCAGCAAGCGGGCAATGGTATCAATGCGCTGGCGGAAAATGGCAGCGGCTTTGTGCATCAGATTGCTGCGTTCCCGCGCCGGGGTGAAACGCCATGTCTCAAACGCTTTTTGCGCCGCCTCAAGGGCCTGTACGGTTTCTTCCTGGCCGGCTTTTGCACACCGCGCGACGACATCCATATTTGCCGGATTAACCACATCGAAAGTTTCGCCACTTTCGCTTTCCTTCCAGAGGCCATTGATCAAAAGCTGATATTCCTTACCCATTTATTAAACCTCCAATATGTCTACGCCCCGGAATGGGTCGTATAAAGATACATTCCTTGAAGCACCAGACGTACAAGTGCAATTTCTTTCTCTTGACGTATGCTCTTATCCAGTAGCGTGTTGGTCTTTCCATCCACGGTGCTTACCAGCAGGCTGAGAGTCTTCAATCCGAGATAATGACCGACAATATAAATGGCCGAGGTTTCCATATCGGCGCCGAGAACGCCGGCTGCCGAAAATTCCTGCAAACGCGTTGCCGCTCGCTGCAATGGCGCACGCCCCGGCACACGATGTTCAAAAAGCTCGGTGTAAAACCCGTCTGAAGTCACCAGCATGCCAACAGCAAAAGGTGCGCCGGCATCTTTCAATGTCTGATGATAGGCACGCAATAAGTCGAAATCCGCCACCGCCGGATACTCAACCGGCAGATAGGTCGGCGAGGTGCCTTCCGAACGGATGGCGCTATGGGCAAGGATAAAATCGCCCACATTCCCGTTCAATGTCAGAGCAGTGCCAGCGCGTACGACAACCTTGATACCAAGTTCCCACAACTCTTCGAGGACAATTGCCGCCGACGGCGCCCCAATCCCCACCGAGATGACCGACATGGCAACACCTTTGTAGCTGCCGGTCAAAGTTGTAAACTCGCGATCCTGGCAGATGATTTTCGCATCTGCCATCTCGCCAGCAAACATTTTCACACGCGCCGGGTCTCCCACTAAGATCACCCGCGGCGCAATATCTTCGGCTCTGCATTTCAAATACCAGGATTTCCCGTTACTCAAGATAATTTCCTCCTTGTTATCATTTCTGGTTCTATTCATTCAGCGAAGTTTCCACAGCAAACATCTGAAAAGCATCATCCATGGAAATGACCCGCCCCATATAGCGGTCGATATCTTCCAGGCTGGCAGAGTGCAAATGTGCGTGATTGGAGCCAACGGCCCCCGCGATTACATACACCCGGTAGCCATAGGCGAAGGCATCCTGGGCGGTGGCACGCACGCAAACATGCGTTTTGACACCCACTAAAAACAATTTTTCGATGCCCCTCTCTCTCAGAATCAGATCGAGGTCTGTGGCAAAGAAGGCACTATAGCGCCGCTTGGGAACGCGGTATTCCCCAGCATGAATTTCGATATCCTTCTCCGGTTGAGCATTAACCGTGCCCTTGAAGTTGTGTTTCGGTAGCTTGTGCCATTCGAAATCCGGGTGCCCGGGAATATGTTCTTCCATCGTATGCACAATCATCAGCTCGTTCACACGCGCCTGTGCCAGCACAGATTTGATATTCTCCAAAACAGGTAGATACTCCTCGTGGAAGTTCGAACCATCCGGATGAAAAAAATCGTTGATTACATCCACAAGGATTAAAGCTGATTTGCTCATTGCCTCTCTCTTTTTCAGACAAGTTGTTCGTTAAAGACCGCCAGGTAGCGCTCTTTCAAGGCGTTGGTGTCGGGTAAATTGGTCTGGCCGCCCCAGCTTTCGAGCACAAAGGATGCGGTTACCGCCCCCATGCGGCAAGATTGCTTTAGCGAAAAGCCACGGCACAAGCCAAACAACAACCCGGCCGTAAAACCGTCGCCAGCGCCGGTCGGGTCTACTACTGCAGTTGGGTTGACAGCCGGCACCTGGGTTTCGCCATCTGCGGTGAGTAGGCGGCAGCCCTCAGCGCCCTGAGTAAGGATGATCGCTTCGGGCGCATAGGATAGCAACCCCCGAATATCGCTTAACCCTAAGAGGCTGCTGACAGCAGACGCTTCGCACCGGTTGAGCACGACCAAATGACTTACTTCTGCGAGGCGCTTCACCAGCGACGTTGGGAATGCGTGGCTATCGTTTTTGTGCGTCCAGAGGATGCGCAAGCCGTTGGTTACATACGCTTCCAGCACTTGCTGGTTGTGCACCGGATTGCCTACGGTGATCACGCCCCACGATGTGCCCGACAGATCTTTCTCATCCAGCCATAAGGTAATCTCATCCTGGTCACTTACGCCCGGATAATAAAAAGTCTGGTGCTGTTTTTCGGGATCGACAAATAAAAATGCGACGGCGCTCTTTCCGCCTTCAACAGTTCGTATCCCCAAGGAAGTGTTGACCCCATCGGCTTGCAATCCTTGCAGGATATGCTCGCCGATGGGATCATCGCCCAAAAGAGCAATTGCCGCCGTGCGTAGCCCCAACCGCGCCCCGCCCACAGCGATATTCAGCACACATCCGCCAAGATACGGGGAGCTCAGGGGCGGGGCGGATAAGATCACCCCGGTTTCGCCCGGATTTGGCGCCCGGTTCACCGGCATAATATAGTCTATGCCCGGGTAGCCGGAAGTAATAAAATCAAAACTCATATGCTCGTCCCCTTGAGCTTACGCCGGACGGCGATCATAGTGAGGGTGCCTACCACAATCAGGTAAGGCAGCATTTGCGGCAGTTGTGGCGGGATGCCAGTACCGATTTGCAGGCGGATCTGGAGGGCGTCAAATAAGCCAAATAGCAGGCACCCAAGGGCTGTCAGTCCGGGGCGCGCCGCCCCAAAGAAGACCGCGGCCATGGCGATAAAGCCGCGGCCATTGGTCATATTCTCGGAGAAAAGCGTCAGGTCGCCAATCGCAAGCTGGGCCCCGGCCAAACCCGCCATCGCACCACCAATCAGGAGGGCGGTATACTGCACCCGCCGGACGGGAATGCCGGCAGTCTCTGCCGCCTCTTTATGTTCTCCCACGGCGCGCATGTGCGTCCCCAGCGGGGTGCGATAAAGCAGCAAGCTGGTAAAAATCACAGACAGCCATGAAACATAGGTCAGCACGCCATGGCCGGAGAACACCGCCCCCAGGAAAGGAATTTGATCGATAATCGGGATCGTGATTAGGGGCAGCTTGTCTAGGGTTCCGGGAGAGTAAACGCCGCGGGTATTGAACCAAACCACAAGCAGGTATGCCAACAACCCGCCAGCAAGGATATTCAACGCCAGACCGGCGACAATCAGGTTCGCTTTCAGATCAATCACAAACAGAGCAAAAATCAGGGTGAAAAGCATGGCAAAAAGCATGGAAGCCAGCAGCCCCAGCCAGACATTACCCAGGAACGCGCCAACGACCACTGCTGAGAACGCGCCGGCAAGCATCAAGCCCTCAATGGCGATGTTTAGCATATTGATCTGCTGACTGAGCAAAACCGCCATACCTGCCAGCAAAAGCGGTGTGCTCACCCGCAGGGTTCCAAACAGAACATTAGTGAGCGCTTCCACGGCGTCTCCTTTTTAGCCAACCGAAGCTGAATTCCAGTGCTGCAAAGAATATCACCGTGGCTTCCAACACAGTGATCAAATCGCGCGGTACATCAGTAAAGATCTCCATTGTCGAACTTCCGCTGCGTAAAATGCCAAATAACAACGCTGCAATAAGCGTTCCGATGGGCGAATTACGCGCCAGCAATGCGATCGCAATGCCAGTGAAAGCATAGCCAGGAGAAAAGCCGGCAATAAAGCGGTAATTCACACCCAACGCCTGCCCGGCACCAGCCAGCCCCCCGAACAGCCCGCTGATGAACATCACCGATTCAATCACTTTTGGCACAGGCATTCCTGACCAGCGTGCAAACAGGGGATTGTCTCCGACGGTGCGCAATTCAAAACCCAGGCGCATGTGTTTCACCACAAAAGCCAGAATAATCGCCGCCGCAACCGCAATCAGGAAGCTAATGTTCATCTGCGAAGGCGGGGATAAACGAGCCAGCCGCGCCTGGGGTGCAACTTCTGCCGACATGGCATTTGCCAGCCCGGGCAGGCGGAAAGGGTAGTTGACCAGGTAACTTGTGAACAGAACCGCGACATAATTCAGCATAATTGTGGATACAATCTCATCTACGTCCAGCCGTGCTTTGAGCACGCCGGGGAAATAACACCACAAGCCGCCGGTAATAGCCGCTGCGAGTAATGCCAAAGGAACAAGAAAATAACCCGGCAGGTTGACAAAAGTAAACCCGACCCAGGCAGAAGTAAATGCCCCGATGTAAATAGAACCTTCCACACCGACATTGAACACACCCGCCCGGAAAGCAATTGCGGCGCCCAGGCCGGCGAAGATCAGCGGCGTGGAGGCAAGTAGCGTGTTGGCAATTGCAGTTTTGCTGCCGAGTGCACTGCCGAAGAGCACTCTGTACGCTTCCATGGCGTTTTTACCCGAAAGCGTCATCATAATCGCGCCCATGATTAATGCAACCAACAGGGTGAACCCAACCTGAAGGAGTTGGAAACCTACTTGTGTGAATGCGGAACCTTTTTTCAAAGTATTACAACCCTTGACAGTTTATGAAACGGCATCTGTTAAACCTGCCATCAGCAAACCAAGTTGCGCATGGGTGACGGTACGCGCATCCACCTCTCCGACAATCCTCCCTTCGAAGAGAACCAGAATGCGATCTGACAGGGTGATTAATTCATCAAGGTCGGCGGAAATAATGAGCACTGCGACATTTTCCGCGCGCATGTGCAAAATCTCATGATGAACAAATTGGGTGGCTGCGATATCTAGTCCACGCGTAGGGTGTGCAGCAATCAGCGCCACCGGCTTGGATGAAAGCTCGCGGGCGAGGATTATCTTTTGCGCATTGCCGCCGGACAGCGTCCCGGCAACTGCATCCGGGCCATCTGCGCGAATATCATATTTGACTATCAATTCTTTGGCAAATTCAGTAATCCGCTTCCAGGAGAGTACACCGGTCTTCGCCGAATAGGGCTTTTGATAGTATTTGTTGACAATCAAATTTTCAGATACCTTGCCAAGCAAGTTCAAGCCCTGCGTCTTGCGGCTCTCGGGGATAATTGCCATCCCGTTTTCGCGGCGAAAGCGGATACTTTCTGTCTTTAGATCGACGCTTGCCAGGGTAATCATGCCTTCATATTCCCGTAAACCGCTGAGCACCTCCACAAGCTCGGATTGACCGTTTCCCTCCACGCCGGCAATCCCCACAACCTCGCCCGCATTCACCTTGAAGCTGATATGCTTTAAGGCAAAGAGCCCGCGGTCCCCCCGGGCGGAGATGTCATCCAGAATCAGCTTCGCTTCCTTGCTTGCTGGATGACGTTCTTCGGAGGGGCGTAGTACCTCTTCGCCAACCATCATGCGTGCCAGTTCGGTGCTGCTGGAGTCCGCGACATTCACGGTGCCAATCAGCTTACCATGTCGCAGTACGGTCGCCTTGTCGCAAATATCCATCACTTCGCCAAGCTTGTGAGTGATGAAAATAATTGTATGCCCCTCTGTAACCAGGCGTTTCAACACATCGAATAACCCATCAACTTCCTGCGGGGTCAGCACCGCGGTGGGCTCGTCTAAAATCAGAAGCTGTGCCTTACGATAAAGCAGCTTGAGGATTTCAACTCGCTGCTGAACGCCAACCGGCACTTCACGGATGGGCAGATCCTGCTCAACGTGCAGCCCAAAGCGCTTTGAAAGCTTGATGATGCTTTCCTTTTCCGCCTTTCTATCGACCCAGATACTTTTGAGCGGTTCATTACCAAGTACGATATTTTCGGCAACCGTCAACGATGGCACCAGTTGGAACTCCTGGTGCACCATACCAATCCCTAACCGAATAGCATCCTGGGGATTGCGGATTGCGGCTTTTTTGCCCTCGATGAAGATTTCTCCCTCGTCCGGGCGGTAGAGCCCGTAAAGAATACGCATTAACGTACTTTTACCAGCGCCATTCTCACCTACAAGCGCATGGATGGTTCCTCTTTCGACCGAGAAATCAATTCGGTCATTGGCAATCACGCCCGGAAACATTTTGCTAATGCCACGCATTTCAAGGTAAGCCACAAACACACCTCTGTTGGAGTTGCTACTCCCGACAAAGTCTCTAGTACACGACGGCCTAAATAACAGGAGGGTTGTCGAGCGCCCGGCGCATCACGGATGCGGCTAACGCTTGCTAACCGTAGCGCTATTGACGCCTGCGTGTAGTAGATACAAATTCAATAAACAGGACAAGCATTGGTTCGATGAATGCTTGCCCTGTCTTGCAAGAATAAAAACTTATTCCTTGGTTACATCGGTGACAAGAATCTCGCCGTCTATAATCTTCAGGCGGATTTCGTCAACCCTGTCGAGGAATTCTTGTGGAACATCGTCTTTCGTGTATTTCATCGGGCTCAATCCTACACCATCTTCCTTGAGACCGTATTCGACTGTGACTCCCCCCTCAAGGGTGCCATCATTCAGGCGACTGACGATGTCATAAATCGCCACGTCAACATGCTTGAGCATACTGGTGAGAATATAGCCGGGTTTGATGTAGTCCTGATCGGAGTCTACACCTATCGCATAATGGTTTTTCTCCTCCGCAGCCTCAAAAACGCCTTCACCTGTGCCACCTGCAACCTGGTAAACAATATCCGCACCCTTCTCATACATTGCCAGGGTCAGTTCCTTGCCTTTTGCCGGGTCACCGAAGCCTTGGGAATAGGCCTTGAGGACTTCAATATCCGGATCGATATAGTGGGCGCCTTCTTCGTAGCCAACCAAGAATTTGTCGATTCCGGCAGACTGAACGCCGCCGATGGCGCCAATTACCTTGTCGGGGTTGACTTTTGGATTACCATCCATCGTGGTGACCATGGCAGCCAGTGCACCAGCCAGGAAAGAGCCCTCTTGTTCCTTGAAGATGATGCTGACGACATTCGGCTGGTCCACGGCAATGTTGACGATGCCAAAAAGTGTGTCTGGATAATCGGGGGCCACACGGGCAAGCGGATCAAAGTGGCTGTATTCAAGAGTAATCACAAGATCAAAACCGCTTTCCGCCGCTGTCCGGAGCAACTGCTCCCCTTCGCCAACCGGGTCAGGAGATTCGATGGCTTTAATTTCGACACCCAAATCTTTCGCGGCTTTTTGCAAGCCAGAGTAGGCCAGGTCATTATAGGAGCGGTCGCCCAGTCCGCCTTGCGCGATAATCAGGGCGACTTTCTTGGGCGCTACTGCCGGGACTTCAGTTGCTGTCGGTTTTGCTTCTTCGGTAGCAGCCGGTTTTTCCTCAGCCGGTGCCGGGACAGGACTGCTGCAAGCCACCAGCGCAACAATCACAACCAGAAATACAAGTGGTATCAGGGCTTTCTTAAACATTCTGTTCCTCCATTCGTACAGAATTAATAAGGGTTTATCCAGCAAAATGGCAAGATTACTTTCGATATTCACCTCCTCGAAGAAAAAGGCGCCAGCGATCTCTCTACACACTGTGTAAGCATTTCTCACACAAAGTCGCCAAGAACGCCAAGATTTTTTAGCTTACTGGCATCTGGCGAAAATCAAACTCACGGCTTAGCAACGCATTTTTTGACATGAATTACGCGAATGTGACGAATTATTTGCCAGATTCTTCGTGAAATTCGTGAAAATTCGTGTCAAAAAGAAAAACCGCCAAAGTCCAGTACTTATTTTCTTTGCGCATTGGCGTGAAATAAATTTTGGTTCCGGCTCGGCCAGGTTAGGAATTATCTTTTCAACCGTATTGTGTAATGGTAGAAGCCGGCTCGGTATGTTGCAATCACGTATTCTATAGGAGCCCCCGTTCTGTCTTCAGTAATACGTCTTAATTGCAGCATGGGGGCGCCACTTTTAACATGCAGATGTTCGCTCATTTCATCGTCTGCGGAAATTGATCTGATTTCATCCACTCCCCCTGTAATATGTATGTTTTTCTGGGCCAACAGTTGGTAAAGAGACCCTGTTGCTTTAAGCTCTTCCCGCGTGATTGGTAAATTATCTCGCAGATAGGCATCGTGCAAACTTACAGGGCTTTGGCTGGCAAATCTCAGCCGCTTGATGCGCAACACCTGTGTGCCATCAGCTAAGTTTAACGCTTGGGCAACAGTGGGTTCGGCGGGAACATGTCCAAAAAAAAGAATCTTGCCCGATGGCTCAAAGCCATGGGCGAGCACTTCTTCTGTAAAGCTCACGAGACGGTCCAGTGGATGTTTCACGGGACGCTGTGCGACAAACGTTCCCCGTCCCCGTCTGCGGTAGATGTAGCCTTCCTGGACAAGCCCGTTTAATGCCTGGCGTACAGTCATCGGGCTAATGTCGAACTGTTTCGCGAGATCATTTTCGGATGGTATTCGTTCACCCACCTGTAATTTCCCTTGCTGGATGAGGCTTTTGATCGCTTCTTGTATCTGATGGTAAAGCGGAACAGGTGAATTTTTATCGATTTGTATCGGCGGATTGGCAAGTCTTTGAATCATGGATCTCCCTTGCAGCATGAGAGAGTTCTATAGTTGACTAGTTCTATAGAATATTATAACAAATAGCAGATGGTTTGTCAAGAATCAATGACGATTACCCCAAAATACCGGCTCTTTCGGATTTCGTGGGGGGGCGTCATTCAGACCTCCGGATTCCGGTTGAACCCAAATTTCTCAGCATTCTCGGCGTCGCCCTGGCACCTTCGCACATCCATACCCATTCTTACCCCCACCCCCGTTCATTCGCACGTATCCACATGCTATGCCCCCACTTTCACGTCTACAAAACGGGAGCATTGCCACAGGCTTTCGGGGTCTGTACCACGACTGCCGCCGCACAGCCTGAGCGCTCAATCGATTGGGCTAAGTGAGCGTCTCTAGAAATAACTTTCCTTTTTGGGGCTGACGCTGGCCGAGAGAACCCTTCACTGCGCTCGAGGGCAGGCTCGGGCTCTTTGGACGCTTTGCGCCGGGAATCGGCCATCGCCGTCCGATCTTCGCTACATGGAGAGTCGGCGCAGGCCGACTCCTGGCCGCAGGCCTGAAGAGCCTGACTTCAGTCAGCGAGAGCAAAACGAAAGGTCATTGATGGACGCTTATTAAGGGAAAGGGCGTGAGGTGTGGATTTCTCTCACTGCCACAAATGCGCGTATTTCAGGCCGCTGCCGGTGATGAAGTTGACCACCAGCTCGTCGGCTTGCAGCCAGCCCTGCTCCAGTAAATGCTTTTGTGCGGCCAGGCAGGCTGCCCCTTCGGGTGAAGAGAAAATGCCCGTGGTGGCGCCCAGCAGATTGGCGTAGTACATCATCTCTTCGTCGGAGATGGTGATGGCCGTGCCACCGCTGTGGCGCAGGGCCTGCAACATGAGGAAATCGCCGATGGCGGCGGGTACACGCAGGCCGCTGGCAATGGTGACTGCACCCTGCCACATGGTGGCATGCTCGCTGCCTTCCTGGAAGGCCCGCACAATGGGGGCGCAGCCCTCACTTTGTACGCTGACCATACGCGGGCGCTCCGAGCCGATCAGGCCCAGAGCCTCCATCTCGTCAAAAGCCTTCCACATCCCTATCAGCCCCGTGCCTCCGCCGGTGGGATAGATGATCACATCGGGCATGCGCCAGCCCAATTGCTCCACTATCTCATAGCCCATGGTCTTTTTGCCTTCCAGGCGATAGGGCTCCTTGAGGGTGCTGACGGCAAACCAGCCCTGCGCTTCCACGCCCTGGCGCACTTTATCCCCGCAGTCTGTGATCAGGCCATTGACCAAAGTGACGTTGGCGCCCAGGGTGCGACATTCCACACTGAACGGCATGGGCGTATCGTCGGGCATATACACATGGGCGGGCAAGCCCACAGCCGCGGCGTAGGCGCTCATGGCGCCGGCGGCGTTGCCGGCGCTGGGAATAGCCAGCTCGCGGGCGCCCAGTTCATAGGCTCGGCTGACGGCCACGCACAGGCCACGGGCCTTGAAACTGCCGGTGGGATTCAGGGTTTCGTCTTTGACGTAGGTGTTGGGCATGCCCATTTTTTCGCCCAGGCGGGGCACGTTGCGCAGGGGTGTGCCGCCTTCGCCCAGATCAATGGCGCAGGCAGGATCTTGCACGGGCAGTACTTCACGATAACGCCAGAGCCCGGGCGGGCGCTGGGCCAGTGATTCACGGGTGAGAGTCTGCGCGGCTTTAGCCAGATCATAGCGAGCCAGCAGGGGTTTGCCGCAAGTCGGACAGATCGTATGCAGGTGATTAGGGTCATAGGTGGCGCCACAGGCGCCGCATTCGAGATGGGTTAAGGTGGTCATGGTCATGATCATTGTGTATGGTGAATGGGGAAACATCTTCAAAATCTGTGAAAATCCGTGAAATCTGTGGCTAAAAATGCTTTCCTAAGCATCTAGTGCCGGAAATGACGCATGCCTGTGAAGACCATGGCCAGACCCAGCTTATCGGCAGCGGCGATGACCTCCTGATCACGGATGGAGCCGCCGGGCTGAATGATGGCGGTAATACCCAAGGCGGCGGCAGCTTCGATGCCATCCGAGAAGGGAAAGAAGGCGTCTGAGGCCATGATCGCGCCCTGCGCCCGCGCCCCGGCCTTCATCCCGGCCAGCTTCACTGCGTCCACACGGCTCATCTGGCCGGCACCGACGCCCACTGTGGCCTCGTCTCTGGCAAAAAGAATGGCATTGGACTTCACCCATTTCACCACGCGCCAGGCAAATGTGAGATCACGCATCTCCGCGGCCGAGGGCTGGCGTTTGCTGACAGTACGTAGCTCGGAGACATGACCGGTGTCGGGGGTCTGAACCAGCAGCCCGCCATACACGCTGTGTAATTCCAGGGGAAAAGGTGCGGCGCCCGTGGCCTGCATCACCCGCAGGTTCTTCTTTTTCGCCAGGCGGGCGCGGGCGGCCTCGCTAAAGGCAGGCGCGGCCACCACTTCCACGAAAAGTCCGGCCATGGCTTCGACCAAAGACAAATCTACAGTGCGGTTGACCGTGATAATGGAGCCAAAAGCACTTACCGGGTCCGAGGCCAGCGCTTTTTCATAAGCCTGCACCATATTTTCAGCCGTGGCCAGGCCGCAAGGATTGGCGTGTTTGATGATGGCGACGGCCGGCGCTTCGAATTCACTAACTGCACCCCAGGCGCCGTGCAGGTCCCCCAGGTTGTTGTAACTCAGGGCTTTGCCCTGGAGTTGCTCGAAGGCGGGCTCGTAGCCGCGCCAGCGATAAAAGGCTGCCTCTTGGTGGGGATTTTCGCCGTAGCGCAGGCTCTGCACCCGTTCTGCCACCAGATTCAGGGTCGCGGGCGTGGACGTGTCGCCCTCCACCTGTCGGCCCAGATAACCGGCAATGGCGGCGTCATAAGCGGCCGTGTGGCGAAAGGCTTTCAGCGCCAGCCGCCGGCGTTCGGCCTGAGGCACTTCGCCCTCAGCCAGCAGGTCCAGCAGAGGCTCGTAGTCCGCCGGATCGGTGACCACCGTCACCCGTTCGAAGTTTTTGGCCGCAGCCCGCAGCAAGGTAACACCGCCAATGTCGATTTCTTCGATGGCTTCAGCTTCACTGATGTTGCCGCCAGCGATGCTCTGTTCGAAGGGATAGAGATTACACACGACCAGATCGATGGGCTGCATGTTATGTTGCGCCAGTTCGGCCAGGTGGGCGGCGGTAGGGCGGGCGAGGATGGGGCCGTGGATGGCAGGATGGAGGGTTTTGACGCGGCCGCCCAGAATTTCGGGATAGCCGGTGATCTCGGAAACAGGGGTGACCGGCACCCCGGCGGCGCTAATGGCTTTGGCCGTGCCACCGCTGGCGATGAGCGTAAGTCCCAGGGCATGAAGCCCTTGTGCCAGGGTGCTGAGTCCGGATTTGTCGGAAAGGGAGAGAAGTGCAGTTTTCATGTTGGTTCAGGGGTGGGGTGAGCGAGCATAAAAAAAGGGTAGCCGGTGGTGCACCGACTACCCAGCCCAGGCGAGCGGCTGTCAGTCAACCAGAGGGCTTTCTTCCTCGTGGTTCGCTCCACGCCCAACGTCCGAAACATTGGGGTTCGCCAGTCGAAAGTCCTGTCTTTAGTATATGCCCAGAGAGGAGAGCCGTCAAGCAGGACAAGGGCGTTGGATAGGGCCGACGCGTGCCCATAAAAAGAGAGTTTGGAGGACAGCGAGAAGATAATCGTTGTCTCCACCGACGCCCCGTCTCATCCCGAACACCCTCGTCGTGCTGGCACCTTCGCCCATCCGTGCTGATTTGAACCCCCACTCCAGTCGAGCAACAGGCAGCCACATGCCATACTATCGCTCGCACGTCGGCAAAACGGGAGCATTGCCCCATGTTTTCGGGCGCCACGACACCTGCCGCGCCGCCTGAGCGCTGGTTCGGATGAGGTGGGGGGA
>JAADGC010000171.1 GCA_013152585.1 Chloroflexota bacterium
TGATTATCGGGGACTGGGGGTAAACTGTCAAAATCAGTGATCAGTTATCGCTAAGCTGGTAAATTGGTTCATCAGCAAACATCCATCATGTTGCGAGGAAATTAAACGATGCCCATCCGTCAACCTGTTACCCCCCTTTTGATCTTGCTCCTGCTGTTCGGCCTTAGCGCCTGCCGACCGACCCCGACCACCGGCCCTGCCGATGCGGCGCCTCCGCTGCAGGTGGTGGTGACGACATCCATCGTTGGTGATGTGGTGCAGCGTATCGGGGGGGATGCCATCGATGTCCAGGTGCTCATGCCTGCCGGCGTCGATCCCCATAGTTTTGAACCCACACCCCGGCAGGTGGCAGCCATGTCCGATGCCGATCTCATTTTCAGCCACGGCTTGAACCTGGAAGAAACGATGGCGCCGCTCTTGCACAGCATGGCAGCGGAGCAAAAACGCATCGTGGCTGTGGCTGCCGGGGTGCAGATAATCGCTGTCGCTGATGCCCCCGACGGCATAGACCCCCACACCTGGATGGACCCGAACAATGTACTCGTGTGGGTGGATGCCATCACCCAGGCCTTGAGCGAGGCTGACCCGGCCCATGCCTCTTATTTTGAGGGCAACGCCGAGGCTTATCGCCAGCAATTGCACCAACTCGATGCCTGGATCCGGCAGCAAGTAGCAACCATTCCTCCCGCCCGCCGCCAGATCGTAACCGATCATCTGATCTTCAGCTATTTTGCCCGGCGCTATGGCTTTGAGCAGATCGGCGCCATCATGCCGGCGACCAGCTCTCTGGCCGGAAGCTCGGCCCAGGCGCTTTCGCAGCTCGAAGACATCATCCGTAGCTCGGGGGTACCGAGCATCTTCGTGGGCAATACCGTCAACCCCGACGTGGCGCAACGTGTGGCGCAAGATACGGGGGTACGCCTGATCAAAATTTACACCGGTTCTCTCAGCCCTGCCGACGGTCCTGCCGCCACCTATCTCGACTACATGCGCTACGACACCAGGCAAATTGTGCAAGGCCTGCGTTAGGCGCATGAGAGCACCTGCCCCCGCAAAAAAAGGGGCGTTTCAGCTTGGGGACGCACACACCCGCCGATTGAAATCAGCGGGACGGCTCGCTGCCCATGAATCGCCAGATTCTTCGCTGAAATCGGCTTCGTGATGGCCGTTTCGTCATCAAAGCCGGGGGTTTCGCCGTGACCTCCTGAGACGCGGTTGAACCAGAGGGTACGTTCCACATTGGGGCAGACGTGAGCCATGCAATCCACAGGAAAGGACAGCGCAGGCTGTCCTCTGGCCGAAGGCCTAAAGAGCCCGACTTCAGTCGGCGATCTCGCGGCGAGCGAATCGAATTCACCGTCTCACCGGGGCCAAGTCCCCGCAGGGACTTTGCCTTATCGCGATGGCGTCATGCTGGCAAATGCCTCTTCATTTGCCAAAATCCGGGGATGCACCCGGAATCAGAAATGCCTTTGTCGGCGGTGCAAAAACATGATATACTCAGGCAGGAGTCATGAGAAGCCATGTTTGTCAGTACCTCGCATCCACTGGTAGGCGTTTCGAAGGGTTGTCTGTGCGACGCGGGACTGAACATTATCACCTGGCTTCAATAATATCACGGCTCTGGCGATTCTCTTTTTCTCTCTGCTCTCACCTTGGAGGTGTCAAACAAACCAACCCATCACTGCCTTCACCCCTATCACCGCCACCGCATGGTTGACAGTTGGGCGCTGTGCCCTTAGAATGGCGTGAACATCCTCTGGCCGCTGCCCTATCCCGGCAGTGCCACCAGAAATCGATTCTCACAAAGGAGACGACCACCTATGAAGCTCACGATTCAGGTGTATAACGTTAAGTTAACTGATTGGTTGGAAGAGTACGTGAACAAGAAGATTGGCAAACTGGAACGCTTTTTACCCGATGTGGATGAAGCGCGTGTCGAATTGCGCGAAGAAAAAACACGCAGCGCCGCGGACCGAGCTGTAGCACAGGTTACTTTGCGCACTCCCCGTACCATCCTGCGGGCTGAAGAACGCTCGGGCGACATGTTTGCGTCCATCGACGCGGTTTCAGACAAGCTGGAACGTCGTATTCAGCGCTTCAAGGGCAAAAAAGCTCGCAACCACAAGCGTAAAGTGGCCGCGATCGCCATGGCCGCTGAAGCCATCGCCGAACCCGCCGAAATCGAAGATACGACTGAGGGCGTCAATATCGCTCGCATCAAGCAATTCGGTGTGCAGCCCATGGACCCTGAAGAAGCAGTGGAACAAATGGAGCTGCTCGGACACGACTTCTACCTCTTCCTGAATCCTGACAGCAATGCCATTAACGTCGTTTACCGCCGCCGTAGCGGAGATTACGGCTTGATTCAACCCGTAGTGGTCTGAGTTAGCAGTCCTTGCCGTGTGTTCTGAATAAAACAGGGCCCGTTGCGCCGGTTGGCGACGGGCCCTAACATTCCTCTCGCCCCCAACCATACGATGATACCCAAAAAGATTTTTGTAATTTGCACGGGAAATATCTGCCGCACCCCCATGGCCAAAGCCTTGCTCGTCCAGGAGATCGCCCGCCGGGGATTGCAGGATGCAGTGAAGGTGGATTCGGCCGGCGTATTTGCGGTCATTGGGGCGCCCGCCAGTCAAGGATCTGTCGTGGCCATGCGCGGGCCTGGACATCAGCGATCATCGCGGCAAGCAATTGGAAAGCAGCCATGTGCAAGAGGCGGATATGCTGCTGGTGATGGAAGAGAGTCAGCGCCGGCTGATCTTCAACCACTGGCCTCACGCTCTTAGCAAGACTTTTTTGTTCAGTGAGATGGTGGGGGACGGTGAAGATGTGGCGGATCCGTATGGGCAAGATCAGGCGGCATACGATCAAACCGCGCGCCTGCTAGAATCGATTGTGCAGCGGGGAATGTCGCAAATTCTGCACCACCTGGGACTTGAATCGCCCCCCTCACCCCAGCAAGGCCAGGCCTGAGACCGACAAGAGTTTGGTGGCGTGTGTTGGTCGCATCATGGATGCGGCCAACACACGAAAAAAGGAAGCGCCCGGCGCATCCGTGATGCGCCGCAGCGCCACCTCCAACCTTACGCCCAAATTCCTGGGACACCCCCCTCTGCACAGGCCACTTGACTGTGGCTCGCCGGTGCCGTATAGTGTGTCTGGATGCCTGATCGAGGCCGACGAA
>JAADGC010000020.1:0-5243 GCA_013152585.1 Chloroflexota bacterium
CCCTTCTCCCCCTCTCCCCTTCTCCTCCCCCAGCCCCTCCCTCCCGTGCATTACTCCATTTCCTTCAGTGTTGGCGGTGTCCACTTCCGTGTCTGGCTCCCGCAAAAAGCTTGGCGTCGGCTTCTCCAACAACGCTACGCTGCCTTTCTCGACCACGAGCCAGCCGACTGGGAAGTGCATGTGTTTCACGCTCCCGGTCTAGATGACACCCATGCTCCCTGGGCCACCCATCGCCAAGAACGAACCTGTTTCCGTATCGCCGCTTATGCTGGCTGCATCGATTTGCGTTGCCGTCAGGCCAACATTCTTACCCCCTCAGCCGAGCGCTTATTTTCTGCCCTGGAGCGCATCCTGGTTTTCATTCTCATTCAGATGTTGCCCCGACGCGGCGACAGTCTGTTGCTGCACGCATGTGGCGTCCTGTTTCAAGGAAAAGGCTATCTCTTTTGCGGGCCATCCGGCGCCGGTAAAAGCACCATCGCTTCATTGGCGTCGGGATACGGTCAGGTGTTGGGGGATGAGAACATCATGATCAGGATGGGAACAAAGGACACCGAGATGATCAGCACGCCTTTTTGGGGGCAATCGACACCGTCTGCTCTCGTTCATCGTTCTCGCCAACGCCATCCCTTGTATGCCATATTTCTTCTTCACCAGGCTCCTGTTTTCGGCCTTACCCCGCTTCGTTCTGCGGTCGCAGTATGGTCTTTGCTTGCTACCGAAAAGGTGGCGGTCGAACGCACCTCCAGCGCTGCTTATTGGCTGCGTACGGTGGCTCGACTTACCGACGCCCTCCCCATTTATCGCCTTAGTTTTCGTCCCACCACCGAACTCTGGACCTTTCTGGAAACGCTGCCCTGTAAATAGTCGATAGTCCTTCGTCCCTGGTCATCCCGAGAGCTTGGCGCCGGGCGAGCCATCGTCGATCAATCCGCAATTCCCTTATGCCCACACGTATCCCTCTCCACCAGCCTGATACCGCCTCCCGACTTTTCGACGATGAAGCCGTCATTATCGCCCCGCGTGCTAACCGGGTGCACATGCTCAACCCTGAGGCTTCCCGCATCTGGGCGCTTGCCGATGGCAGCCACACCGTAGCGGACATCGCTCAAATCCTCACTCAGGAATTCGATGTGACGGCGGACCATGCTCTGCAAAGCGCCTCGAATTTTTTACAGGCACTTGCAGACAAAAATCTTATTGTTTGGGTATCGTCGCCCAAACAAGCCTAGTAAGCGCCTAGAAATAACTTTCCTTTTTAGGGCTGACGCTGGCCGAGGGTACCCTTCACTGCGCTCGAGGGTCGACTCGGGCTCTCTTTGGGCACTTTGCGCCGGGAATCGGCCATCGCCGTCCGATCTTCGCCACAAGGAGAGTCGGCGAAGGCCGACTCCTGGCCGCAGGCCTGAAGAGCCTGACTTCAGTCAGCGAGAGCAAGCGGAAGGTAATTTATAGACGCCCACTTAGCCCATGAGGCGCGAAAAAGACAATGATCGACATCGATTGCTCTTCCCCGGCAACTACGCCTGTCCTCGATCCCTACGAAGCTCTTCTGGTGCGTCTTCGTCAGCGCCTTGTACCATTCACCGTCTTTTGGGAGCTTACGCACCGTTGCAATCTCCACTGTCGCATGTGCTACAACGTTCCCCGTGCTCGTCCCGAGTTGAGCACAGAAGAAGCCCTATCCCTGCTTCCACAACTGGCTGAAGCAGGGACTTTACAACTGGTACTGACCGGCGGCGAGCTCTTCACCCGCCCCGATTTTTTCACTATCGCCGAAAGCGCCCGTTCCTTGGGCTTCGCCCTTCATCTCAAGACCAACGGCACGCTTATCACCCCGACTCTGGCCGATCACATCGCCACCCTGGCGCCGGTGCGGGTGGACATCAGCCTCCTGGGCGCCACCCCCTCCACCTGTGCCACCCTCACAGGTTTCCCGCAGGCTCTCACTCGCATCAAGCGAGGCGTGAAACTTTTGCGAGAGCGGGATGTACGCGTCCATCTCTACACCCTGCTGATGCAAAGCAACCTGGCGGAACGAGAGCAAATGATTGCATTGGCTCGTTCCCTGGGCATCTCTTACGAACAAGTTTATTCTCTCTCCCCCGACGATGATGGCCAGCACCGGGCTCTGGCCGAACAACTGAATCGCTCACAAATAATAGCGCTTTTCGACGCCGAATCGTCCCCCGTTCCTTCCGCCCTCACTGCTCGCCCCTGCTCTGTCGCTCTTTCCGGCTGCCTGATTAGTCCTTATGGTATCGTTTACCCCTGCACCGAATTACGCATTCCTGCCGGGGATCTCCGGCGCCAGTCCTTCCTCACAATTTGGCAAGAGGCACCGATTTTTCAACAGTTGCGCCAAGTTCACACTTGGCAAAACATGCCCGATTGCTACCCTTGTCCTCTTCGCAATCACTGTCATGGGCGTTGTGCCGGTCTTGCCTGGAAAGAACAGGGCGACTTCCTGGCAGGCCACACCCTGGCCTGCCATCAGGCTCAGGCGCGTTTCACACACCACCACCCCCATGAATCGCTTCCCCTGACGCCTTATCTCCAGCGCATTCGCGGAGCCAACGCTCTTTAGTAAGCGTCCAGGAATAACTTTCCTTTTTGGGCTGACGTTGGCCGAGGGTACCCTTCACTGCGCTCGAGGGCAGGCTCGGGCTCTTTGGACGCTTTGCGCCGGGAAACGGCCATCGTCGTCCGATCTTCGCCACATGGAGAGTCGGCGAAGGCCGACTCCTGGCCGTAGGCCTGAAGAGCCTGACTTCAGTCAGCGAGAGCAAAACGAAAAGTAATTTTTAGACGCTCTTTAGTTCACACACCGGTGAGTCCTTGCTTATGCCAAATCGTCTTTCATCTCCCTCCGAAACACCGCCGCTCTCCTCAGGTGTTCAGCGGCGGCCCTGGGACGAGCCCCGGATCATCTTCGAACGCGAGTTGGAAGTGCGTGCCCAGGGCGGCGGCCCTCCCGGCCCCAACATGCAGGGGATTCTCGCCCCCCTCAACGCCTCCTCCGGCGTCGGCTCCGGCGGCTTCTGCACCTGAGCCCATCTCTTTGCCTTATGAATCTTCAGGGTGACGTTCTCCCTGTGCGGGGATTCCTGTTTAGCTTTCTCTTGGGTCTGATCCTGAGCCCCGGCTTCGTCTTTCCCTCAGCGCCAGCGATGTCAGCCCCCTCTCCCCAGGGGATCCTGAGATTGCGCATCATGACCCAAACCGAGGGTATGTATCATCTCACGGGTGCCGATTTGATGCAGGCCGGGCTTTCCCCGCTTGTACTCGATCCTGCCACCATGGCTATGTCCTATTTGGGAAAGCCCATCGATATCCAGATCATCGGTGCCAGCGATGGCTCCTTCGATCCCGGCGATCAGATCATCTTTTATGCCGAGCCCTACCAGGGGCGCTACCAGACATCAAATGTGTATTGGCTGACGCTGGGAGATGGTTCCGGCCCGGCAATGCTGCCACGTCCTTACACACCTACCGGCGAGGAGTTCCCCGTCACCACCATCACCCGCACCCTCCATATCGAATTCAATCGCGACTACCGCAGCGCCTACCATCGTCCCCGCGACGCCGACCATTGGTTTGATGCCCCCCTCATTGCCAGCGGCGCCACCCCGACCTCCACCATCACCTACACCCTGCCCATAGAAAACCCCGCACCCTTGGGCTCTCTCAGCCTGCGCGTTCTTCTGCATGGGGGTGTCTCCCAGGCTGTCGTTCCCGATCAATCCGTACAGATTAGATTAAACGAACATGCTATCGGTCGCTACCAGTGGCAGGGGAGTGAGGACTATTTACTTCAGGCCACCATCCCTGCCGTCTGGCTTGATCAAACGCCCAACCGGATCGAGCTGCAGGCCTCCCTCACCCAGCTTCCTTCTCTCAGCCATTACTGGGTCTCTCCCGATTGGCTGGAGCTCGACTACCCCGGCCTTGCTGTGGCCCACGACGACCGTCTTCTTGTCGATGGCGTCCCTGCCGCTCCTCTCGAACTCGTGGCGACAGGCTTTCAGGAGGCAAACATCCGCGCCTATGAGATCAGCGATCCCTTTCATCCTGCCTTCCTGACTGCCACCCAGGTCATCTCGACTCCGACTGCTGGCTTCACCTTGCACTTGTGGGACGATGCCACCCCGGACAGCCGTTATCTCCTGACGACTGACTCGGCCTTGCGCTCTCCCCAGGCCATCCTTCTCGATACCCCTTCTGCCTGGCATACGCCCCAGCATGATGCCGACTATATCGCCATTACCCATCACTCGCTGGCAGATGCTATCGATCCCCTGCTGGCCTATCATCGGGCCGAAGGCTTTCGGGTTGTCAAGGTGGATGTTCAGGACATCTACGACGAGTTCAACTTTGGCCGTCGGCATCCGCAGGCGATTCGCAGCTTTCTGAGCTACGCCTATCACGATTGGAATCACGGCGGAGCTCCGCCCCAATACGTCCTGCTCGTGGGCGATGGCCATTACGACTTCCGGGGGGACAGCGGCACCACCCTACCCAATCTTATCCCCCCCTATCTGATCGATGTCGACCCCTGGCTGGGCGAAACCGCGGCCGACAATCGCTATGTCAGCATCGACAGCCCCGATGATTATCTGCCCGACATGAGCATCGGGCGCATTCCCGCCCGCACTCCCGAAGAGCTGACCGCGGTGGTGGATAAAATCCTGGCTTACGAAGCGGCGTCACCGGGCGATTGGCAGAAACGCGTCGTCTTCGCCGCCGACGCCTCTTCTGGCTTCGATGCTGATTTCATCGCCATAAGCGAGCGGGTGCGTAGCCGGATACTCTGGCCCGCCTACGAGGCGCACACTCTCTACTACGGGCGGGATTATGCCACTGGCGTCGCCATGCGCACGGCCTTCAAACGAGTTTTTGACCAGGGCGCCCTCATCCTGCAATGGTTTGGCCATGCCTCCCGCTTTCGGTGGGGCTCTGTCAGCATGTTCAACATCTTCGATCCCCCCACCCTCCGACCCCATGCCGAATTACCGGTTACTTTCACTTACGCCTGCTGGAGCGGCTATTTCATTAATCTCTACCGGGATTACCAATCGCTGGGCGAAACCCTGCTGCTGACTCCCGGTCGTGGTGCGGTGGCGGCCTTCTCGCCAGCCGGACTTCACGTCGGTGATGATCTGACGCTTCTGAACCAGGGCATTGCTCTTGCTCTGTTCCAGCAGGAAGCAGTTCGCCTGGGCCCTGCCATCGATGCCGGAAAG
>JAADGC010000020.1:5267-20341 GCA_013152585.1 Chloroflexota bacterium
ATCTTCGCACGACTTGATCGACACCTCCATTCTCTTGGGTGATCCCGCGCTCGAGTTGCGCCGGCCGCAGCCCTGGTCCCTACGACAATCCCGTCTTCATGCCTCCCCCTCCCTCCTTGCCAATCTTCTCCCCCTCGAACTCGATCTGGTGAATGCCGAAACCACTCCCCTCTCGGGTGTGACCATCACTCTGGCTTATGACCCCCGGCGCATTACCGGCGCCGAAACACCAGGAGCCACAGGTCAAGATGGCGTCTTAACGTGGACGCTCGATTCACTTGCCCCCCTGACCACAACGACGCCCATCACCCTCAGCCCGGCATCCTTGGGCGACGCCACCACGACGGTTACGGCTACTTTGCAGGTTCCCCATCAATTGGATGTCGTTCTCCCCATTTCTCTGACCTTGCCCCCTGTTTACGCCGCTTTCTTCTTCTATTTCCCTTTATATCTCCAGGATTGATGCCCATGAGGACTTCGGTGCGATCTAATAAAGCCTATATCCTGGCTATGTTCGCGCTACTCTTTCTTTTCTCTCCCTTTTTTTATTCTCCGGCAGGTGCGGCTCCTGTCGCCACCTGCACTTCGGCGGCAACAGGTAATTGGAGTGCGGTTGCCACCTGGGATTGTGGTCATGTCCCCACCACCGGCGATATAGTGGTCATTGCCAGCGGCCATACCGTCACGGTGGATGCCGACACCGCCACTCTCTCTTCCCTCACTGTGGCCGGCACGCTGCAATTCGATAGTACGGGCGTTGGGCGTACCATGACGGTGTCTGGCAATCTGACGGTGGATTCCGGTGGTGCGTTCAACATTAGCACGACTGGCTTATCCACCATCCATTCTATGCTTCTGGGGGGCGATCTCAGCAATGCCGGAACCTTCGATGCTGAACCTGTCGGCACACACGTCATCGAGATCACTTTCAATAAGACAGGAGACCAGAATGTCAGCAATACCGGAACGATGACTTTCAACAAGATCACCATGAGCAAAGGATCGGTGTCTAATCGCGTGATAGCGTCTGGTGATATGACCGTCGGCAGCGGCGCCGCTGACTTCGATCCAGCCGACGGCACCTGGGAGCAGACGTCAGGCATTCTGAGTAAGAGTGGGGGGAATATCGATGTCAGCGCTACCGGGGGACTGGTGTTCAGCGGCAGCAGTGGTTTGAGCATGGCCGTCAACGCCTCTTTGATAAGCGCCGGTATTTTCACCGTCAATACATCGGGCACTGTTGCCATCGGTAACGGCACGAATCGTTTGGAAGTAAGCGGCGGTACGGCGACGTTCACAGCGGGCACCGTCGATGTCGGCGGCAGGCTCAGCTTGCGCGGTGGCACCACCACCATTAACGGCGCTAACATCAGCATCGATCCGCAGGGGAGCAATTCCTTGGCGGGTTCAAAAGATGTATTCTCGGCCACAGGCACTGCCGCTGTCACGATGAGTAGCGGATCTTTGACCATTGTCGATCCCAACGCCAATGTGGATAATGGTCAGGAAATCAGCCTCACGGCCGGAAGCGGTACGAAATCATTGACGGGCGGTGTCATCTACCTGGGAGACGGTGTTTCCAATAGCGCTGGCGGGGACGCGTTCGAGATCGATAGCGGTGGCATTTCTCTGGCCAACCTCACCATCAATGATCAGAAGGGAGGAAGCAACCGAACCGTACAGTTGGTCTCCAGTGCCCTTTCCCTGAGCGACTCTCTCACCATTGCCAGCGGCGGCACCCTGGATGCCAACGGACAGAACATCAATCTCCAGGGCGACTGGGCCAATAACGGCGCCTTTACCTCCAGCACAGGCACTGTTACTTTCGACGGAAGCGCTACACAGACAATCGGCGGCACTATCGCCACAACCTTCAATGACCTGAGCATCAATAATGGTGCCACCGTGATTGTTCCCTCCTCCTCCCAGCCTACGGTCGAGGGAGCAGTGACCAACAACGGTACCTTACAACAGACAAAGACCATTGGCGCCCCAACCACCTCCTTTCTTTATCTGCAAAACCAGGGAAGCAATGCCGATAAGTATCGTGGTATTGATCTTTCTGGCCTCTCTGTTGATGCAACCGTCTCTGTTGCCGGGCATCAGAGCACTTGTTCCCGTGTCGCGGCAAATAGTTATCCTGTACAACGTTGCTATACGATTTCACCGACGTCCGCGGGTTCGACCACCACTGTTTTTTACTATGAGTATTCGGAGCTGCAAGGGACGAAAGGTCAGGATCCGGCTACACTGTACGTGTGGCAAGACAACGGCGATGGTTCCTGGACCAAAATAACACCGGATAGCCGCAGTACCTGCGCCTCTGGGGATGTCGGCTGCTCTGTCACCGTCAATAGCCTCAGTCTCAGTGCTGGTGCCAACCATTATGTGCTGGCTAACTACGATCCCCAGGCCGTGCAACTGGATTATTTTTCTGTCGTCGCCCAAGGTGGCGTTGTCTTGATCAGTTGGCAAACTGTATCGGAGCTGAATCACTTCGGTTTCAATCTCTACCGGCGCCAAGCTCCAGGTGACGTCTGGCAACGGCTGAATGCGCACTTGATTCTCAGCCCCTCGCCCGGGAGCCCTGAAGGGCGTCTTTATCGCTGGAATGATGCGGCTGCTCTCCCCGGCACCTCCTATGTTTATCGCCTGGATGACGTTGACTTGAACGGCATCAACCAAACAGTGGCGACCCTATTATTTTATAATCCTCTTCCAGAAACCAATTATCCTCTTTGGATTCCTCTTGTCATGTAATGCGAGCGAGGCCGCGCCTGAGACCGATAAGCTATGGGACGCGAACCAGCGCCGAAAACGCGGATCAATTCTGACCATCTAGACGACATCCTTGCATGACTGGTTGCCTGGACTTATGCTGTGAGCCGTAAGTGACAAATTGGGTCAGGTAAATACACACATCCTACCGCAAAGGCAGTGGGCGCATACGAATCCGCCCCTCTGTCACGCTGATGAACGCGCCCGTCTCGAGCATAGCCCCATGTTCTTCGATGATACGCATCAAGTGTTGATTGACGTTCTCCGGGCGCATATTCCGCAGTCGGAACACAATGACGCTGGGCAACTGCGCTCCGCTGGCTGCAACCAGCTCCCCGAAGTCCAGATCATGCGTCAGGAGCACGCGGCCCTCCTCTCGGGCCTTGACCAAAATCGCCGCATCCATCATGCGGTCTAGCCGTTCCTCGTGCAGATGCACCGCCTCGGATCCTAACTCCCGCAGAAAAGCCACCGTTTTGGGCGAAATGCCCATATCCGCCAGGAACTTCATGCCGCCTTGGGCTCCAACGTGTAAACGCTCTCCTCGGCCAGCCACGCGGCGTAATGCAGCGCTTGGGCGATGTCCTCCGGATCGAGATAGGGATACGCCTCGATGGTCTCCTCGGTCGTCATGCCGTTGGCGATGAGATTCAGAATGAGCGACACCGTCACCCGCGTGCCGCAGATGCAGGCCCGTCCCCCCATCACATGGGGATCAAAGGTGATGCGTTCGAAACCTGGTACAGAAACCATCCTTGCCTCCTGGCGACTTCCTTGAAAAAATCCTTTTCGCATTATAATCCATTATCCCCGCGAATCCCAACGTCCCGGAGACAAGGCGGGCGTCCCATGTTTCTGGTGGCGTGTGTTGGTCGCAAAAATGAAGCGCTCGGCGCATCCGTGATGCGCCGCAGCGCCACCTCCAACCTTACGCCCAATTTCCTGGGACGCACCCGCAGCCATCCCGGTCATTGAAAAATTTGCCATGATCGTCTATAATAGCCAGTGATGGGCGCCCCGCCCGTGCCGGACAGCCCCGTTCGGTAACCCTCCTCGATGGGCGAGAGAATTTGTCGAGGAGGGTTTTTTTATGCCCAAAAACCTTAAAACTTTTGCTTTGCTATTGACAATCAAAACGTTTTGGTTTAAGATATGTTTGCAATCAAAACGTTTTGGTTGTTGTTATCCGTTCCTCAGTCAATCAGGGTTGTTGCCACAATGGCCGTGACGATCAAAGATATCGCCAAAGCAACAGGTAAGTCCATCACAACTGTCTCGCGGGCTCTCAATGACTATGACGATGTCAGCCACGAGACCAAGTTGTTGGTACAGCGCGTGGCAGCCGAAAAGGGGTATACCCCCAATTTGTGGGCGCAGCGCTTGCAAAAACAACGCACCGAGACCATCGGCCTGATTCTGCCCACACGTGGTCCGCGTTTGGGTGATCCCTTCTTTGGCCAGCTCATTGCCGGGGTGGGGGACAAAGCTGGGGAATATGGCTATGATCTTCTGGTCTCCACACAGGCCCCTGACCGGGACGAGATGGCCATCTACAAGAAAAAACTGCAGGGCCGTCAGGTAGACGGCTTTATTATTGTCCGCACCCGGCGCCAGGACCGACGCATCGATTATCTGCGCCAGACCGACTTTCCTTTCGTTGTTTTTGGGCGTACAGAAGGTGAACTGGATTATCCCTATGTAGATGAAGACGGCGTTGCCGGTATGGCCGCCATCATCGAGCATCTGGTGCGGCTGGGGCATCGTCGTATTGCCTGCATCACCCCGCCCGAAGAATTGATGTTTGCCACATATCGTCTGCAGGGTGTGCAAGAGGCTTTGGCACAGCATGGCTTGGATATGGACCCCGCCCTTTTACGCCGAGGTGATCTGACGCAACGCGGCGGTTTCGCAGAGGCGCAGGCATTATTGGCTTTGCCCCAACCTCCCACGGCCATCGTCGCCTGCAACGATTTGATGGCGTTTGGGGCGATTAGTGCTGCCCAGCAACAAGGATTCGTGGTAGGCCGCGATATCGTCATTACCGGTTTCGACGATACCCCCTGGGCCGAGCACAGCAATCCCTCTTTGACCACGGTTCATCAACCGATTTACGAGATCGGCAACATGGTCTGCGACATGTTGATTCGGCTCACACAAGGTCAATCCTTAGAACAGCGACAAGTACTCTTGAAACCCCGCCTAATCGTTCGTCAATCATGCGGTGCGGACGCATCCTAGCTGGCTATTTTATCGCCAAGGAGGCGCATATCGGTCAACATGAGACTGTCTTGAACAACCCTTCATCTCACCCCAACTTCTATCCTCACCCTCAGTTCCGTTTTAGGAGAAAGTTTATCATGAAGAGATTGCTGTTAATTTTCACCCTGTTGATGACTGTGTTTGTCGTGGCGGCCTGTTCTCAGCCCACCCCCCAGGTCGTTGAAAAAGTCGTCGAGAAGACTGTCGTCGTCGAGAAGGTGGTCGAAGTAACGTCGGTGCCGGTGAAAAAGACCGTCGTTGAATTCTGGACCACCGACAATGAGGAAGCTCGTGTCGATGTGTATGAAGCAATTGCTGCCAAGTACATGGCCGCGCATCCCGATGTAGAAATTCGCATCGTGCCCATCGAGGAAGCCGGCATCTCTCAGCGCATCGCTACCGCCCGCGCCGCCAATCGTCTTCCCGACATTGTGCGCATGGGTGTGGAGCGCGTCGCCTCGTTTGCTGCCGATGGCATCCTGGATGAAGACGCCGCCTCAGCCACCATCAAAGCCATTGGCGCCGATGACTTCCGCGCCGGCCCGCTGCAGATGGTCGTCGATCCTTCCACGAGCCAATACGCTGCCATCCCCTTCGATGGCTGGATCCAGGCGATCTGGTACCGTGCAGATATTTTCGATCAAGCCGGCCTTAACTCGCCTATTAGCTGGGACGACATCAACGCTGCCTGTGATGCTTTGCCTGGCACCGACAATTTGCTCTATGCCATCACCCTGGGCACCGACCCGGGCCAGAACTATCCCCACCAGATGTTCGAGCAGGTGGCGATTTCGAACAATGCCTGGCCCTTTGACACCGACGGCAACGTGACCATGAACACGCCGGAAATGATCGCGGCACTGAAATTCTACACTGGCCTGCAACGCTGTGCCCCGCCCGGCCCCCAGTATTGGCGTGGCGCCCGCGAGGCCTACGAGTTGGATCAGGCCGGCATGTTAGTCTACAGCACCTACATTATGGATGACCTCGTAGATGGCTCAGGCTTGGAAGGCGGTGGCAAAGTGACAATCGACGTGCCCGACTTGCCCAAGAAGACTGGTTTTGCGCCGCTGATGAAGGGCCCCAATGGCGAAGCCTCCTATGGTCAGTTGGTCACGCTGGGTATCATGGAGGGCGCCGATCCTGTGGCCCAGGACGTCGTCAAGTTCTACATGACCGGACAGAACTATGTGGACGTACTGGCCCTGGCCCCGTTTGGCAAAGTGCCGGTGCTGAAGAGCGCCGTCGATGGCTGGAAAGACCTCAGCCCCTACTTCGCCAACTACTCCGCCGATACGCTGGATCAGATTGCCAACGGCTTCGACACCATGCAACGCTGGCTCTTCCGCCCCGGCTACGACGCTACCCAACGCGCTGTGATCGGTGATATCGAAGGCCGCCTGCTGATCCCGCAAGCTATCTCCAACATCGCCCTCGAGGGCACCATGACGCCCGAAACTGCCGCCCAGTGGCTGCAGCAACAGGTGGAGCAGTTGCTGACCGATCGCCAGAGTCAGTAATTTCCCTGTTGGGTGTTAGCACGCCCGATGGTGTGGGAGGGGTCTGGTCCACGGGGATCAGACCCCTCGGTTCCCCGTCCGGCAAGATATTCGCAACCCTGATCTCTGGTCCATGTTCCCATGCCGTCGGGCATGAGAGGGCCATCCGTACACTGTTTGGGGGCTGTTATGACAGTACCACTCTCTGCAGCGGGCAGACCAGCACGGGCGCGATGGAGATCTTTACACGCGCAGGAGACCCGTCTGGCTTGGGCGCTGATCCTGCCCACCGCCATCATCGTTTTTAGTCTGGTTATTTTCCCGGCGTTTTTCAGCATCTGGATTAGCTTCCATAAAGTGGGCCTGAACAATCTCAATGATGTTTTTCATGCGCCTTTTGTGGGGCTGGACAATTACCAGCGGGTCCTAAACGACTTCGCTTTCAAATATCAGGGTTTGCGGAGCATGGGGGCCTTTGTCACCTCCATCGTCTATTCCTTTGCTTCCACTATTCTCACCCTTTTATTGGGGCTGATTGCGGCCTTGTTGCTCAACCAGCCTTTCCGTGGGCGCGGTGTCACCCGTGCCATCTTTCTGTTTTCTTATGTGGCGCCTATTGTCAGTGTGGCCTTTGTGTGGCGTTGGTTGCTCGATCCGCGGACATCGGGGGTGATGAACGACATCCTCATGAGGCTGAACCTGATCGATCTGCCCATGGCCTATCTGTCGCAGCGAGGGCTGGCACTGCTGTTGGTTATCCTCTTTGAGGGCTGGCGCTATTTTCCTTTTGCCATGTTGATGATGCTGGCGCGGCTGCAAGCCATCGACCGCACCTTGTACGAGGCCGCCCGTGTCGATGGTGCCAATATCTGGCAACAGTTTTTGAATGTGACACTGCCCGAGTTACGCTATGTGTTGGGAGCCATTTTCCTGCTACGGTTGATCTGGACTTTCAACAAATTCGATGACATTTTTCTGTTGACCGGCGGGGGGTTTGGCACCAATGTGCTGCCCGTACTGACATATCAATTCAGTTTCAAGCTATTCAATTTTGGTGTGGGCGCGGCTACGGCCATGATCTTGCTGGTTACTTTAGTTATCTTCCTCCTTATCTACGTGCGTACTGTGATGAGTAGCGCTGAAGAAGCATGAGGGCATCATGAAACATCAAACATCTGTCCGCTCGTCGGGGTACGAACGCCTGAGCACTATCGACCGCCTGGCGCGCTGGCTGACCTGGCCCCGATTTATTTTTCTCCTGGTGCTGACCTTCTTCCTCGTCAGCATCCTCTTTCCCTTTTATTGGATGATCTCCTCCTCTTTCAAAACGTACGCCGAGATCGGCGGCCGGCATCCGGTCTACATCCCCAGCGCCCTGCGTTGGGACGCGTACAAAGAGCTGTTCAATTACTGGAATTTCCAACGAAATATCTTCAACAGCATGTTGGTGGCGATTCCCACTTCCATCATTGCCGTGTTCCTTTCCACGCTGGGCGCCTATGCGGTGGCACGCTTGCGTTTTCGGGGCAAAGACCTTATGCTCAACGGCATCCTCATGATCTACCTCTTCCCCGGCATCCTGCTGATCATCCCACTTTTCGCCATGCTGGCGAAAGTTGGCACCTTTCTGAGCTTCGAAGTACAGGATAATCTGCCCATCCTCATCTTTACCTATCTGGCACAGACCTTGCCCGTGGCCCTGTACATGCTTGCCAACTACTTCCGCACCATTCCCGAGGAGATCGAGCAGGCCGGCTTGATCGATGGCTGTACGCGCACGCAAGTCATCTGGCGCATCACACTGCCGCTCTCGATACCGGCGCTGGTGTCGGTGTCCATCTACACCTTCATGATCGCCTGGAACGAATTCCTTTATGCGCTGGTGTTTTTGAATCAACGCGACATGTTCACCATGCCTATCAAGATCAACACCATCTTCAACGATCCCTCTCCCCGTCCGCATGTGGTGATGGCCGCCTCGGCCATTATGACCATTCCCATTGTGATGCTATTCCTGGCGATGGAGCGATTTCTTACGGAAGGTCTGTCAGCCGGAGGCGTCAAAGGCTAATGCGCATCGGCTTTGTGTCAACGCCGTTGGCAGGCAGGGACGGCGTCTCTCTGCAAACCACCAAGATCGCCGGCAGTTGCAATCGATTAGGGCACGCTGTGTTTTATTGTGCGGGCGAGTTGGATGTTAAAATGACCTTGATGCTTGCCGAACTTCCTGATCGTGTTCCTCTCGTATGAAGACCCCCATCCAACGTATCCGACACTGGCTTGAATACCTTTATGGTGCCGAGGTGGGGGAGCAGGTTCTGCCCGAGATCATGCACCGAATGGATGCTTTTCGGCAACGTTGGCCCCAGGGTTTTCGCGCCTCCCCCCCCCTGGATCATACCGACGCCATTCTCATTACCTATGGCGATCAATTCAGCCGGGACAATGAGCCGCCCCTACGCACCTTGCTTTCATTCTTGGATCAGCATCTTGCAGGCGCGATCAGTGGCGTGCACATCTTACCCTGTTTTTCATATTCGTCTGACGACGGCTTTTCGGTGATAGATTACCGGCAGGTGGATCCAGCTCTGGGGGATTGGGATGATATTGCCGCATTGAGGCGGCGATATCGTTTGATGCTCGATGCCGTGATCAACCATGTATCGCAGTTCAGCGCCTGGTTTCAGGGCTTTTTGCATGACGAAGCGCCCTACGTCGACTATTTCATCACAGTTGCGCCGGATACAGACCTGACAAGTGTGGTGCGGCCGCGAGCTCTGCCGCTGCTGACGCCGGTGGATACGTCTAGTGGCCGTAAACATGTGTGGACCACCTTCAGCGCCGATCAGATCGACCTCAACTACGCCAATCCTCAGGTGCTGCTGGAGATCACCGATGTGCTGTTGTTCTACGTCGAGCAAGGCGCCGATCTGATTCGTCTGGATGCTATTGCCTATCTGTGGAAAGAGATCGGCAGCTCGTGCATTCATCTGCCACAGACACACGCCGTCGTGAAACTGTGGCGGGCGATCTTGGATGTCGTAGCGCCGGGCGTGCAGATTATCACCGAAACCAACGTGCCACACGAGGATAACATCAGCTATTGGGGTGATTATCTGCCGCAAACCGGATCGACGGACGAAGCGCAACTGGTCTATAATTTCTCGTTGGCGCCTTTGCTGCTGCGCGCCCTTTCCACGGGAGATGCGGGCAAACTGACGCAATGGGCGGCCTCGCTGCATACGCCTGCAGGCGCTATTTTTTTCAACTTTATCGCCTCCCATGATGGCATTGGCGTGATGCCGGCGCGGGGGATGTTGGGGGAGTCTGAGGTAGAGGCCCTGGTCGAACAGACTCTGGCGCATGGCGGGCAGGTGGGCTTCAAGGCCAATGCCGACGGTTCTCACAGCGTGTATGAACTTGACATAACGCTATACGATTTCCTCAATGACCCTCGACAGCAAAACACGGTGGTGGACGTGCAGCGTTTTATGGCTTCGCAGGCCGTGCTGCTGACCTTGCCGGGGGTGCCGGGAATTTACGTGCATAGCTTGTTTGGTTCGCGCAATTGTCAGACCTGCTACGACAAGACGGGGCGGCCGCGGTCCTTGAATCGGCAGAAGTTTGATTTGTCAGCCTTGGAAAACACCCTTGCCGACCACCATAGCCATCAGCGGCAGGTGTTTGATGCCTACCGCCAGTTGTTACAAGTGCGTCGTCAGCACCCGGCCTTTCATCCTGAAGCCCACCAGACGGTGCTGACCCTGAATCCGGCCATCTTCGCTGTGCTCCGCCAGGCGCCTCCCTCCCAGGCAGATACAGTGTTGTGCCTGGTCAATGTCTCGGCAGCAGCGCAACCGGTGCGACTGACATCGGCGTCTCTTCCCCCGGCGGCTGGCTGGCTCGACCTACTCACAGGCCGCCGCTATCCTGTTGACCGCCTTACGCTGGCTGCCTACGAAGTGCTATGGTTGCGTCCTGTTCGCGACTGAGCCCCAATTCATGGTTGCACTGAAAAAAGGTCAGAATAAGCGCCGGCGACAGAGAAAACAGCAAAAATGATGGGAGTTAAGCCCATCTTTCTTTGCGAAACCCTATTGTTTTTCTTTGCGTCTTTGCGCCTTTGCGTGAGATAAGGCTTTTTTCAGGAGAGCCATTCATGCTTTGCGACCGCACACATCCGGTGAAAGGTCGCCGCCCATAAAAGGCGAGATTCTTCGCTGGAATTGGCCTGTCGAGGGACGTTTCGGCGCTTTCGGCAACGCTTCCTGGCGATGGGATTATCATGGTACAATTTCTGTATGTACCTGACCCCGATGTCAATGACCTATTTGCCCCAGCTCATTCTGGGCATAGCGATTGCCGGCTATTTTATCTATCTCGCCCGAAGAATCAGGCGCTCCGGCCAGCACGCGCTCCCTACCATGCTCATGGCCGGGGCCTTCACCAGCTTTACCTATGCCCTTCTTTTGCTGTTCCTGCATGCTTCGCTGCCTCCCAGCCAATCATTCTATGTGATGCCATTGGAAAGTGTGGCCGTAGCCCTGTTCGTGCTCCTGCTCTTACAGTTCGCCTATCGTTTCCCCACTTTGCCCCCTGAATGGAAAAAGGAAGCCCGAGTCGCCCTGGGACTGACAATACTCTACGTGCTTGGGGAGGCCATGGTGGCCGGGACTCGTTACAGCGCATTACGGCAGGGGAGAGTGCAATTCCGGCCGGAGGAGGCCGATTTTTTTCTGTTGGCGAGTATTCTGTGGGTGACCGTGGTGTTTCTGCGCCAGAGCATACGCAGTTCAGCCGCCAGTCAACAAGCTAGCCTGTTGCAAAAACTGTGGCGGCCCCAGGGTTCCGCTGCCCGTGCCGCCAGCGCCCTGGCAGGGGTTACTTTGATGATTGTGGCCTTAGCCCTCGTGGAAGTCCTCCACGCGTACGCCCTATTGAAAGGCAATATCTATGATATATTACAGTCGTTGGGCATCTTATTCGCTCTTTTTGCCTTTGCCCTGGTCATCCTCAACTATCTGCCGGAGAAAACCTCATTCATGGTGAAACTGGTCGGCATCACCCTGGCGGTTGCGCTGGCCGTTTTGGGAAGTGTGGGATGGATAATCACACCGTCTTATGTCGCTGCTTATCATAACGATCACTCCCTGGCCGGTCAGCGGACACTGCGCTTCACGCCCAACGCCCGCGGGGGATATGATGTCACAGAGGCGAAGTTTTACTTCGACAGCGACTTGGGGCAGCCCCTCGATGGGGAGGG
Organism: Chloroflexota bacterium; assembly: GCA_013152585.1. Lineage (GTDB taxonomy): Bacteria > Chloroflexota > Anaerolineae > J102 > J102 > JAADGC01. The sequence goes on from JAADGC010000020.1 coordinate 17,067, forward strand.
TCAGCTCCTCGATCTGGCATTCGCCTTCCCCTTTTACGATCAGACATGGCGCCAGGTTTTTATCCTGGAAGATGGCATTATCAGCCTGGGGCAAAAGTTCAATCGCAAGGATGCCAGATATCGCTATGGCCCGACACCGGCGATCATCCCCCTCTATTTCAACCTCGACCTCCCCCCGGCCAGGAAGGCTGTACGCCAAGGGCTTTTCGTCAAAACGGCCGCAGATAGGGTGACCGCCACCTGGTCTAATCTGAGCCAGAAGGGATATCCCGGCAGGCGCTACACGTTTCAGGTAGCGCTCCATGCCAGTGGTGTGTTTGAGATCACCTATAGCGATCTGCCACCAGATCAGCCGTTTAACGGCCAAGATATGCCGGATATTTCCCGATTTATGGGCGTGGTGCCTGGCGCAATCGGTGTTCAAGCTGATCGTATTCACTTCATGACCGATTTACCCACCCTGGGGCGTGGTCGTGGCGGGCTGGTTGAAGACGCTTATCTAGATTTTCGGCGCTATCTTCATCGGCTATTTCTGCCCCTTGCCCGACTTGTCCTTGTGAGTAGCATACTCATCGTTTTCATCATCCCGGTGTTCTTCCGCAGAAATCTGCTGAGGCCATTGCAGCACCTGCTGGAAGGGATGCGACAGATGAACAGCGGGAATCTTGATGTCAACATGCCTGTTCAGTTCCATGACGAGATCGGCTTTCTCACCCAATCGTTCAACACCATGGCTGCTGAGCTGTGTGATCGAACCGCTGCTTTGCACGCACGGACTGACGATCTAGAGACGCTGGTCGGTGTATCATCGGCTCTACGCCAGGCCACGATGGTTCAGGATATCGTGGCCCTTCTGGTTGATGAAATGGCGAAGGCTGCGGAAATTCTGAGTGGCACCATTTTTCTGCTCGAAGATGGCGAACTGATGCCTGCCGGCAGCCATGGGATGGCCGAAACCGTGGCTGTCCGTAGCCTGCACCGGCAGGATATTCCCTGCTGGCCACAACTCAAACGCGGTGAGCTCGTACGCTCAGACCTCGTTGGCCGGCAAGCGTGCGCAGGCTGTGGTCTTTGCGAAGCGCAAGCCGGGATCGGGAAGACGCTTGTGGCCATTCCTTTTCAGAGCGCAGATCAAATCCTGGGATTGCTGCTGATTGCCTTTGGCGGCTCGCACCGGCGGCTCGAGGAAGCTATATCCTCGTGGGTGGCGATTGCGGAGATGGGGGGCAATGCTCTGGAGCGGGCCAGAACGATGGAGATGTTGGAACAACTGGTGCAGGATCGAACTCGGGAATTGACGGCGCTGTACGAAGTAACGACCACCACCACCCAGTTTCTTGATTTCCAGACCATGCTCGAACGGGTGCTGGATAAAACATTGGAAACGATTGAAGGGGAATTGGCTATCATCCATTTATCGAATGAAGGGGACATTATCTCGCGTCGAAGAGATCAACAAAGCGACGCATCTGCCGGGTTCCGCTTGTTGATAGCGCAAACGCATCTGGATAACCTGGTGCGTCAGGTCATCGAACGCCAAGCCCCGATCATTTTAGAGCCCCAGGCACTGGCCGCAGCCCTCGCCATGCCCCCTCTCAGCGAGCCTCTCACCTGGATCGGTTTGCCGATCCAAACCGGCGGCAAGATTTCGGGAGTGCTCAGCCTATTCGCCACGCCAGAGCATGACTTTTCCGTGGAAGACATTGTCCTGTTGACCAGCATCGCCGGCCACATCGGTATGGCCGTGGAAGGCGCCCAGTTGCGGCGGCAAGCCCGGGAAGCAGCGGTTCAGGAAGAGCGCCGTCGTCTGGGGCGGGACCTGCACGACTCGGTCACCCAGTCGCTTCATAGCCTGACTTTGTTAGCCGACACAGCCCACTATCTTCTGGCGCAGGGGCGTCCCGCCCCGCTCGGGGATGTATTGCTCCGGCTGAGAGAAGGTGCGCGTCAGGCGCTCAAGGAAATGCGCCTGCTCCTGTATGAGTTACGGCTGACACCGCTGCCAGAGATGGATCTGGTAGCGAGGCTACAGACACGCCTGGAAGCTGTCGAGCAGCACGCCGGGGTCGAAACTCACCTGATTGTGGACGGAGCGGCGGATTGGCCCCAGGAATGGAGGGAGGAACTGTACGCCATTGCCATCGAGGCGCTGAACAATGCCCTGCAGCATGCGCGGGCCAGCCAGGTGTCTGTCCATCTGCAGGGCGGTAGGGATTGGGCAGCACTGGAAGTAATCGATGACGGCCGAGGTTTTGATCCTCAGCAGCGTTCGACTGGAGGCATGGGTTTACAAATCATGGCTGAGCGCGCCCGGCGGCTGGGGGCCCCGTTGACAGTGGACTCGGCGCCGGGGAAGGGGACTTGCGTGCGGTTATCCATAGGCAGAAAAACTGAGAAAGGAGGGAGTCATGACTAATATCCGAGTTCTTGTTGTAGACGATCATCCGCTCATGCGCGAGGCGCTCATCGCGGCGCTGACGACTGAGCCAGATATGGAAGTGGCCGGCGAGGCGGCCACTGGTCAGGAAGCAGTGGAGCAAGCACAGGCATTGCAGCCCGATGTGATCATCATGGACTTGCTGATGCCCGGTGTCGATGGGATCGAAGCCATTGCCACCATTCAGGCGGAGTTGCCGCGGACGCGTATTCTGGCCATCACCAGCTCCATCGATGGGGGCAGGGTACTGGACGCTGTCCGGGCCGGCGCCCTGGGTTATCTGCTGAAAGATGTACGGCGTGGAGAGCTGATCCGGGCTATACGTGAGGTCAACCGGGGCACTCCCTATCTGCCGCCACAAGTAGCGCTTCAGCTCATACAGGGTGTACGTCAGTTGCCTCCCCAAGCACCGCCCTCCCCGCAGCAGCCGACGATCGGGCATGACGGTATCGAACTGACATCGCGCCAAAAAGAAGTGTTCATTCTGCTCGGGCAGGGACTTTCGAACCGCGAGATTGCCGACAAATTGGTGGTGAGCCAGGTGACCGTGCGCTCGCACATCTATCACATCCTGGGAAAATTGGGGTTGCATAACCGCAGTCAGGCCGTCGCCTATGCCGTGCGCGAGGGCTTGCCAGACTAGCGCAGCTTCGCCCCGGCCCGACAAGAGTGTGGACGCTGACGACCGGCACATCTCTTGCCCATAGCCGGATTCGCAATCCGGCGCACTTCATCACTCGGCGGGACGGCGCCGACCGCCCGGCGATGAATCGCAGGGCTACGATACGGCGCCGGGTGAACCCGGCTTGGTCGTGGGGCGCGATTCATTTGCCAAATG
>JAADGC010000187.1 GCA_013152585.1 Chloroflexota bacterium
GGTCGGGGCCGGCTTGGGCTGGATGATCTTGCCAATCTCGGCCATGGGGATATTGCTGACGGGGGGTGGCGGATCTGCTTTAGGCGTAGGTTCGGACGGCAGGACATCGAGTAGTTTGCCAGGATTAAGGTTGGTAGCAAGGTCCTGGATGTCGCGCAGGGGTTTGAGTTCGTCCTGATATTGCCGCGAGAGTTCGGAGATTACCTGGCGTAGCTTGTAGGTGTATCCGCCGAGTTGCCGCAACACCTTAGGCAGTCGTTCTGGTCCGATGAAGATCAGGGCTAAAACGGCAATAAAGAGAATTTCGCCAAATCCAATGTTGAACATGCGTTAGCCGGTCGGAGAGGGATGGTTGAAAATGTGATCGGGTTCGGTGTGCTTGCGAGTGGCGGCGCCAAGGACGCCGTTGATAAAGCGAGGGCTGGCCTCAGCCCCAAATTCTTTCGCCAGTTCAATTGCCTCGTTGATGGCGACCCGCATGGGGGTACCATCTTCCATCATCTCCCATAGGGCCATGCGCAGGATGTTGCGGTCAATGATCGCAATCTGCTGGACAGGCCATTCGGGGGCAAAATGCCCGATGATGTGATCGAGCCTGCTGCTTAACGCCACCACGCCGGCCACGATGTGACGGGCAAAGGCGGCATACTCACGGCCCAGGGGGGGAGTATGGGCCACCAACCGATCGCTGATGACGGTGCCCGGTGGATGCTTGGCAATGTCTATTTCGTAAAGAGCTTGCAGCGCTATTTGCCGGGCCATGTGTCTCGGTTTCATGGCTGGGAACTGTTGCGGGCAGAAAAATGAACGTCGTCGATGGTGACGTCAACCGAGGCAACCTGCAGACCGACAATGTGTTCGATGGCATGGGCGATTTCGTTCTGCAAGCTTTGCGCCAATGTGAGCATGTTGGCGTTGGGGCTGGTGATTACATGCACCGAAGCGTGTACTGCCCCTTCGTTGAGGATGATCTCGACGCCAGGAGCGTGGGCGCGTTTACCTTGCACGTGGCTCCGCCGCGGGGCCTTGAGTGCCAGACGCTGGACGCCCTCTGTTTGCAGTGCGGTTTGGCGCACAATGGTCGTGAGCACACGGGGAGCAATGGTCACCTGACCTTGCAGGGATGAGGAATCGGTCATGGGTCGTATCTCCGCTAAAGGACCATGCCTCCATCGACAGCGATGACCTGGCCTGTAATAAAGCTGGCACGGTCGCAGGCCAGAAATGCGGTCAGGCCCGCCACTTCTTCAGGGGTGCCTAATCGCCGCAACGAGGTCAGCTTGATGATGGTGTCTTCCATCTGCTCCAGCAGGCCGTTGGTGAGATCGGTGGGAACAAAGCCCGGGGCAATGGCGTTTACCGTCACGTTGCGCGGCCCGATCTCTTTGGCCAGACTCTTGGTGAGCCCAATCATCCCCGCTTTAGAGGCGGCGTAGTTGGTTTGGCCGGCATTGCCGGCGATTCCGGCCACGCTGGTGATGTTGATGATGCGGCCGGAACGCTGCTTCATCATAATGCGAGCCGCGGCTTTGCTACAGTTCCAGGCACTTTTAAGATTGGTGTTGATGACATCATCCCAGTCAGATTCTTTCATCATCATGATCACGTTGTCGCGGGTGGTGCCGGCGTTGTTGACCAGAATGTCGAGCCGATTGAATTGCTTGCGTACACTTTTGACCAAATTCGTGGCCTGGTCATAATCGCTGACATCCGCCTGCATGGCAATGGCGGTGCCGCCGGCAACACTGATTTCAGCGACCATTTTCTGGGCCGCATCTTCATTGCTACGATAATTGACAACGACAGTGGCGCCGAGCGTGGCCAATTCTTTGGCGATGGCGGCGCCGATGCCGCGGGAGGCGCCGGTGACGAGGGCGATTTTTCCAGTGAGATCAATCATGGTGGGGTCTGTACCTGCAAAATAAATAAGAGGAAGGATGATAGCTTATAGTGTACGTGATGCACATGCTTTCTGGCAATTGTGAACAAACTGTCTGTGGTAGCACCGGCGGTCAGGCGAGCTGCGAGGAGAGCTGTTGGATAGCGTCCCAGGTGGCAATGCTGGGTATACGCCGGAAGCGGCGGTCGATGCGTTTGAGCAGGCTGGCCAACACGCCGCCGGGCCCAAATTCGATAAAGTGATCGTGCCCTTTGGCGATGAGATAACGCATGGAAGCAGTCCACTGCACGGCGCTTTGCAACTGGCCGATGAGTTCCTGACGGATAGCTTCGGGATCCGTCAGGGGCTGGGCAGTGATGTTGGCAATGACCGGGAATTGGGGAGGACGAATATCGGCCTTCTGCACGGCGGCGGCGAATTCATCCTGGACGACGCTCATGAGCGGGGAGTGGGCAGCAATGGTGATGGCTAAACGTACCACTTTGCGCGCTCCGGCGTCCTGGGCCGCAGCCATAGCTTGTTCCAGCGCGTTTTCATCTCCCGAAATAACAACTTGTCCCGGACAGTTGTCATTGGCGATGTGCACAAATTGCCCGGTCTGGGCACTGGCATCGACGCAGATTTGGGCAATGATGGGCGTATCGAGGGCGATGATGGCAGCCATGCCTCCTGAGGCACGCTGGTCCGCCAGTTTCATCAGGCGACCGCGCTCTCGCACCAGGCGCAGGGCACCACCAAAGTCGAGGGCGCCGGCCGCCACCAGGGCGCTATATTCGCCCAAGCTGTGCCCGGCTGCCGCCGCCGCCATCAGAGGTTGCCCCAGTTGCGCCTCGGCGCTGCGCAGCAAGGCGATGCTGGTAGTGAGGAGAGCCGGCTGGGCGTTGATGGTGTCGGTGAGAACATCCTCCGGGCCCTGAAAGCAGAGTTCGGACAGAGCAAAGCCCAGGATTTCGTCTGCCTGGGCATAGATGGCCGCGGCCACCGGCGAATGGCTGATTAGATCGGCGCCCATGCCCACTTGTTGGGCACCCTGGCCGGGAAAGAGAAGAACTGGTTGAGACATGATTACTTAGAGTTTGCTGGTCTTTGGCGTTTTTGTTTTGCCACGGATTCACACGGATTTTCACGGAGAAAGGAAAACACCTGCAAAATCCGTGAACTCTGTGGCTAAAATGCTTTGCTAAGCTGCAGGTGTCATTTTCGCCAGACTCCAGGAGTTGAGAATGTGGGGGGGAAGCACGAAAAGGGAACGGATGCGAAGTTCCGTTCCCTTGCGCGCATGTTTGAATGCCGGGGCATTGTTTGCTGAAGGTGCCGGGATGCCGTCCTATTCAGCAGCACCGCTCTCTTCTTCGATCTCAACCACGGTGCGCCCGCGATAGGTGCCGCAATAGGGGCAAACCTGATGCGGGGGCCGTTTGTTTTTGCAGGTAGGACAGGTGATGAGATGGGGTCGGCGCAAAGCGTCGTGGGCACGACGACGGTCGCGGCGGCCTTTGGATATTTTCTGTTTTGGATGTGGGGTCATTTTATTTCACTCCAGAAAGATTATTCGAATCGTTTTGACTGAGTGCACTGAGTGCGGCCCAGCGCGAATCGATTTCAACGGTATGGCAGTCGCAGGTTTCGAGATTTTTATTGACTCCGCAAGTCGGGCACAAGCCCGCACAGTCATCCCTGCACAGAGGGGGCAGGGGCTGTGTGAGGAGCATAGCCTGACGCAACACTTCACTGAGATCCAGGACGTGGTATTCGTTGATGATCAGGGACGCATCCTCTCCAACGTTGGGCAGGACAGCCCCGGTAAAGATGTCAATTCGGGGCCGAAATTCCTCTTCCAGGTCGATGTGGAGGGCATGTGCAAAGGGTTCGAGACAGCGAGCGCACGTCAGGCGCAACACCGTATCGCCCTCAATTCGAGCCAAAATACTATCGCTGGCATTCAACAAACGTACGGTGCCTGCGAACGGCGCCATAACATCAACAGACTCATCGATCTGAGAAAGTTGCGAAATGGGAACCTTGACATCGGTAGTGCGCACGCTTCCGGTTGGTTCCTGGAGGAGCCCGGCTACATTATATTGCAGCTCGATCAAGTGTGGCGGTTGAGGAGACACCATTGTATTATAAATTTTGTAGGGTAATTGGTCAAAATTGGGGGAAGACTGACGCTGTGCTTGGAGAGAATGCAGGATGTCTTTGCGTCGGCAAGCTGTTTTGGGGTAAGATACAGCCAGTGACGAAAAAGAGCCACGCCGATGACTGTGGCGTGACTGCTTCCCGTCTTGTTACCGTCGCTGTAAAATGCCAATCTCCCTTACAGGTATTGGCGTTACTCTCAAGCCTTTGTCTTCGACATCGTTTTGAGGCAATTGGTGCAGACGTTGATAGGTCGCACCTGGCCGTGGATCAACATGCGCCGTTTTTGCACATTGGCGTGCCATTGTCGTTTGACGTGACGCTGCGAAAAGCTCACATTATTACCGAACTGCGGGCCTTTTCCGCAAATTTCACATTTTGCCATCTTATTATTCTCCAAAGTGCGATTTTGGTTACTGTTTTATGGTTGGTACGCTGGAGCGACCTGCGTTGACCAAAGAAAAGCCCCCGGCTGGGGAGCATTTGTTAGCATAGCACAACTGCACTTTGGATGCAAACTATGGAGTGTTCAAGTGACTGACCGTCAAACCAATCTTGGCAAAATCCAGATCTCACCGCAGGCAATCGCCACTCTGGCCGTGCAAACCGTGCTGGAGGTCTACGGCGTGGTGGGATTGGCCGGTAAAACGAATTTTGATGACTGGCGCTATGGCTGGCTGCGCTTTGGCAATGCCCATCGCGGCGTGGAAGTAAAGATGGAAGAAGAGGGCGTGGTGGTCGATCTGTATCTGATCATCGAATACGGTACCCGTATCTCAGAAGTAGCCCGCAGCGTGATGCGGCGCGTGGACTATACGCTGGGCCAACAGGTCGGCTTGCCGGTCATCGCCGTGAACGTTCATGTTCAAGGCCTGCGTGTGAGCGCAACGGCACCTTCGCCATAAATAGGATAGGTATGGTATAAAGTGCTGAAGTCTGGCGAAAAGCAGTTTCGTCGTTTGACAAGACTTTTTTGATCACCGATTTTTAGCTGAATTTTTTTGCTGTTTTCATCTTCCGATTCAGACACCCTTTGTGAGGAGCGTCTTGACGCAAGATTCTAATCCCGAAAGTTTTCAAAAAAAGCATCCCCCAAACAAACCCCTGTTGCAATTTGATGGTGGTGACTGGCATGTTTTGATGGGCGCTGGTTTTAGCTGGCTCAAACAGCATAGCCAGATTGTCAATGCCTTGAATGTCTTTCCTGTGCCAGATGGTGACACGGGAACGAACATGGTTTTGACGATGCAGGCCGCATGGAAGGAGGCCTCGGCCCGCACGAGTACAGCAGCTAACGAGATCACCCAGGCTTTTGCCCAGGGGGCAATTCGCGGGGCGCGCGGGAATAGTGGGGTCATCCTTTCCCAAATTCTGCGCGGCATAGCCGAACAATTACACGAATCTCAGGAAATCGACGCCAAAGGACTGGCCAAGGCCCTGAAACAAGCCCGGGAGACTGCCTACAAAGGCGTTATCAAACCGGTCGAAGGCACCATTCTCACCGTGATTCGGGAAGCGGCCGATGCCTGCGAACACGCCGCGGCATTGGACCCCGACCTGCGCTTTGTTCTGGCTTCGACATTAACTAAAGCCAAACAGGCCTTGGATAATACGCCCAATTTACTGCCCATATTGAAAAAGGCGGGCGTGGTCGATGCCGGCGGACAGGGCCTGTACTACTTACTGGAGGGCATGTTGAAGGTTGTGAATGGCATCCCTCTGCCAATGCCCGAGCAAGTGACGTCCGAGACACAAACCGCCATGCCCCCGCCTGATTTGCATGACATAGGCGAAGAAGAATGGGGGTACGACATCCAGTATCTGGTGTATGGCGATCATCTGGACGAAACGCAGATCCGTCAGGCCTTGCTGGATATGGGGGGAGAAAGCGTTGTCGTCGGTCAGTCGGGGTCGATTGTAAAAGTACACGTGCACAGCGCCGACCCCGGCCCCTTCCTCAGCTATGGCGCTTCCCTGGGGCATCTGGATGATATTGTGCTGGAAGATATGACCCTGCAAACCCTGCGCCGCAAGGGGGAATGGGATGATTCGAAGTTGCAGCTCGTCTCACCCTCGATACCAGCTCTACCGCGCATCACCGAGCATGAATGCCTGGGCGTGGTAGCCGTCGCCTCGGGACCCGGTCTGGCCCGCGTCTTCGAAAGTCTGAAGGTGTGTGCCGTGGTCAGGGGGGGACAAACCATGAATCCTTCGATCGAGGACTTGCTGCAGGCCGCGGAGTCTTTGGCACAGGACGAAGTGATCGTGCTGCCAAACAATAAAAACGTGATCTTGGCGGCTCAGCAGGCCGCCCAACTGGCCCATAAGCAGGTGCATGTGGTGGCAACCCGCTCCATGCCCGAAGGCATCGCCGCCATGTTGGCATATCATCCTGGCGCCGGCATTGAGCAGAATTTGGCTGCTATGAAAGCCGCCGCCGCCAGTGTGCACACCATCGAGGTCACTACCGCCGTGCGCGATGCCGAGTTCGATCATGTCAGCGTCCAGAAAGGCGATTTGATCGGCCTTGTCGACGGTCAGCTCGTGAGTAAGGGCGATGATCATCTGCAGGTGGCGTTGGCGGCGTTGGCCCTGGCCGATGCCGACGAAGAGAGTGAGCTGATATCGATCTACTACGGTGCCGATGTCTCGACAGAGGCGGCAGAGAAACTGATGGAGCAGTTACAGGAGGCCTTGCCTGATTTCGAGATCGAGCTGCACGCCGGCGGCCAGCCGCATTACGATTACATAATTTCGGTAGAATAGCCCACGCTGCTTTTGCCGGCATTTTCGTGCATATCTGCTTAACAGACCTTGCAAGTTCCGAAGACCTGCGAGGTCTTTGCGTACGCCCCGCCCTGCCCGACGCCAAAGGGTGCGTCCCCTGTTTTTGGTGGCGTGTGTTGGTCGCATCATGGATGCGGCCAACACACGAAAAAAGGAAGCGCTCGGCGCATCCGTGATGCGCCGCAGCGCCAACCTTACGCCCAAATTCCTGAAACGCACCCGGCGCCAAACTTTCACTACAAAAACACCCCCCTTCTGTGTTATAATCCTACCCTAACCTAGCCAACCGACCATCCTATCTTCTATCTGTTCACGAGGGACCACGTGCACACCATACGCATTGTCACCGACAGTAGCGCCCACATCACCGCTCAGGAACAAAAAGAACTCGGCATCGAAATTATCCCCTTGCGCATTCGCCTGGGTCGCAAAACATACAAAGACGGTGTAGACCTGACTCCCGATGCCTACTTTCGTAAAATCGATCAGGTCAAAACCCTGCCACAGTTGGTAGATCCACAACTGCAGGATTTCATCAACACTTTTCACTGTCTCAGCCAGGAAGCCGACACCATCCTTTCTATCCATGCCTCCAGCGCCATCAGCGCCGCCTACCAGCTTGCCCACACCGCCGCGGCTTCTTTGCGCACCGGCACCAAAATCATTGTCATCGATAGCGAGACCATGGGCCGGGGCCTGGGCATGATCGTCAAACAAGCAGCGCTCGCTGCCGCGGCAGGCGAATCTGCCGACGAAATCGCCCGGCTCGTGCGTGGCATCATCCCTTATGTCTACTTCAGCTTCTTCATCGACGATCTTTCCTATCCCGAACGTGACGGCCGTATTCGTAAATCGCAGGCGCTGTTGGGCACGATGTTCGGCATCAAACCCCTGATCGAAATCCGCGAGGGCAGCCTCATCGTTATGGAAAAAGTGCGGAGTCAGGTCGATGTGGTCGATAAACTCTACAACTTCATCAGCGAATTCGCCTATCTCAACGAAATCGCCCTTCTGCAGAACAACAACGCCCTCAACGCCACCGCCTTGCTCGAACAAATCGAAACCAACTATCCCGCCCTGCCCGTCTTCACCGACACTTACAGCCCCTCCCTGGCCACATTCATCGGTCCCTCGGCACTTGGCGTCTTTGTGCGCGAAGATCACCAGGCCTGGTAATCCCTTCTCCCGGTATCGATGACCAATCCCTTTCTGCAGCTTTACAAAATCCTGGAACTGGAAAAAACGCGTCACTATCATAACGACGCTGTTCTGGGTGGTTTCGAAAGCTTCGCCAGTCAATGGCATCCATCCGCGTTAGCAATAGCGGCCACGCCTGCTCAAAAAGCCTGGGTGGAAAAAACCGCAACCAAGTTGGCTGCCTACCCGCAGCTATCGCCCTCGGCCCGTCCTCAGGCCATCCAGCAACTGATCACCAGCCTCAGCCAGCTCAACACATCCGCTGCCCCGGCAGCCCCCCGCGTGGTCGCCCCCCGTCCCCGGCCGCAACCACGCCCCACCCCACCTCCGGCTGCCACCGGCCTCAACGCCCCCCTCACCACCCTCCACGGCATCGGCCCCCGCCTGGCCAAAACCCTGGCCCGGCTCAACCTGCGGCAAATCGACGATCTGCTATGGCATCTGCCGGTTCGCTATCTCGACTACAGCCGTCTGCAAACGATCAGCCAACTACGCCAGGGAGAACAGGTCACCATCCGGGCCACCGTATGGGGACTCAAATCCCGCCGCACCCGCAACAATCGCACCCTGACCACGGCCGTCCTCACCGACGCCACCGGCACCATCAACGCCACCTTCTGGAACCCCTACATCCAGCGTTCGCTGCGCCCCGAACACGCCTACTTCTTTAGCGGCAAAGTCGGCATCACCCTCGGCAAACGCGTCCTCGAATCCCCCGAATTCGAGCCGATCAGCGACGATCCCACGCACACCGCCCGCATCGTCCCTATTTACCCACTCACCGAAGGTCTGTCGGCCCGTGTGCTCCGTAAACACATACGGGCGGTCGTCGAAACCTGGGCACCCCGGTTGCCCGATCCTCTGCCGCCGGAAATGCGTCAGCGCCTCGGCTATCCGCCCCTCGGCGACGCCCTGCGCCAGGTACACTTTCCCGACACCGCGGCCAGTCTCGAACAGGCCCGCAAACGCCTGGCATTTGACGAACTCCTCATCATCCAACTCGGGGTGCTCAGCCAACACCGGGCCTGGCAACAACTCCCGGCGCAGCCATTGCTGCTCGATGATGGCGCCCTTGACGATTTCCTGCACATCCTGCCTTTTCAACTGACGGCTGCCCAACAGCGCGTCCTCGCCGACATCCGTCGCGATATCCGTCGCCCCTATCCCATGACCCGACTCCTGCAAGGCGACGTGGGCAGCGGTAAAACGGTCATTGCCGCCGCCGCCATGTGGGCCGCCGTTGGCAACGGCGCCCAGGCCGCCATCATGGCTCCCACCGAAATCCTGGCCGAACAACACACCCGCAAACTGCAGGACCTCTTTGCCCAACTACTGCATCCGCGCAAAAACTGGCCCCTGCGCCTCGATCTGCTCACCAGCAGCGTCACCGGCCAGCAACGTCAGGCCGTACTGGACGCCCTGGCCTCCGGCAACACCGACATTCTCATCGGCACCCACGCCCTCATCCAGGAAAACGTGCATTTTCACAACCTCGCCCTCATCGTCGTCGATGAACAACACCGTTTCGGCGTCAGGCAGCGGACAGCGCTGCGTGACAAAGGCGCCAGCCTGAATACGGCCGGCACCAACACGCCCCACACCCTTGTCATGTCGGCCACGCCCATCCCGCGCACCCTCGCCCTCACCATCTACGGCGACATGGACGTCAGCGCCATCGACGAACTGCCCCCCGGCCGCCAACCCATCAAAACCTATTGGATCAAAGCCGACGCCCGCACCCGCGTTTATCAATTCATCCGCGACCAGATCAAAGCCGGACGTCAGGCCTTCATCATCTACCCCCTGGTTGACGAAAGCGAGCATCTCGAAAACGTCAAAGCGGCCATCGCCGAGCATAAACGTCTGCAAAGCAAGGTCTTCCCCCGGCTCAAAGTCGGCCTCCTGCACGGTCGTCTCGCCGGCAAAGAAAAAGACGCCATCATGCGCGCCTTTGCCGACGGCGAATATCACATCCTTGTCAGTACCGCCGTCGTCGAAGTCGGCATCGACATCCCCAACGCCAGCGTCATGCTGATCGAAAACGCCGACCGCTTCGGTCTGGCCCAGTTGCATCAATTTCGTGGTCGCGTCGGCCGCGGCTCCCACGCCTCCTACTGCATCCTCGTCAGCAACCCCAAAAGCGATGAGGCCAACGAACGTATGCGCGCCATGGAAAACAGCACAGATGGCTTCGAACTGGCGGAAATCGATCTGCGCATGCGCGGGCCCGGCGAATTTTTCGGCACCCGTCAGAGTGGCCTTCCCGACCTGCGCCTGGCCCAGCTCAGCGACGCCCGACTGCTCGAAGCCGCCCGCCGGGAAGCCGAAACCTTGCTCGATCACGACCCCGACCTCACCCAACCCCCGCATCAACTCCTCGGCCAACGCACCGCCGAATTCTGGAGCCAAAAAAACGAGCTCTCATGATCAAAGCCCTCTACCCCGGCACCTTCGATCCCGTCCACAATGGACACATCGACATAGCCCAACGCGCCGCCCAGCTCTGGGACACCGTCATCGTGGCCGTGTACGATCGTCCCAGCAAAAAACTCATGTTCGATATCGACGAACGCGTCGAGCTCTTCCGCACCGCCGTGGCCCACTTGCCCAACGTCGAAGTCCTGCCCTACAGCGGCCTTACCGTTAACTTCGCCCGCCAGGTGGGGAGCAAAGTCATGGTGCGGGGTCTGCGCGCCATTTCCGACTTCGAATACGAATTTCAAATCGCCCTCACCAACAAAGAACTCGCCCCCGATATCGAATTCTGCGCCCTCATGACCAGCCTCGATCACGCCTTCCTATCCTCCAGCATTCTCAAAGAAGTTGCCATCCTGCATGGCGATATTAGCACCATGTGCCCGCCCCACGTCCGTCGGGCCTTGCTGCAACATGCCAATGCCTGGCGGGATGGTGGCGGCAAAATTGACCGCATCTAACGACCACCCCCATCGGAGTCCGACTTGTCAGCCATACCCACCCGCTGGATACTACCACTCCCCGCCCCACCGCAAATGCGGGCCCGCTTCGACTGGCTACATCCCAGCATTATCCAAATCCTCTACAATCGTGGCCTCACCGATGCCGACGACATCGCCGAATACTTTGGCCAGCGTGTGCGTCCCGATGATCCCTTCCGCATGAAAGGCATCACCGAGGCCGTGACACGCATCCGCCATGCCATCCGCCACCGGCAAGCCATCGCCATTTATGGCGATTTTGACGCCGACGGCGTTACCTCCACTGCCCTCCTGGTACAGACCCTCCAGGCTTTTGGCGCTGATGTCATGCCCTACATTCCGCATCGCGTGGATGAAGGCTATGGCCTGAACAACGAAGCCCTGAAATGGCTGCACCACCAGGGCATAAAAGTTGTAATCACCGTCGACTGCGGCATTCGGGCCGTGACAGAGGTCGAGTACGGAAATCGCCTGGGATTAGACATCATCATCACCGACCATCACTCCATTGGCCCCGAACTTCCTGCTGCCCACACAGTTGTCAATCCCCGGCAGCACGACTGCCAGTACAAAAACCTCTATCCCAACCATTTCGACGCTTTTGCCGGCGTCGGGGTCGCCTTCAAACTGGCGCAGGCCCTGCTGCGAGCCGAGCAGAAATCCCCCGTGACAGCGCAGCCCCTTAACCTGCAGGAACACGACCTGCTGGACCTGGTGGCGATTGGCACCGTGGCCGACATGATGCCGCTGCGACATGAAAATCGTGTCCTCGTCCAGCGCGGACTCGAGCAACTCAACACCGGCAACCGCCCCGGCGTGCGGGCTTTAGCCCACAAAGCCGGCGTGCAACTGGGCCAGATCGACGCCACAGCCATCGGCTTCCGCCTGGGGCCTCGTCTCAACGCCGCCGGCCGCCTGCGCAGCGCCGCTCTGGCCTACGATCTGCTCATGGTCGCCACCGCGGCCGAAGCCGAAGACCTGGCCGACGAACTCAACTATCTCAATCGCGAGCGCCAGCGCCTGACGCACGAAGCCGTGCAATGGGCCGAGGCCGAGCTGGGCGAAAATCCCAGCGGACGCGTCATCCTCCTCGGCCGCGAACGTCTCATCCCCGGCATCGTGGGGCTGGTGGCCAGCCGCCTCAAAGAAACCTACTATCGTCCGGCGCTCGTGGTCGAACTGGGTGGGGAAGAAGTCCGCGGCTCGGCGCGCAGCATCCCCGAATTCCACATCACGCAGGCCCTCGACCAATGCCGTGATTTGCTCGTGCGCTACGGCGGCCATGCCGCAGCCGCCGGCTTCACCATCCGCCGGGAACTACTCCCCGAACTGCGACGACGCCTGAACACAATCGCCGCCGAACAGATCGGTGACACCAAACGCGTGCATAAAATCCCCATCGATGTCGTCCTCCATTTGCAAGACCTCGATTACGCCCTCTTGGGCAAACTACGACAGCTCGAGCCCACAGGCGCCGAAAATCAGCCGCCTATGCTGGCTGTATCCGACCTGATTGTGCGCGAATTTCGCCGCGTGGGCGCCGATAGCAGTCATCTCAAATTGCGCGTCAGCGATGGCTCCGTCACCTTCGACGCCATCGCCTTTGGCATGGGCGATCTGGCTGTCCAACTGCCCATGCGCATTGATATTGCCTGCCACCTGGAGGAAAATACCTGGCAAGGCCGACGTTCGCTGCAACTGCTGGTGCACGATATCCAGCCCGCGGGCAAAGGCATCCGGCCACAAGCGGCCCCCGCCCACACCGACACCCTGCCCCTGTTCCATTCCTGACATTCGATCCCCTTGTGGCGTCTGACGAAAACGGAATCCGTCACCTATAGACGCATTTCGGCCACGAATCGCACGAATTAGAAGAATTATGAAAGGCTTCTAGCTTCTTTTTCCGTGAAATTCGTGGCAAAATCGAAAACCGCCACAGTCCTATCCCCTTCTATAACCACTTGCCACTTCTTCTATTCCTCTCTCTGCGTTAAAAAGGTAGCGTTGAACTCTCTTTCCGCAGCAGATGCCATGAGCGGCTGCACGCAGATAAGGATGAAAATCTCTCGTAAAGGCCGCCTAGTTTCGCCCTGCCCTTTCCCCTTTGCGTCCTTTGCGCCCTTGCGAGAGATTTTTTTCGGAACAATCCATCAACCGAGGACCCATCACACATGACAGCTCCAAAAATCAGCGGCCCCCTCAAAATAGGCCTTATCGCCGCCGCCCTTGGCATTCTCTTCGCCCTCATCGGCATCGCCCGCGGGGTGGTACCGTTGCGTTTCGCCAGCATCGTCATGGCGCTGCTAATCAGCGGAGGCAGTTGGGGTATCGTCGTCTGGGCCATCGCTACCGCCGCCTTCGATGTCGAACAAGACCTGACCGAAATAGACCCAAAATCCGGAAAACTCAAACTCCCATGAATCTTCGCCCCCCCTTCGACGCCATCCGCGGATGGCTCATTGACATGGATGGCGTGCTCTATCGGGGCCACAGCCCCTTGCCTGCCGCCACCTCATTCATTCAGACTTTACAGCGCCGCCAGCGCCCCTTCCTCTTTCTCACCAACAACGCCACCAAAACCCCACAGCAGATTTGCCAGCGCCTGGCCGACATGGATATTCATGTGCCCGCAAGCGCTATCTTCACCTCGGCCCTGGCCACGACCGCGGCCTTGCAGCAGCAGGCCCCGCCGCCCCGGCGAGTCCTCATCATCGGTGGCGACGGCCTGCGCAGTGCCTTGCAAGAGACCGGCTACCAGATCGTCCATAACGCCGAGCAGGCGCAATGGGTGATCACCGGCCTCGACCAGCACGTCAGCTACGAGCAACTGGGCGAGGCCACGCTGGCCATCCGCGGCGGCTGCCCCTGGCTGGCCACCAATCCCGACCGCACCTGGCCCGGTGAGCGCGGCGATCTGCCCGGAGCTGGTGCTCTCATCGCCCTGCTCGAAGCCGCCAGCGACCGCCACCCCACCATCATCGGCAAGCCCGAACCCGGCATCTTCCGCCAGGCGCTCGATCTCCTGGGGGTTGCGGCGGCAGAGGCCGTGATGGTCGGTGATCGCCTCAGCACCGATATTCGCGGCGGTCAGCGAGCCGGATTGCGCACCATCTGTACCCTGACCGGGGTCACCACCTCCGCCCAGGCACAGGCTTTTAGCCCCCCGCCCGACTGGATCATCCCCGACTTACGGGCGTTGTTAGAATCTGCAGCCTGGTAAAACATTTTGGATCAACCGACTACCGACTATTGACTACCGACTAACTATGCAACTTTTACTTGACCTCACCCGCCCCCAGCTACGCGAACTCGTGCAGACGTGGGGCCAGCCAGCGTATCGCGGCAACCAAATCTACGAGTGGCTACACAAAAATCTTGTCACCGATCCCCAGCAGATGACCAACCTGTCCAAAGCCCTGCGGACGCGGCTGGCAGCCACAGCCCGGCTTTCGCCCCTGGAGTTGCTGCGGCAAATCGACAGCAAAGATGGCCTTACCCGCAAAGCCCTGTTCCGTCTGCCCGACGGCAACACCATCGAAGTCGTGCTCATGCTCTATCACCACCGCCGCACCGTGTGCATCTCTACGCAGGTGGGCTGTGGCATAGGCTGCACCTTCTGCGCCACGGGGCAGGGCGGCCTCGCCCGGAACCTCAGCCCGGGCGAGATCATCGCCCAGGTGCATTGGTTCGAACGCTGGCTGCGCCAGGAAGACGAAGATCGCAGCCTGCGGGTACAGCGTCCCAGCCGTATGACCAACGTCGTGGTCATGGGCATGGGCGAGCCGCTGGCTAATTACGATGCCCTCATACAAGCCCTGCACGCCATTGCCGACCCCGACACTTTCGCTCTTTCCGCCCGCAATATCACCGTCTCCACCGTGGGGCTCATCCCCATGATCGACCGTCTACGCCAGGAAAACATCCCCGTGCGCTTAGCGGTCTCCCTGCACGCGCCCAACAATCGCTTGCGCAACCAACTCGTGCCCATCAACAAACGTTATCCCATACCGGCCTTGTTGGCCGCCTGCCATCGCTACCAGGAAGAAACAGGCCGCCGCATCACGTTTGAATACGCCCTCATGGCCGGTATCAACGACGCTCCCCAGCAGGCCGAGCAATTGGCCGATCTGCTGGCGGATCTCCGCAGCCACGTCAACCTCATCCCCCTCAACCCCATCCCCAACTCTCCCTACCAGCCCACACCCGAGGTGCAGGCGCAGCAATTCCAGGCGATTCTGGAACAAGCCAACATCACCACCACCATGCGTATGCGCCGCGGTGTCGAGATCAGCGCCGGCTGCGGTCAGTTGCGTCAGGCTGCACAACAGCCCGACATAGCCCCCCTCATCCGCAAATCCTGACCCGGCATTGCCCCACCACAAGTAGCATGACTCGAATCGTTTTCATGGGTACCCCCGACTTTGCGGTACCTTCCCTGCAGGCCCTCCTCAGCCACCCCGATTTTGAAGTGGTTGCTGTCGTCACCCAACCGGATCGCCAGGCGGGCCGCGGGCGCAAGCTGCAACAATCGCCGGTCAAACAGGCGGCGCTCGCCGCCCGAGTGCCCATCTTGCAACCCCAGCGCCTGCGTGACCCCGACGCCTTTGCCG
This sequence comes from Chloroflexota bacterium, assembly GCA_013152585.1. Lineage (GTDB taxonomy): Bacteria > Chloroflexota > Anaerolineae > J102 > J102 > JAADGC01. Next base: position 15,591 of record JAADGC010000187.1, read on the forward strand.
ACCTGGCCGCTTTGCAGCCGGAGGCAATCGTCGTCGCCGCGTATGGCCAGATATTGCCGCCCCAGGTGCTGAACCTGCCCTCGCACGGCTGCATCAACGTGCATGCCTCACTTTTGCCACGTTGGCGGGGCGCTTCGCCCATCGCCGCCGCCATTCTGGCCGGTGACAGCCTCACAGGCTGCACCATCATGCGCATGGACGCCGGCATGGATACCGGCCCCATCCTGGCCCAGGCCGCCACGGTCATCCGCCCAGATGACACCACCGGCAGTCTGGAGAACCGCCTGGCCCGGCAAGGTGCGCAGTTGCTGATCGATACCCTGCCCTGTGCTTGGCAAGGACAGCTTGTGCCCCGGCCTCAGGAAGACGCCGACGCCAGCGTGTGCCGCCTGTTGCGGAAAGAGCATGCCCGCATCGATTGGACCCAGCCAGCGCCGGTGATCGAACGCATGGTACGCGCCTATGATCCCTGGCCCGGCGCCCATACCCTGTGGCAAGGCCAGCAGCTCAAGCTGGGCAAGGTGCACGCGGTCGCAGGTCATGCCAGCCCGGGCGAAGTGGTTGCCTGGGGAACAGGAGCCGCGGTGGGGACAGGGCAAGGCCTGGTGGTGCTGGAAGCCGTGCAACTGGCGGGCAAGAAGATGACCGTCATGGCCGACTTTTTACGCGGGCGCCCACAATTGCTGGCTTCGACATTGGGCTAACCTCACCACCCCCCGGATCACCCCCCTGCCAGAGCTGCCTCAGTGACGAGTACCGGACAACCGGCACACCCCGCAGGCGGTGCAGATGTCTGCGGCCTGGCGACCTTGCATCAGACCCCGCTGCGCCCGCCACTCCGCTGCCTTCGCCACCTGATCGGCAGGCATGGGCGGCTCGCCCCCCAATTCCAACACGGTCTTGGTGATTTTGGCCGTGTGTTCCACCTTCTCCAGTTTGAGATAAGCCTCCCACGGCGAAGCGCCCACGGTCACGCTGCCGTGACGCTGCAAAATAATCGCATCATATGATTCGATCAAGCCGGCGATGACTTGCGGCCCTTCGGGCGAGGCGGGCGCTGCATAATCGCTGGTGGGGATGAGTCCCAGCGTCATCACAACTTCGGGCAAAATACATTGGGCCAACGAGACCCCGGCGATGGAAAGCGCCACGGCCAATGGCGGATGCGCATGGACAACGCTGACGATGTCCGGCCGACGCCGATACGCTTCGAGATGCAGCAGAATTTCGCTGGATGGACGCAAATCGCGGGCGATGCCGTAGCGTGGACCCACCGGTTGTGCATCCCAGTCGATCACCAGCAGTTGGTCGGCGGTGATAAAGCCTTTGGACAGGCCGCTGGGCGTGACCAGAAAATGCTCCTCGTCCAGGCGCACGCTCACATTGCCATCGCTGGCGGCCAGATAGTCTTTTTGCCACATCAACTGGCACACCTGTACGATCTCTTGTCGCCAGTCCTGTTCACTGCGGCGTCGATGCCCGCCAACACCCGGCGCATACCCTCCCCTAGCCATGCGTTATCTCGACCGCGTCCACAATCCCAACCACTATTGCCCGCACAGGTCCCCAGGGTTCCATCTCCAGCACCTGACGCGCCCCATTGCCCTCATCCAGCACCAGCACGCGGTCGCCCACGCCCGCCTGCACCGTGTCCAGGGCAATGTCGTACTTGCTATCCAGGCCCGCATCCAGGTTCTCGCGGGCGACGGTCAGCAACTTGTAGCCCACGTACGCGGGATGTTTGATGGTGGCCACGACGTTGCCCACCACGCGACCGATATACATTACACCCTCTCCTCAAGATCCTGGACGTCATCTACTATGCCCACAATCGCCAGATCCACGGGCACAAAGGTCTGTGGCAAGGCCAGGGCTGCCTCGCGACTGGCAATCGTGAACACCAACTCATCAGGCCCGGCCTGGGCCGTGGCATCCGCTGCCACTTGTGGTACGCCCGTGGATTGTTGCTGCCGATCCAGGGGTTGCACCCATAACAATTTTACGCCTTCGAGACCGGTGGCTTTTTGTGTGGCGACTACCGTGCCAATGACACGAGCAAGGTGCATGATGATTCATCCAAAAATGAAGATACTGCCGGAAAGTCGGCGTTCTCTGATTATACTGGAATGTGAAGCATCCGGGCAACTATGGCCGCCCTGTTTATCCGTGCCAACGCATGACGGAACGGCGGGATGCGACACCGCACATGTAAGTCGCTGCTCTCATCCTCGCCCGCGCCCACATTTTACGGCGTCTTTTGGCAGGGCCCTGCTACAGCGTGCTCAGGATCTGGGGACCTGCGGGCAGGATGGCAATGGTATGCTCGAACTGGGCCGATAGCGAACTGTCTTTTGTGACAACGGTCCAGCCATCTTCCAATATGCGCCACTGCGGTCGGCCGGCGTTGACCATGGGCTCGATGGTAAAGACCATGCCCGATACCAATTGGGGACCGCGCACGGGCATGTGCGTGTGTAAAACCGACGGAGGCTCGTGCAGCTCCTTGCCAATGCCATGCCCGCCCCATTCCCGCACCACGCTCATGCCATGCTGGCGCACATAGTCTTCGATGGCCGCCCCAATATCATAAAGATGATTCTCCACTACGGCCGCGCGAATGCCTTGCATCATCGCTTCGTAGGTGACGGCTAAAAGACGTTTGGCGTCCGGGCTGATGGCGCCCACCGCATACGAGACGCAGGAGTCGCCGCAAAAGCCGCGATAGCGCAAACCGATATCGATGCCGATGATGTCGCCTTCTTGCAACATCAGATCGCGGTCGGGCAGGCCGTGGCAGATTTCATCATTGACCGAGGCGCAGATCGTGCCCGGAAAAGGGGGATGCGAGGTCTGGCTGCCGCGATAGCCTTTGTAGAGCGGTTTGGCCCCGCGACGGATGATGAAGTCTTCGGTGAGGCGGTCCAGATCACTGATCCGTATGCCGGGTTGCAGCGCTTCTCTGATCATAGCGAACGCTTCGGCTACAAGCCGGCCCGCCTCCCGCATAATGCCAATCTGCTGTTTGGATTTGAGCTGGATACGCATGGGGTGATGTCGGGGATGAATGTGGAAAGCGCGCTGTTCAGGACGCCGGCCAATGCTCCAGCGTGTGCTTGATGCTGCTGACAAAGGCATCGGCTGTGGCGCCATCCAGGATGCGATGGTCGAAGGTGAAGCTGAGATAGGCCACGGGCCGAATAACGATGGCATCGTTGGCATCGGGCAGGAGCGGATGCCCGCTACTGATGACGATGGGTTGTTTGTGAATGGCGCCCACGCCCAGGATGCCGGCCTGCGGCTGGTTGATGATGGGCGTGGCCAGCAGGCTGCCGGCAGTGCCGTGATTGGTGAGGGTAAAGGTGCCGCCCTGCAGTTCGTCGGGGCTGAGCTGGCCGGCGCGCGCCCGTTGCGCCACATCGTTGACGCTGCGCGCCAGTCCCCGCAGATTGAGGGAGTCGGCCTGTTTGATCACCGGCACCAGCAAGCCATCGTCGACGGCCACGGCGATGCCCACGTGCACATGCCGGTGCAGGCGCAGGCCCTGGTCGGTCCACGAACTGTTGGCCAGGGGGTGTTGTTTCAGCGCCGAAACCAGGGCCGAGACAAAGTAGGGCGTGAAGGTGAGTGCTATGCCCTCGGCGGCAAAAGCTGGCTGATAAGCGTAGCGATGCTGCACCACGGCCGACATATCGCACAGGAAAACGGTGGTGACATGAGGCGATGTGCGCTTGGACTGCACCATGTGTTCGGCAATGAGCCGGCGTATCCGTGACAACGGCACGATTTCGGCTTCACCCGCCGGGGCGGGGGCGGCGTCGTGCTGGGCGATAGCGGCCAGCACATCTTTCTTGCGGATGCGGCCTCCCATGCCGGTGCCCTTGACCTGACGGAGGTCAACCTGATGCTCGGCGGCCAGTTTGGCGACAATGGGGCTGATGAAGCCGAGATCGTCTGGGGCAGATGAGGATGCTGATGGGATGGGTGGGGGCGTGGGTGCCGGCGGGATGGAAGCAGATGCGGCGGCAGCAGTGGCCGTGGGGGCTGCTGCCGGGACTTCGGCAGGCACTTCCTCACCTTCCCGACCAATCACGGCCAGCAATGTCCCGGCCTCAACGGTTTGCCCGGCTGGCACGTAAATCCTGAGCAGGATCCCCTCGCCCGGACTGGGAACTTCTGTGTCGATTTTATCGGTGCTGACTTCCAATAACGGGGCATATTTGGCGATGGATTCGCCTTCCTGTACGACCCATCGCAGCACGGTGCCTTCGATGACCGATTCTCCGAGTTGGGGCATAATTACTTGCGTTGTCACGTGTCAGCTCCTTGGCACCTGGCGCCATGTCGGCGGGGCGGGCCATGGGATTTGTGTGTTTGTTGTAGCCTGATTGTAACGGTGACAGGGGGCTGGCGGCAAATGGGAAATGGGGCGGTTGGCAGACCGAACAATCAGTTCCCCCCATTTTCCCAGCTACAGCTCGTCTCCTGCACCCCGCCATCGCTGTAAGCCCGGCCAGTGCGTCCCCCGCCAGTACAGGCGACGGCAGCGACGGCAGCGGCCAAAACGGGTTTGCGTTTGGGCCACGTAAGGCGGCACCAGGGCCGCGGCCTGCGCCGGTGTGATCGTCTCGAGTTCGCCATTGCACACGGTACAGCGCCGTGGCTGCCCCGAAGGCCCCAATGCCTCCATCACGGCCTGCAATTGCGCCGACAGTTCCGTGGCAGCCACATAGAGGCAGTGGTGGCGGCATCGGCGGGCAAGGTCGCGGTCGCGCGTCACCAGCAAACGCCCGCTGCTGCGGGCCAGACGCATCATCACGTCGTCCGGGAGATCGGCGCGATATTCAGCATCATAGCCCAACCAGCGCAGGCGCCGGGCCAGCGTGCCCAGCATGGCGTCGACAAGGAGGGCGGGGACTTTTGCTCCAGGGGCATCCATTTGGTAAGATCAGGCGAATCAGAAACATTTCTTCGTTCTCTCTATTATACGGTATTCTCTTCATGCTTGAAATCGACGTTCTTCCCATGTGGCCTTTGTTGGCGACAGCACTGGCGTTTTTGGTGCCAATGGGCATCAGCCTGATTGTAGCCGGGGGACTGGCGCCACGCCTGGCCCGCCACGTGGCCCTGGCGCCCCTGGTAGCTTTTACCCTGGCCACGATTGGTTATGTGATGACCGGCTTTGCCTTGCACTATGGCGGCATCGGCCTGATCATCGATCATCCGGATTTGCAGGGGCTGGTATGGGAGTGGTCGGCCCTGAGTGCCAATTGGGGGGCGACGTGGGGCATGGCCGGCGTCACTGGCTTCGGACTCAGTCAGGCCCAGGGAGCGGTGGCGACTCTTCTGCTGTTGACCACGTTGCCCTGGGCAACCACAGCCACCTTGCTGCCGTTGCTGGCGCTGCGGGGACGGGCGCCGCGGGGCGTGGTGGCATTGGTGGCACTGCTGGTGGCGTGGGTGGGCTATCCGCTGGTGGGAAATTGGATTCAGGGTGGGGGCTGGCTGAGCCGCCTGGGTCAGAATATCGGGGCAGGGCACGGCTTTGTGGATATCGGTGGCGCCGCCGTGTTTCTGCTGGGGGGCAGCATAACGCTGGCTGCCATGCTGATGTTTGTACCGCAATCTGATGCGCCGGAAGAACGCGATGCGTTGCCGCCTGTGCATTTGCCCTTGTTGGCAGTCAGCGGGGCAGGCTTGCTCGTTGCCGGCACTGCCGGTTGGTTGTTAGCTTCGCCGCTGAATGACTGGACACAAATGCTGGCGGTGCGGGCCGTGGTGCACGTGCTGCTGGCGGCGGCGGGTGGGGCGACGGCGCCACTGGCGTATACCTGGTTGGTGGCCAATCAGCCTGATCCCTTGCAGGGGGCGCGGGGGGTGGCCGCGGGCTGGGTGGCAGGCCTGGCATTGGCGCCCCTGGTATCGCCTCTGGTAGCGGTGGGCGTGGGTCTGGTGGCCGGGTTGTTGCTGGTGTTCGGCACCTATGTGCTGTCCGGCTGGCTACAGAATCGTGACCCGGGGGCGTTACTGACCACGTTTGGCCTGCCCGCTATATGGGGACTGTTGGCATTGGGCTTGTTCGCCGATGGCAGTGCCGGCGTTGGCTGGAACGGCGTGGGGCCGGCATCGTATCTGGGGATGGCGGGTCAGGGCATTACGGGACTTTATGCGGCGGCGGCATGGATGGCCGATGGCGGGCAATGGCAGGCACAGGCTGTGGGAGTCGCAGCCGTATTTTTGTTGGGCTTTTTGGCCACTACCGTGCTGACCGGCCCCCTGGTGCTGGTGGGACGGGCCTGGGCGTCCCCTTCGGCCAACTCAGT
>JAADGC010000112.1 GCA_013152585.1 Chloroflexota bacterium
GGGCCTGCCTCCGAGGGCGTGATCATCACCACCGACCTCAACCGTGACAGCGAACGACCCATGACCCAACGCTTCCTGCAGGAATACAAAGACACCTACGGCGAAGAAGCGGACATGGTCGGCGCCTCTGCCTTCGATGCCGTGCAGGTGCTGGCCTACGCCATCAAGACCGCCGGCAGCACCGATCCTGATGCCATTGCCAGCGCCATCGCCGGTCTCAAAGACTTCGAAGACGTGGCTTCGGGGCCCTTCCTGCGCTACACCGCCAAGCGGGAAGTCGTGCGGCCCGTGGGCGCCCAGATCGTCAAGGACGGCGCCTTCCACTTCTACCACGAATTCACCGATCCGGCGCTGATCGTCGCCCAATAAGTGCCTTCTCAATAATTCAGGTAGGGGCCAGCCTGGCGGGCGACCGCAAGGATGTGCCCCTACGTCCCGAAGGAATACCGCAATAAAGAACTGGAGTCTGGCAAAAATCAAACTCTCGGCTTAGCAACGCATTTTTTGACACGGATCAGACGAATTATCTGCCACATTTTTCGTGAAAATTCGTGTCAAAAAGACAAAATGCCAAAGTCCAGTAAAGAACTTGGGGGTGGGCATCGGACACCCACCCCCTCACTCGTCGAGGCCTGTCTATGCCGTTCTTGCAAAATCTCTCCAACGCTCTGGTGCTGGCCAGCACCTACGTCCTCATGGCGGCTGGCCTGACCATGGTGTATGGTGTGCTCAAAGTGTTGCACATCGCCCACGCTGCCGTCTACACCATCGGCGCCTTCATCGGCTTGCTGGTATTTAGCTGGTTGGGCAATTTTTGGTTGGCACTCCTGGTGGCCATGATCGGCAGCGGGATCGTCGGCGTCATCATCTATCGCACGACCTATTATTACATGCTCGATGCCCCCCGCATCGTGCCCCTGATCACCAGCATCGGGCTGTTCGTCATGCTCACCGACCTCTTACAAAAAGGCTTCCTCATGGGCCCCTACCAGAGGGCTTTCCCGGCTGGTGGGGCGGGTATGCCCCGCATTCGCACATCTTTCATCTCCATCACCCCTAAACAGATGCTGGTGCTGGTGGTGACCATCGTGCTGATGACGCTGGTCTACCTTTTGCTGACGCGCACCCGTATCGGCCTGGGCTGGCAGGCAGCCTCGATGGACCGGGACATGGCCGCGGCTGTGGGTGTCAACCTCAATCGCGTCGTGGCCCTGAATTTCTTCCTGGGCTCGGCCTTGGCCGGCGCCGGGGGTGTGTTGGTGGGCGTGTACAACAACAGCGTTTTCGCCACCATGGGCGATCTGGTCTCATACAAAGCATTTATCATCATTGTGCTGGGAGGGATGGGCAGCCTGCCCGGGGTGATTGTCGCCAGTGTGTTGCTGGCCATCGTCGAGAATTTTATGGTGGCATGGGTGGGTTATGTCCTGCCCCGCGACGCCATCGCCTTTCTGGTGCTGATCCTCATGCTCATGTTCCGCCCCCACGGGCTCTTGGGGAAGGAGTAAGCCCATGTTCAACGGATATGTGATTACCATCGCCGTTTTCGTCGGCATCTGGGTCAGCCTTGCTCTCAGTTTGAATATCCTTGTCGGCTACGCCGGCCAGATATCGCTGGGTCATGCCGCTTTCTTCGGCATCGGCGCCTACACCTCGGCCGTGATGACCGTACGCTACGGGCAGTCGTTCTGGGCGGGGCTGCTGGCTGCCATCCTCATCACCGGCATCGTGGGCGCAATTTTAGGCCTGCCCAGCCTGCGCGTACGCCATGATTTTCTCGTTTTAGCCACGATGGGTGTCAATTTTGTGGTCGTAGCCGTGTTCAAATATGTCGATTTCTTCGGCGGCGCCATGGGCATCGTCAACCTCCCCGCCCCCAGCCTGTTCGGGGTCAGTTTTCGGGGTGGGGCCTTGTACATGGCGCTTGTCTGGTTGTATGCCGGTTTTGTCCTCTTGATTAGCTGGTATTTGTCCAAAACCTGGGCCGGTCTCGCCCTCAACACCGTGCGCATCGATGAAGACGCAGCCGCGGCTGTGGGCGTGAGCGTGCCTCGCTTCAAGATTTATGCTTTCGCCATCAGTGCCGCCCTGGCCGGGGGCGCCGGTTCCTTTTATGCTCACTTCATCGGCAGCGTCTTCCCCGACACCTTCGCCTTTGTCGAATCCATCGCCATCTTGTCCATGGTGATCATCGGCGGTGTGGGAACCTTGCGCGGCCCCATTTTCGGCGCCATCCTCCTCAAATCGGCCCCCGAGTTCCTGCGCTTTGCCCAGGACTACCGCTTTACGATTTACGGCGCTCTGCTGGTGCTGATGATGCTCTTCCAGCCCTCGGGCCTGCTGGGCGACGATAGCTGGCTGTGGACCCTGGGCAAGCGCATCTTCCGCCGCCCCGCCGCCTCCATGCAAGCGGAGGAAGCCTCATGACCGAACTCCGAGTTGAGCATGTCAGCAAACGCTTCGGTGGTCTGCAAGCCCTGCAAGACGTATCGTTGCAGACAGAGGGCGAGATTCTCGGTCTGATCGGCCCTAACGGCGCCGGCAAGACCACCCTCTTCAACATCATCTCCGGCTTCCTGCCCCCCACCTCGGGCACGATCACCTACGATGGTCGTGCCCTGCACAAGCAGCACCCGCATCAGATCGTGCGTCTGGGCATTGCCCGCACTTTTCAGATCATCAAGCCCTTTGGTGATCTCAGCGTGCTGGAAAATGTGCTCAGCGGCATCGGCATGCCGGTGTACCCCAGCGCCCGGGCGTTATTCCAGCGTTATCGCACGTCCGCGACCCTGAAACAAGCCCACGCGATCCTCGCTCAAACCGACCTGCAGGACTGGGCCCAGGCGCCCGCCGCCAACCTGCCCATCGGCTTGCAACGCCGCCTGGAGATCGCCCGCGCTCTGGCCACCCGCCCCCACCTGCTCCTGCTCGACGAGCCCGCAGCCGGCCTCACCACGCACGAAGCCGAAGACCTGGCCCTGCTCATTCGCAGCCTGCACGCGCAGGGCATCGACATCATCGTCATCGAGCACAACATGAGCTTCGCCATGAACCTGTGTGAACGCATCGTGGTGCTGGCGCAAGGCCAGATCATCGCCAACGACACGCCCGCCGTCATCCAGCAAGACGAACGGGTGATCAACGCCTATCTGGGCCAGGAGGAAGCCGATGTTGCACATTCATGATCTAGACGTCTTTTACGGCCACATCCACGCCTTACACCAGGTATCATTGCAGGTGAATGAAAGCGAGGCCGTGGCCGTGTTGGGCGCCAACGGCGCCGGCAAGAGCACTTTGATCAAAAGCATCATGGGCTGGGAAAAGCCCTCCTCCGGCCAAATCCTGTTCCAGAACGAGCCTCTCGACCGCTTGCCGGCCTGGGAGCGGGTAAAACGCGGGCTGGCCCTGGTGCCCGAGGGCGGTCGCCTCTTCGGTGACATCAGCGTAGCTGATAACCTGCGCCTGGGTGCTTATTTGCAGCCGGAAGCGGTCATCCGCAGTCAGATGGACATGGTCTACGAGCTGTTCCCGGTGCTGGCCGAGCGCCAAAAACAGATTGCCAAAACCCTCAGCGGTGGCGAACAACAGATGCTGGCCATCGCCCGTGCCCTCATGGCCTGCCCCCGCCTGCTGCTGATCGATGAAGTCTCCATGGGCCTGATGCCGATCCTGGTCAAGCGCGTGTTCAGCGTCATCGGCGAGCTGCGCCAGCAAGGCATGAGCATCCTCCTCGTGGAACAGAACGCCTACGAATCACTCAAGGTCGTAGACCGCGCCTATGTGCTGGAAAACGGCCACATCGTGCTCGAGGGCACGCCCGACGAGCTGCGGCAAAACCCCCGCGTCCGCGCCGCCTATCTCGGCGGTTAAAAAAGGCCAGGAATCTGCCGGGTGAAACGTCGTCAAAGATGACCTCGGGGAAACCCGCTTAAGCGGGTTTTTCCCCACACGCATGAATACCCACCTACCAATTTTCCTCTCATCCAACGAGGTGCATTATGTCACGTATCGTTCATCCCCCTCGCGGGACGCAATTAACCTGCAAAAACTGGCTGATCGAGGCTCCCTACCGCATGATCCAGCACAATCTGGACCCGGACGTGGCCGGTGACCCCGACAACCTCATTGTCTACGGCGGCCGCGGCAAGGCCGCCCGCAACTGGGAAGCCTTCGACGCCATCCTGGAGAGCCTGCGCAATCTGGAACCGGACGAGACCCTGCTGGTGCAATCGGGCAAACCCGTGGCCGTGTTCAAAACCCATGAAGACGCCCCCCGTGTGCTCATCGCCAACTCGAACCTGGTGCCCAAATGGGCCACCTGGGAGCATTTTAATGAGTTGGAGGCCAAGGGTCTGATGATGTACGGACAAATGACCGCCGGCTCCTGGATTTACATCGGCACCCAGGGCATTTTGCAGGGCACTTACGAAACCCTGGCCTCGCTGGCCTCGCAGCAGGGCTGGCCCTCGCTCAAGGGCAAATTCGTACTCACAGCCGGGCTGGGCGAGATGGGGGGGGCGCAACCCCTGGCCGTGACCATGAACGAAGGTGTGGCCCTGATCGTCGAAGTCGATCAGCACCGTGTGCAGCGCCGCCTGGAAACCGCCTATCTCGACGAAGTGGCCGAAACCATCGACGATGCCATCGACAAAGTGCAGCGGGCCCTCGATGCCGAAGAAGCCATCTCCATCGGCCTGATCGGCAATGCCGCCGAAGTGCTACCGGAACTGGCCCAACGCGGCATCACCCCCGACGTGGTCACCGACCAGACCAGCGCTCACGATCCCTCCTACTACTACCCGACCGGCATGTCTTTCGAGGACGCCCTGGCCCTGCGTGAGAGCAATCCCGAAGCCTTCAAGCAGGCGAGCATGGCCTCCATGGCTCGCCACGTCGAGGCCATGCTCGAATTCCAGCGCCAGGGCGCCGTGGTCTTCGACTACGGCAACAACCTGCGGCAGATGGCCTACGACGCCGGTGTCAAAGATGCCTTCAATTATCCCGGCTTCGTGCCCGCCTACATCCGACCCCTGTTCTGCGAAGGCAAAGGCCCCTTCCGCTGGGTGGCGCTCTCCGGCGACCCCCAGGACATCTACCGCACCGACGAAGCGATCATGGAGCTGTTCCCCGAGAACCACCATCTGGTGCGCTGGATCAAGATGGCGCAGAAAAAGGTCAAATTCCAGGGTCTGCCCTCCCGCATCTGCTGGTTGGGCTACGGCGAACGCGACAAAGCCGGACTCAAGTTCAATGAGATGGTGGCCAGCGGCGAAGTCAGCGCCCCCATCGTCATCGGCCGTGATCATCTCGACGCCGGTTCCGTGGCCAGCCCCAACCGCGAGACCGAGGACATGCGCGACGGCTCCGATGCCGTCAGCGACTGGCCAATCCTCAACGCCCTGATCAACGCCGTAGGCGGCGCCACCTGGATCAGCTTCCATCATGGCGGCGGCGTGGGCATGGGATACAGCCAGCACGCCGGCATGGTCATCGTCGCCGACGGCACCGAGGCCGCGGCTCGTCGCCTCAAGCGCGTGCTCACCACCGATCCCGGCATGGGCGTGGTGCGCCATGCCGATGCCGGTTATCCCGAGGCCATCACCTTTGCCAAAAAGGCCGGGATAAAGATCCCCATGATGCCGTAGATCCGTCCGACCGTTGATCTCTTTCTTCCCGGCCCGGCCCTAAAACCCCTGGCCCACACACGAAAAAATGAAGCGCTCGGCGCATCCGTGATGCGCCGCAGCGCCACCTCCAACCTTACGCCCAAATTCCTGGGACACACCCCACACACGCCCCGCACTTTGCTTTTGCCGTGGGCTCGTATACAATGGGGCCATGATGATTCTACGCTTTCTCACCGCCGGAGAATCCCACGGACCCCAGCTCACCGCCATCCTCGAAGGTATGCCCGCGGGCCTGACCATCGATGCCGACGGCATCCGCCATGAGCTACAGCGCCGCCAAAAGGCGTACGGCGCCGGTGGCCGCATGAAGATCGAAAAAGACATGGCCCACATCACCGGCGGCGTCATGAACGGGCACACGACCGGCGGCCCCATCGCCCTGAACCTGGTCAATCGTGACTGGGCCAACTGGGCCGAAAAGGACATCGTGCCCATGACCACACCGCGACCGGGCCATGCCGACCTCACGGCCGCGGTCAAATATGGCTATGGCGATCTACGGCTGGCCCTGGAGCGGGCCAGCGCCCGCGAGACAGCCGCCCGCGTGGCTGTCGGCGCTATCTGCAAGCAATATCTCGCCGCTTTCGGCATCCGCGTGCAAGGCTATGTCACGGCCATCGGCCAGGTGCAGGCCAGCGCACACGAAGCACTCAGCTACGAAGAACGCTTCGCACAGGCTGAAAGCAACGATCTGCGCTGTCCCGATTTGCAGGCGGCCGAGGCCATGCGTGAGGTGGTGCAGCAGTGCATGCAGGCCAAAGATACGCTGGGCGGGATTTTCGAAGTGGTGGGTTTGGGTTTACCGGTGGGGCTGGGTAGCCACGTGCAATGGGATCGCCGGCTGACGGGCAGTCTGCTGGCTGCCGTGGGTTCGATTCCAGCCATCAAGGGCGTTGAGATCGGCCCCGCTTTTGCCAATGCTGCCTTGTTTGGCACGCAGGTGCACGACGAGATCTTTCGAGATGCCGACGGCAAGCTGTTCCGGCAGAGTAACCGCGCCGGTGGCCTGGAAGGCGGCATCACCACCGGCGAAGCGCTGATCGTGCGCGCAGCCATGAAACCGATCAGCACCGTCCTCAATCCCCGACGTTCGGTCGATCTGGCTACGGGCGAGGCTGCACCCACCACCTACGAGCGCTCGGACTTCAACGCCGTGCCGCGGGCCGTGGTCGTGGCCGAGGCCATGGTCGCCCTGGTTTTGGCTGATGCCCTGCTACAGAAGCTGGGCGGCGACTCATTGAGCGCACAACAGGCCCGTTATCAGCACCTGCGCCGGGCGCATCTCGATGACCTGCCCATGGACAATGTACCCTGGCGCTTTAACACCTAAATTTCCTTTCACCGAGCGATACCCCATGACACCGACCTCCGAACCCCCCAACATTGTGCTTGCCGGCTTTATGGGCGTGGGCAAAACGGCTGTGGGCCGCGAAATAGCCCGGCGCCTGCAACGCCCTTTCTTTGATCTCGATGATGTGATCGTCGCCGAAGCCGGGATGAGCATCCCCGAAATCTTTGCCCAGCACGGCGAAGCTCATTTTCGCCTGCTCGAAAAAGTGGCCCTGCGCCAACTGGCCGCCCAACGAGGCCTGATGATTGCCACCGGTGGTGGCGCCCTGATCGACCCCGGCAATCGCGAGCTGATGGCCCGCACCAGCCTGCTGGTGTGCCTATCGGCCAGCGTCAGCGCCATCGAAGACCGCATCGGCGCCGATGCCGAACGGCCCCTACTGGCCGCCGCCGACCACCGCCAGCGCATCGTGGAATTGATGAACCAGCGGGCGGCCGCCTATGCCGAAATCCCTTATCGTATCGATACCACGGGCAAGACCGTGGCCGAAGTCGCCACCGAGGTCATCACCCTGGCCGAAAACGGGCTGGGGGGCGTGCTGCGCTTGCCGGTAAGCATGGGGGATGACGGCTATGATATTCTGATCGGGGCGGGTCTGCTCAAAGAACTGCCGTCACTGATGCGCCAACGCCAGCTCGATGGCCGCGTCGCCATTATCAGTGATGACCGGGTAGCGCCTCTGTGGGTGCGACCCCTGCTTGATGCCTTTGCCGCCGATCATCGCCCCGCCACGCTGATCACCGTGCCAGCAGGCGAAAACCACAAAAACCTGGCCACGATGGCCCTTATTTACGAGCAACTGGTCGGCGCCGGGCTGGATCGCAGCAGCGTGATCGTGGCCCTGGGCGGCGGCGTGATCGGGGATATGGCCGGATTCGCTGCCGCCACCTATCTTCGGGGCATCTCTTTCGTACAAACCCCCACCAGCCTGTTGGCGATGGTAGATGCCTCGGTGGGAGGGAAGACCGGGGTGGACCTGCCCCAGGGCAAGAACTTGGTGGGCGCCTTCAAACAGCCGGCCCTCGTCCTCATTGATCCCGAGATCCTGTCCACACTCCCGGCCGCGGAATTTCGTAACGGCCTGGGAGAAGTGATCAAACACGGCATTATCGCCGACCCGCATCTCTTCGCACAACTCGAAGGCGACGGCCCCGGATCCATCGAATCGATGATTGCCCGGGCCTTGCGCGTCAAGATCAGCTTGATACAAAACGATCCGTACGAACGTGGTACACGCGCATATCTCAACCTGGGGCATACGTTTGGCCATGCCATCGAGCAGGTGAGCCACTACACCATCCCCCACGGTCAGGCCGTGGCCTTGGGCCTGATCGCCTGCGCCCACCTGGCCCACCTGGCAGGGTATTGCCCGGCCTCCGTGCCAGTACGAATTCGGGATGTAGCGCAACATCTGGGTCTGGCCACCACGCTGGCCCCCACCGATATCGATGCCCTGATGGCAGCCATGAAGACCGATAAGAAACGCCAGCGTGATCACACCCGTTTTGTGCTGCCGCATGACATCGGACACATCGCCGTACACGACGACGTGTCCCCCGAGCATACACAAGCCGCCTGGCGCAGCATCTTGCGTGATGCGTGATGCGTGGTGTATGTGGCGGGTTTCAGTCTGTTGACTCATCGCCCTTTTTATCCATGTTCTGGCGACGAAGGATGTGATCGCTATCGACAGCTCATCATGAAAAGATTTCTGCTGGTTTTCATCATCGCCCTGCTGCTGGTCGGCTGCCACAGCACCGGCACAGCCAGCCCGCCAGCCCCAGCCCAGCCGTCTGACCCCGCTCAAACCGGCTCGGGCCCCAGTGCACAACGCCTGCTGGTGCTGCCGGATGATGGCCGGGGCCCGATCATGGACTTGTTCGACCAGGCCCAAAGCACCATCCGTTTCAAAATCTACCTGCTCACCGACTCTCAAACCCGCGAGGCGCTGATCGCGGCGGCCCATCGAGGCGTGGATGTGCGGGTGCTGATCGAGCGGGAGCCCACGGGCGGCGGGGAGAGTAATCAAGCCAGTTTTGATATCCTGCGCCAGGGCGGTGTGCAGGTGCGTTGGGCGCCTGGCACCTTCCGCATGACGCACGAGAAAAGCGTTGTGATCGATGATCGCACGGCGCTGATCGGCACCTTCAACTATACCAGAAGCTCGTTGGGCAGCAACCGCGAATACGGCCTGTACCTCAGCGATCCGGCGTTGGTGACGGACATCGCCGCCATATTCGATGCTGACTGGGAGGGCGAGGGCATCAGCCTGGGCCCCGATAGCCCCCTGGTGCTCAGCCCCGACAACAGCCGCCAGCGCCTGCTCGAGCTGATCGACAGTGCCCGTACATCGCTCTGGCTCGAACAGGCCACCCTGCTCGATAACGAAATCACCGCTCATCTCGTGCGTGCCGCCGGCAACGGCGTGGATGTGCGCTTTATCGGCCCCCATCGCGACCAGGCAGATGACCGGGCGACGGCTAATTATGACAAGCTGAGACAGGCGGGCGCACAGGTGGCTTTGCTGGCAGACCCTCTGGTGCACGCCAAAGTCATTGTCGTGGACAGCCAAAGCGCCCTGCTGGGCTCCATCAACCTCAGCTTTTCGTCGCTGGATATGAATCGCGAGCTGAGCATCGTCACCCGTGATGCTGCGGTGCTGGCACGCCTGCAAAGCACGCTCGATGGCGACTGGCAGGCGGCCACCGAGGCCATCGCAGCCCCGGCGGGCGTGATCTCGTGGCAAGATGCCGGGAATTATGTGGGGGCGGAAGTCACGGTCGAAGGGGTGATCGTGCGTACGTATGATAGCGGCAAAGTCACCTTCCTCAACTTCAGCGATGATTACCGCAACACCCTCACCCTGGTCATCTTCGCTGCCAATTACAAGCGCTATCCCGACCCGCCCGCCAGCAGCTTTTTGCACCACACCGTGCGGGTACGTGGCACCGTCAAGCTATACGAAGGCGCGCCCGAGATCGTGATCGAGTCGCCGTCACAGATCGAGATCATCGACAAGACAAGCAGCCAGACGGCCCCGCAAACCGCCAATGCCCCACCGGCCGCTCCCCCACCCCCCGAGTCGGTGTTGAGCTGGCAGGAAGCCGGGAGTTATGTGGGCGCTGAGGTGACGGTGGAAGGGGAGATCGTGAGGACTTATGATACAGGCAAGGTGACGTTTGCCAATTTCACTCAGGACTGGCAGGGAAGCCTGAGCCTGGTTGTTTTCGCTGCTGATTATGACAAGTTTCCGCGACCACCGGCTCAGTATCTGCTGCATCAGCAGGTGCGCGTGCAGGGACGAGTCAAAGAATATCGGGGTGCGCCGGAGATTGTGATCGAATCGCCAGCCCAGATCACTTTGCTCGGCCCGTCCGTGAGCGCCGATACCCCCACCCCACTCCCACCTCCCATCGGGGTGGTGCCCTGGGAGCAGGCGGGCAATTACGTGGGCCAGACGATCACCGTGTCTGGCACTCTTGTCAGCACCTACGACACGGGCGCCATCACCTTTCTGGACTTCACATCAGACCGCAACGCGCTTGTGGCCGTGATCTTCGCCGATGATTATGGCCGATTTTCGCAGCCCCCGGCCAGCCTCTATGAGGGAAAACAAGTGTGGATCACGGGCGAGGTGAGCGAGTACAAAGGCCAACCCGAGATCATCGTGCATGCCCCCGAACAAGTGGACGTTTTTGACTGAGGGGAATGCTTGTCGCACCTCGCAGATCTCGGAGACCTGCGAGGCTTATTTGCGATTGCCGCCTGGCGCCGGGGGGATGCAGTGCCGACTCAGTCGTTTGCGGGCGCGGTCTCGGCGATGAGGGCCGATTCGGGCAGACGCAGGCTCAGCAACAGGCTCAGCACCATCAGGGCCAGAAGGGCGACCAGGGAAGGGGTCATCGAGCCGGTGGTGGGAGACCTGAACGCGTCCATGCCCACAATGAAGACAATGCCGGATATCTGACCCATGAGCAGGAGCATGCCGTTCGAGGTGCCTTCGGGCGCGGGGAAGGTGATCTCAGCCCCGTATTGAAAGCCAATCGGCCCGGCACTGAGGAGAAAAAAGCCCAACACAGCGGCGGAGAGCAAGAGCAGGCCGTAGCCGGTGGCGTAGGTAACGCCAATCAGCCCCACAATGGCCCCTGCCAGCGCCAGCATAATAAAGGGGATGCGCTTGCGAAAGTGATCGGACAGGATTGGCGTGATAATAGCGCCCGCTATCCCGGCCATAATCATCACCCCGCCTATCGTACCTGCCTGAGTGATGGAAAAACCGCGGGGCCGCACAACCTCCTCGATCCAGGTGGTGACGGCGTTGAACACTCCCAATCCCACAAAAAAGATCAACAACAACAGCAAAAAATCCTTTTGGCGCAGCATCTGCCGCAAGCCGTCAAACATCAGGGAACGTTCATCCTGTTCCGGCGGGCAGGGCGGCGTGGGAGGGCGCTCTTTGACGAGCACAAAGAAGACGCCTACGCCCAGCAGTGCCACCACCCCATACAGCAGGAGCATGGTGTCGAGGCTATAGCGGACCGTGAGCACCGGGGTAAGCGCCAGCCCTACCAGGATGCCGAGATAGATGGCCAGGGTGCCCAGCCCCGAGGCTGTAGCCCGTTCCTCCAACGGAAACCAGCGTGCGGCCACGGTGGTGATGGCGTTAAGGATGAAGGGTTGGCCGATGGCGATGCCGATCTGGGCCACCAGCACCCATGTATAATCGGACGCCACGAATCCCCGGATGAGTCCAAATACGCCCGTGAGTACGGCGCCAATCCCCACCGCCACCCGAATCCCATAGGCATCGATTACCCAGGAAGCGGGGACCGAGACCAGGATGAATACAATCAGGAAACTCATGGAGAGCAGGCCGATCGCCAGTTCGGAAACGCCGTAATACTGCGCAGCGCTGCTGGTGACCGCGGCAAATGTAATCCACAGCAATTGATTGAGAGCCGCTACCAGCATAAAACCAGCAAGCACGACCCAGCGATAGCCGTAAACCTTGTACGCCGATGATTCCATGAATATGTCTCCTTGTGGTTGGAAAAGAAATCAAAACAAATGCGATGTAAAACAGCATTATCGGGCTTCTCGTGGTATCGTGCAAGGTGAGGGAGAGCGCTCAGGCTTTCCCCGTCCCGCTATCTGGCATCGTTTCCCGGTGCTGCCAGACAACCGAGAGGGTCTGCAACGCCAGCAGGGCAACTTCAAAGCGCGTGGGGTCGCAATATGTCAACAAGTCCTGTAAATTACGCAGCGTCTGTTGCATGATTTGGCGTTTGCAGAACGGTTCACTTGCCTGCAAAAGCGCTTGCAGTTGGCCCCAGGCAGTTTGGATCTCGTCTGTACCGAACATTTCGGCACATTGCTCCGCCTCGCGGGCCAGCTCTTTCTGCTGAGCCTGGCGGAGCTGTTTGGCCACATTCAGCAGCGCCTGCGCCGCGGCAGTGCCGTAGTTGGTGCGGAAAGCATGCCAATGCTGGAGATAGTAGCGTTCGCTGCTCACCAGACGAGCGATGGCCAACCCCAACTCGCCGCGGGCGGTGGCTAGAGCGGCCGCTTGCAAAAATCGGAAGAACTCTGGCAGCATCGTCTCATCGCCCAGTCTGCCCAGCGCCGAGGCATAGCTTACTTTAAGATGCTGGTTTTGTTCAGCGGCCAGGTGTGCACGCAGCTCGGGAATGCTCTCCACATCGTCAAGAATGGCTAAGGAGCGGGCGCTGTTCACTTTGATCAGATCGTAGGGCGAGTTCAGTGTAGCGCGCAAGGCGGGAATGGCGCGGGCGTCGCCCAGCCGCCCCAAGGCTCGGGCCGCGGCCATGCCCAATTCCGGTTCTCCTTCTACCAGCACCTGGATGATGGCTTCCACCAATTCGCGATGCTCGGGCAGCCGGCCGATGGAGTGAATAGCCTCGTAGCGCACATTAAAACTGGGATCGTGCAAAGATTCCATTAACTCTAACGACGTGAGAGGGCTGTGCGTGTCGCCCATTTTCTCTGCGGTGGCGATACGGGTCATCTCATCGCCCGATTGATTGTACTGGACGAGCAGGCGCATGGCGCGCACAGGATTGCCGCGCAGAAACATGCCGGCAAAACGTTTGAATGTGACGTTGGTTTCGGTACGCAGCTTGGGAACGATGCCCAGGGTCAGGAGGATGAGGAGAATGCTGAGGATGAAAAGGGGTGTGTAGGCATCGATGACAAAAGGACCGAGTGGGATCGGGCGCAGAAAGCGCTGTGAATAATCGAGGATGCGCCCGGCGATAAGGGGCCCCAGGCCAACTACAAAACTCAGCCAGGCAAAATAGATCGCCAGATAGGCGGAGCGATTGGTGGAGGAAATGGCGTTGACGTAAAGATATCGGCCCCAACTGATCTGCCAGGATAGGTTGGCGATGCCGGCCACAAAGGCGATGGACATGGCAATGGCGGCGCTATAAGATGAATGTCGGGGCTGAAACATCCAGGCCAGGGGCAAGATCAGCAGCAGTAGGGTGCTGATTTGCATCACCGGCTTGCTGCTATAGCGGTCGGCGGCCCATCCCCAGAAATACGATGAGATCAGGGCGCCCAAATAGGTGCCGATGCCAAGTAATACCACGATGCCATCGGCGAGACCGACTTTCTCTTTCATAAACAGGGGGATAAAGGACGCCGCCATCTGACTCCCGAGCATGGCCAGCCCCAGCGCCAGCAGGAACAGCAGAAAGGGACGGTCCTTGAGTGCCTGACGGGTGCCAGCCACTTGCTGTGCACCGGAGGGATTGCGGCGGTCGGCGTTCTCCTGGGGGGATCGGCTGAAAAAGACGATAGAAAGGATGCCAAAAAAGACGCCCACGGCAATCAGCACCATGAAGCGCTGCAATCCCTGGCTATGATCGATGACATAAGCCGCACCCAAGACGGTAATGATGCTCGCTACCGTCGTAATCATGCTGGAAATGGCGCTGAACTTACCGCGGATCGCATCCGGAACGATTTCCTTGCGCCAGGAGAACCCGCCCGTTTCACTGATCCCGCGACCGATGGCAAACGCAAAAATGCTGCCGGCAACCCAGCGAAAAGCACCGCTCTGACCATAGCGTTGCAACACCATGGGGGTTAGCAATAGCAGGGCGATGGGGAGAATGCGCAAAGCGCGCATACGCATAAAGATGCGCTTATATCCCATGCGTTCGGCCACCGGAGCCACCAGGGGAGCAATCATCCCGCAAAAGGGCACCAACGAAAGCATGACGCCGATCTGTCCCGTATTGAGCCCCAGGTCGTTCAGGTACAGGACAAAAACAGAGCCGGAAAAGGTGAGCAGCACAAAGACGATATTGGCGGCATCACCAGCCATGAGCCAGGGCAGGCGGCGGATTTTTTCAGCCTCTGTGAGGCGGTGAACAGGGTGTTCGGATTTCATGAAGAGTTTTGACGCAGAGAGGCAGAAAAAGTGGATGGCGGTAAGTGGATAGCAGGGACGAGTCACGGGCTCGCCCGGAATGCCTTTGCGCTGAATCCTTTTGGTTCTGGCTTGTCCAGGTTAGGTATTGTAGATGAGGGTGGGAGCGGTGGCAAATGTGGTGTAGATCGCAAAGCAAACGCTGATAACGCGGTCAGATTTTAGCGCAGAGATGCAGAGAAAGAAAAAGAGTCGTTGTGACCAGGCCGGTTCTGCCACGGCCGCCGGGCGGTTGGCGGCCACCGCCCTTCCCACCGGCAACGCGCCCCGCATCACCGCTGCTCACGAAGCGTT
>JAADGC010000041.1 GCA_013152585.1 Chloroflexota bacterium
CGATCAAACTTTATCATGACCACATATCTTCCTTATACAATAGCTAACCTTTAATATGGAATAAGATGTTGTCCATACAAAAGTCTGACGACAACATAGCTTCCTCATCTCTCCCAAAATCTCTTCCAACAACCCCGCCGCCGCCTGCTCTACGGCCAACAGGTCCGCCCGGATATCCTCCAGGCTGCACAGAGGCTGGGGCTTTGTAAAAGTCGATCACAGCCTGTTTGCTCGGTTCCAGCACTGCGTCCAGGCGACGGATGACGGTCATGGGCAAAATCACGTCCCGATACTTGCCCCGCACGTAGAGGTCGCGAAGCACGTCGTCGGCAATGCCCCAGATATAATTGGTGATCCAGTTAAATTGAGATGTATCCATTTTTGAGCGGTGATTATTGGGCCGGAGCGAGTATCGACAACCGAAATACGTATTCTACCGCATCATACCAGTCCCTCTTTTGCCTGTCAAAGCACCCGCCAACTCAATTTCTCAGGCAAAAGCAGACATGTGGATAAAGGAGATAGCAAAAAGATTGTTTGCTTCCCTGGCGGCTTGGCATGAGGTTTGTTCTTTCGCAAAGAGGGTGAAGTTTGGAAAATCAGGGAATATCGCCGCCAATGCGCCGAATCCCATCAGCGCAGCGGGCGTAGCTGCCTGAAGGCCGGCCGGGCATCAGTGGGAGCAGGGGGCGGCACACACCCAGCTACAGGCGGACGCGAAGGGGTTGACCTCGCGGGCGGTGAGGTAGGCCTGTTCGTACTCGTCGCGGGCGATGGCAGTCGTCAGTCAGTGGAAAAGTCTGGCGACTGGAAGTCGCGGCTACAGTTGCGAAGTCTACCTTCGCAGACTGAAGCAGACTGAAGTTGATTCAGGCGACCGGTGGCTGTGCAGTCGGCGGAGGCCGACCCTTCGACGGGCTCAGGACGCCGCTTCGCAGCCGTTGGCACGGTTTCTAATCGCCAGTATTCGTATCAACGCACGAGTTGAGATAGCATGCTGGTTAAGCGCAAGACGGGGGCAGGTAAGATGCCGAGGAAAAAAGTGCCAAGCATGGTTAATCCCAAGACGGCGGTGTAGCCGAGGTTGCCGGGAATGGCTTCCTCAGACACCGGTTCCTTCATGTACATTTCAGCGACGACTGCCACATAGTAGTAGAGGGCGACAACCATGTTGACGGCTGCGATCACCGCCAGCCAGACCCAGCCGCCGTCGAGCGCTGCCCGCAGTAGAAAGACTTTCCCGGCGAAGCCGGCCAGCGGGGGGATGCCAGCAAGAGAGAGTAAGGCAATGGCCATAGCCACAGCCAGGACCGGCGCCCGTCGTGCCAATCCTCGGGTGGCGCTGATCTCGTCACTGCCCACAGCACGTTCGATCTGGGCCACCACGGCAAAAGCGCCCAGGTTCATGAAGATGTAGGCGGCCAGGTAAAATCCCACGGCGCTCAGCGCCCCCTCAACCTGCTCGGCCACCACCACGGCAATGAGAATATAGCCTGCCTGGGCGATGCTGGAATAAGCCAACAGTCGCTTGAGACGGTGCTGGCGCAGGGCCAGAAAATTGCCCAGACTCATGGTCGCTATCGCCAACAGGGCGATCATCAGGGGCCAACGAGCCAGGCCGCCAGGCAGGGCCAGGAGGGCAAAGCGCAGAAATCCCGCAAACCCGGCCACCTTGGGCACGACGGAGAGGAAACCAGCCACCGGCGCTGTGGCCCCCTCGTAGATATCAGGCGCCCAGAAATGGAAAGGTACGACCGTCATCTCAAAGGCGTAGCCGACAAAAATAACCCACGCCATCACCGTCACCCACAGCGGGTCTGCTCCCTGGAGCGCCTTGCCGATGGCGCGCAGATCCAGGCTACCGCTCATGCCAAAGAAGAATGTGAGGCCGTAGGCCATGACGGCGAGGGCAACGGCAGCATAAATGAAGTATTTGATCAGGGCCTCGTTGCCACGGGCATCGGTGCGCACCAGCCCTACCAACACATAGGAAGCCAGGCTCAGCATCTGCAGGAAGAGGACTACCAGTACCAAATCGAGGGCTGAGGCCAGCCCCACGCCGCCCAATGTGACGAAGACGACGGCTACCGCAGCATGGCCAACCTGGGGGGTTCCATGGAAATGGGCGGCGATCAACAAAAGGCCAATGAGTCCTCCGGATTCGATGATCAGCTTGAAGACGGTGCCAAAACCATCCACAGCATAGGTGTCGCAGAAGACAGCCGTCGACGGCCACAGCAACATGCGCGCTGTGAACACCAAGGCAGCGCCGATTCCCAGCACCGCCATGAAGGTGGACGTTTGGCGCCAGCGATTCCGTGTCAGCCCGGCTATCGGCACCAATATCAACCCCAGCCCGGCCAGGATCAACTCGGGGACGATAGCCCACAGGTCCATGCAATTGGACAAAGCACTCACATCAGCCTCCCCGGAACAGCAATCGAGTTGCAGCGTCGATCACCGGCAGAATGGTGCCTGGCAAAATCCCGATCACCAGTGAGGCCACTGCCAGGGGCACCAGCGCCGTCAATTGCCGCCGGTCGAGGTCGGCAACTACCGGCATGTCAGCCGGTGCTTCGCCCATGAACACGTTGATCAACACCCGCAGGAAAAGCCCGGTGGTGACGATGACGCCGAGCAGGGCCAGAACTGCCGCCCAGGGGCTGAGCGACAGGGTAGCGCCGAACACCTGAAATTCAGCAACAAAGCCGGAAAGGCCCGGCAGCCCCAGAGAGCCGAAAGCCAGTAATCCGAAGATGCCACTGTAGACCGGAATCCGCCCCAGCAAGCCGCCGAAGCGTCCCATCTGCCGGGTTCCCGTGGCGCTTTGCAGAATCCCTACCATGAAGAACAGGCCGCCGGTGAGCAAACCATGGCTGATCATCTGCAGCGTGGCTCCGTTCAGGGCCAGTTGGCGAATACCCTCTTTTGTCGTCATGGCGGCCACTGCCACCCCCAGCATCACGTAACCCATATGGTTCACCGAGGTGTAGGCCACCATGCGCTTGAGGTCGCTCTGAGCCAGGGCTGCCAGCGCCCCGTAGATAATGGAAACGAGGGCGATGAGGAGCAGGACCCAGCCATATTTGCGGGTGGTTTGGGGCAGCAGGGGCAACATCAATGCCACCAGACCGTAGGCACCCATCTTCAGTTGGACGCCTGCCAGCATCACACTCCCTTCCGTCGGCGCTTCCACGTGGGCGTCGGGGAGCCAGTTGTGCAGGGGCACCATCGG
>JAADGC010000143.1 GCA_013152585.1 Chloroflexota bacterium
CCAGGAATTTGGGCGTAAGGTTGGAGGTGGCGCTGCGGCGCATCACGGATGCGCCGAGCGCTTCCTTTTTTCGTGTGTTGGCCGCATCCATAATGCGACCAACACACGCCACCAAAAACATGGGACGCACCCGTCGGGGAGAGGGGGTGTATGGGATCAGGGAATGTCGCGACTGGCGGTGGTAGCGGCCTGCAACGCCTGCCACACCCGTTCCGGCGTAAAGGGAATCTGACGGATGCGCACGCCAGTGGCATTGGCGATGGCGCTGGCCATGGCCGGGGCCACGCCATCCTTGGGGATCTCAGCCACCGCTTTGGCGCCGAAGGGGCCCGTGGGTTCGACGGTTTGCACCAGGAAGACTTCCAACTCCGGCATTTCATCGGCACGATAAATTTTGTAGGGGCCAAACGTGGGATTGAGCAAACGCCCCTCTTCGTCATAGACCATTTCTTCGCAGTGGGCGTAGCCCAGGGCCTGCGTCATGCCTCCTTCCACCTGACCGCTGGCGGTGATGGGATTGATGACCACGCCGCAATCGACCGCCATCACCAGCTTCTTCACCGTCACCTGCCCGGTTTCGATATCCACTTCGATCTCGGCAAACTGGCCGGCGAAAGGCGGTGGAGATTCGGGAGAGACGAAGGAGGCTGTAGCCATGATCTGGCGCTGTTGATCCTGATGCAGGGCATGGAGGGCGATCTCGGCCAGTGATAGCGAGCGGCCATCAGAAATATAAGCGTGGCGATTGCGCAGCTCGACATGGCGGCAGTCATCTAAACCCAGCATCAACCCCACCCGCTCTTTGATCTGTTCCCGTACCTGCTCGGCTGCTTTCTTCACGGCTGTACCCGAGATATAAGTGGTGCTGGAGGCATAAGCGCCGGTGTCGAAGGGCGTCATGTCGGTGTCGCTGGAATAGACGATGATGTCCTCCAGGGGCACACCCAACACCTCGGCGGCGATCTGCGCCAGCACCGTATCGGAGCCCGTGCCCAGATCGGTCGCTCCCACCAGCAGGTTGAACGAACCGTCATCGTTGATCTTGATGCTGGCCGCGCCCATATCCAGGCCGGGAATGGCCGTGCCGTGCATACACACCGCCATCCCTATCCCGCGGCGGATGTGGGGACGGTCGGGGGGAACTCTCCATATCGGATCGTTGCGGCGCTGCCAACCGATGGCGTTCATGCCCTGGGCAACACATTCTGCCAACCCGCTGCTCGCCACCACAGAGATAGCGGAGAGATCGGGGTCCCCTTCGCCCAGTTGCGGGGCAATGTCCAGTGGGTCGCCGACTTTGATCCAATTTTTGCGTTTGAACTCCAGTACATCCATCCCCAGGGCCTCGGCGATCTCTTCCATGTGGCTTTCCAGGGCAAAAAGTGCCTGTGGCGCCCCGTAGCCGCGATAGGCACCGGGCACCGGGATGTTGGTATAGACCACATAACATTCGAAGCGTTTACGGGGACAATTGTAAGTGCTCAGCCCGCGTAAGCCCGTCACGGTCTGTACGGTGAGGCCATGGGTAGCGTAAGCGCCGGTATTGCCGATCACAGTCATCTGTTGGGCCACGAGCGTCCCATCCTTGTTCACTCCGGTCTTGTAATGGATGGTCTGAGGATGCCGGGAGCGACTGCACATGAACTCCTCCTCGCGGGTCAGCTCCAGGCGCACGGGCCGATGGGTAGCCAGCACCAGATGTCCGACGATATCTTCGATCAGCATCTCCTGTTTGGCACCAAAGCCGCCGCCAATGCGCGGTTTGATCACGCGAATGCGCCTCACGGGCAGGCCTAGCAGCGGCGCCACCATGCGCCGCACATGAAACGGCACCTGCGTGGAAGTACGCAGTACCAGCCGTTCGTCAGCATCCCAGTAGCCAATGCAGATATGAGTTTCGATGGGGGTTTGTTGCACCTGGTGCACGCGATAGCGATGCTCGAACACATAATCCGCCTGGGCGAAACCCGCTTCCACATCGCCGGATTCGGCATCGATGAAATGGCTGATATTGCGGCTGGCGTCGTAGGCGCCTTCCATATCGGGTTCGTCGTGGATGACCGGCGCCCCTTCCTGCATGGCGTCGTTTTCGTCGAACACCGCCGGCAGGATCTCGTATGCAACGCGGATGCGTTTGATAGCCTCCGCGGCGATTTCCAGGCTTTCGGCGGCGACGGCTGCCACACGGTCGCCCACATAGCGGACTTTGTTATCAAAACTGACTTGATCGTGGGGCTTGGGGTTGGGATAGGTCTGGCCGCCGGAAGCATAACGCCGGCGGGAGATATTCTTGTAATGAAGCACAGCGTGCACGCCGGGCAGAGCTCGGGCAGCGCTGTCATCGATATCGAGGATGCGGGCATGGGCATGGGGGCTGGTGAGCACTTTGGCGTAAATCATGCCTCGTATCTCAAAATCATCCACAAACGCGGGATTGCCTTTGGCCAGTTTGAGGGCATCGACCTTGATTTCGGATTTGCCCACGACCTGGGTTGGGGATGCTTCGGGGGACGGTAGGGTGAGGGGCGGCAACACGTTGGGTTCGATGGCCGTGGGCTCTTCACCCCGCAGCACGGCCGCGGCCGCGAGCACTGCCTGTACGACTTTCACGTAGCCGGTTTCGCGATCGAGGATACCGGAAAGAGCATCGCGTACTTCGGCCTCGGTGGGGTGAGAATTGCGGTCGAGCAAAGCTTTGGCAGCCAGGATCGTGGCCGGGGTGGCGTAACCCGACTGAATGGCGCCGGTGCGCATGAAGGCTTCCTGCAGGGGATGCAGGTGTGTTCCGACGGCGAGTCCTTCCACGGTCTCGATGCTGTGGCCATGGGCCTGCGCCGCCAGCAACACATCCGCACTTACCAGCTTGCCATCCAGCAAGACGGCGGCAGCGCCGGTTTCGCCACTGTCGGAGCCGTAACGCACGCTGTAATACCCTTGCCGCCGCAACAGCCGCATGAGACTCTCGCCGGCTTGGCAGCTCCAGGTTTTTTGTTTGCCGTCGATGGTGATTTGGATTTGCATGAGTTTTAAGCCCCCTGTGTTTGATCGAGCTGGCGCAGGACACGCTGGCTGAGGATGTGGGCCATTTGGCGGCGATAGTCGCTGCTGCCACGGAAGTCGGCGGGCGGGGTCAATGCCTCCACCTCGTCGGTGGTCAGCAGCACAGGCGTGGAGGCGAGGCCGCAAAACGCCAGACGTAGCCCCCCCGAGCGTCGGCATCCCACCACGGCCACAATCGGCGCATCGGCCGGTGTGCGGGCCACGCGTTCGCAGGCGGCCACGCCATCGATGGCAAAGGAAATTGCCGTCAGCAGGCCGCGTTGCCGGGCCACGGGGACATCAGCCCAAAAATCGCTCAGCGACAGGCGCCGCACACCGGCCAGCGTCTGCACCGTGACCTCGGCTTCATACACCAGCAGGGCCGCCAGCAGCTCGCTTTCGGGGTTGGCGCCGACGATGACGCCGCCAAGTGTGCCTTGATTGCGGAAAGTGTTGGGGCCGGCACGATGGGCGCATAAGCGCATCACCTCGGGCACATCGTCATGCTCCACCAGCACCTGCAAACGGGTCATGGCCCCCACCGTCAGGGTCTGCCCCTGGCGCTTGACCTCATCCAGCCCCAGGTCTTGCAGGTCTACGACTTCTTCCACATCCGCGGGACGATGGGCGTTGAGATGGATACCGCCCGCCAGCACGGCGGTTCTCAGCTCGTCGCGAGCAAGCAACTGCAAGGCTGTTGCCACGTCGGGAGGGCGGTGGTATGTTTGTATTACAGTCATAACTGACTCCTTTGTGAGTTCATGCTTTGAGTTTGGCTGCATGGCCGGTTATGAAGTCGGGCACGTTGTTGCCGATATGGTGATTATACCAGATGCGACAGCGAGCATATAACCCTTCGCACTCAGTCGAACCCATGATTCGCCTGACTGCCACCAGATGTCCGACGGTTTTACGAGACCCCTTGTGAGCGGGCAGCCTGCCACCACTGTTCCAGCACCTGGGGCGATGCCAACGGCCCCACATAAGCCAATGCCATGTGCTCGGGGCGCCACACCTGCCGTGCCAGGTGCATGACATCTGCAGCCGTCACAGCCTCGATGCGCTGCAGCACTTCGTTCAGGGTCATGGGGGCCATGCCCGTGGCGAATTGCCGCCCCCACCACGATGCCACTGCGCCCGAGCTTTCGCTGCTCAGCTCCAGTCGCCCGCGCAGGTATTCCTGGGCGCGACGCAACTCCGCCGCGGGTACCGGTGTGGTCTGCATGTCCCGCCAGATGGCCATGGTTTCATCCAGGGTGGCAAACAGGCGTGAGGCATCGCAACCACCATACACACCCACCACGCCGGCATCGGCATACATGCCCCGGTACGAGCCGATGTTGTAGGCCACGCCCATTTCTTCGCGTAAGCGCTGCCACAAACGCGAGATCATACCGTCGCCCAGTACTGTCGTCAGCACATCGAGCGTAAAGCGCTGGGGTGAAGAGCGAGAAAGGCCGGGCGCAGCCATCTGCAAATGCGCTTGCTCGGTGGGGCGTACTTCGATGCGACAACGGGCGGCGGGGCCCTGTACGGGCGCGGGCACCATCTCAGGCGGTGTTCCGTTTCCCGACCACGACCCAAAGGCCGAGCGCACGGCGGCCAGGACCTCCTGGCTGTCGATGGCGCCGGCCATCACCATCACTGCGGAGCCGGGGCAATAGCTACGGGCATGAAACTCCCGAATTCGGGCGGGACTGATGTCCGAGACAGAATCGATCGTGCCGGCAATATCACGCCCCAGGGGATGATCGTACCACATGGCTTCGCTGCATAGTTGTGACACCCAATCTTCGGGCACATCGTGATACATGCGAATCTCATCCAGAATCACGCCCCGCTCCTTTTCGATCTCCGCGGCGGCAAACAACGGGCGTTGCAGCATGTCGGCCAACAGGGCCACCCCGTTGCGCCAGAAGCCTGCGCCCACCTGCAGCCAGTAGACCGTCAATTCGCGCGAGGTCGAGGCGTTCATGTAGCCCCCGCGGCCCTCGATTTCGTTGGCAATGGCCAGGGCTGTGGGCCAGTTGTGGCTGCCCTTGAACAACAGATGCTCGATGAAATGCGCCACGCCGACCGTATCGGCGGCTTCGTGGCGTGAGCCCACACGCATGTACACCGACATGCTTACCGAACGCACTGCCGGCATGGGGGCGCAAACCAATGTGAGACCGTTTGGCAGTCGAAAATAATCGTAATCTTGTAAATTCACAAAATACCTGTTAGCGCTGCCCGCTCAGGACTCACGGCTGGCCTTTGAGTTCCTTGAGTATCTTTTCCGCTTCCGTCTTGGCGCGGGGATCTTGCGCCGGAGGGCCGGCCTGGAATGTCTCGAACTCGGCGATGGCATTTTCGGTGTCGCCCCTGGCGCGATACAGCATCCCCATGCCAAAATGCGCTTCCGGCAAGGTGGGATCGATCTTCAGCGCCTGGCGGAAAGATTTTTCGGCCGCGACGTCATCACCCAATTGTAAATCGGCCGCACCCAGCAGATAATGGGTGGCGGCGTCTTCCGGGCTCACGTTCAGGGCGCGAGTAAAAGCCTCTTTGGCTTCGGTCAGCTTGCCCAACTGATAATACACCACACCCAAATTCGAGAGCGTGGCGGCGTGGTTGGGGTTGATGTCCAGGGCTTGCTGATAGGCATCCATGGCTTTAGCGAGATTTCCCTGCCGGGTGTAGGCATTGCCCAGGCCAAAATAGGCCTCCAGGCTGGGATTGGCAGCGGCAGCCTTAAAATTGCTTACGGCTGTGGCATAATCCCCGGCATCCAGGGCCGCTTGGCCCGCGGCTATCAGGGACTGCGCATCGCCGGTTGGCACATCTGCCGACGGGGAGGGGGAAGGCACGGTGGTGGGTGTTGCCTTGCCGCCACAGGCAGCCAGGAGCAAGAGTCCGAGGACAACGAGGGAGAGAATGCGCAGTTTCATGAATCAGCAACTCCTTGAGGGGCAAGCAGAATCACTTCAGTTTCTTCACCAGCCAGGTTGGAAGCAGTTAGTTTGAGTGTAGACAAAGGTTCGGGCACAGGAACGCCCATCTCTTTCAGAAACTTATCCACCGAATCCAGGTGCAGGCGCAGGCCAGCCTGGGCATAGTGCATGGGGATGACCACCCGCGGCTCGAGAGCGGTCACGATTTCCACCGCTTTGGCTGCATCCAGGGTATCTCCCCCGCCCACCGGCAGCAGCAATACATCGGCCTCGCTGAGTTGTTCGACCTGCTCCCGATTGGGCATGATGCCAATATCGCCCAGATGCGCCACGACCAGATCGGAAAAATGATATACAAACGCCGTACTGCGCTGGCGCTCGCCCACAGTTCCCTGATGATAGGTGGGCACGCCTTGGATGAAAACGCCGTTCACCTCATACTCGCCCGGCCCATTGAATACATGATCGGGACTGCGCACCGCCGCCACATGATTATGCCCCGGGGCCTGATGACTGACCGTGACCACGTGAGCCCGCATTCGGGAGAGCGAAAGCCCGAGCGATTCATCAAAGGGATCGGCGACTACGGTCAGCGCCCGGCTACGCAAGCGAAAACAGGATAATCCGTACCAGATTATTTCCATCGTTTAACCATTGAACCTACATGATTTGGATTGCTCAAGGCATGATGCCAGGCAAAAATGAAACAAAAGGGATTGATTCGGCCCTCGCATTATACCCGATAGCCGCGCTCCCTTCCAAGCAGGGGAGGAACACGGGTGCAACCCCGGTTTTTAGGTGCGACAATGTCGCCTGCAAACAGAATTCGCCGGCTTATCCGCAGGGGCTTTGTCTGGCGCCAATGATGATGGCTCTTTTGAATTTTGTGGGCCTCAGTGAAGCTCCCTGAGATGCGGTTGCACCATGATTATTCACCCAGGGCCAGATCGTCCTCATAAGCAAATAGTGCAGGTGTGCCGCCGGTGTGCCAGAAAAGCACACGCCCATGCAAAATCCCCCGACGCCCCAGATCAATCAGACCCGCCAGTGCCCGACCTGTGTACACCGGGTCCACCAAAACACCTTCGTTGCGGGCCAACGCCTGGATGGCCTCGCGTTCGGGGGCTCCCATCACGCCATATCCACCGCCCAGGTAATCATCGTGGATGATGACGGGATGCGGCGAGGACACGACCAACAGCTCTGCCGTCGCTTGAGTCAGTGCGGTGGTCACAGCCTGCAGGTGTGGCACCTTGTGATCGACCGAGATCCCGTGCAGCTCACCCGGCCAGCCCAAATCGCCGGCGCCCACACTGATCCCGGCTTGCGTGCCCCCCGAACTGGTGGCAAACACCACGGCATCGAAATCAATGCCCTGGCGCCGGGCCTGCTGGGCCATCTCCAGCCAGGCAGTGGCGTAGCCGGCAGCGCCAATGGGAGTCGAGCCGCCCAAGGGAATAGCGTACGGCTGGCGGCCCCGCGCCTGCAACTGTGACACTGCCGCCGCCATGGCCTGGCGGGTATCGGCAACACCGGCCCAGTGCAGCTTGGCACCCAGCAACTGATCCAGTAACACATTGCCTCCGGGCCTATCTGTGGCATGACCACGCAGCACGAGATGGCAGCCCAAACCAGATCGAGCCGCAGCCGCAGCCGTCTGACGGCAATGATTGCTTTGGGCGGCGCCGGTGGTGACCAGATCGCTGGCGCCCTGCTGCAGCGCATCGGCCACCAGAAAGTTCAGTTTGCGCAGCTTGTTGCCTCCCATCGCCAGGCCGGTCAGATCGTCGCGTTTGATCCACACTTCTATGCCGGCGTCGAGCCAGGCCGAAAAGCGGGGCAACGAATGCAAGGGAGTGGGTAATTGGGTGAGCGAAACAACCGGTAAATCAGTGCGCATGGGGGCCTCCAACGCCAGGATGAAGATTGCTTATCCTACCACGTGCGCCAACTTATTCCCAAGCGTTCTCCTGTGCTATAATTGCAGACACATCACCTTCCTCCTATGCGGTATCTGGCACCGCAGCGGGCCTTCCTGCACCGCTGGTCCCAGGCAAACACGCCCATTCCCCGCCCGCACCATGCCGCCGACAAGTGCATCGCCACAACTGTCCTTGCCAAGCAACTGGGCGTCCACGGTATCAAAATCTATGAAAAAGTATCTTATCACCGGCGGTGCTGGTTTCATCGGCCACCATCTCGCCAACCGCCTGGCAGCCGCAGGCCATCATGTACGCGTCATCGATGATCTCAGTGCCGGCGACGAATCCGTGCTCGACAGCAATATCTTGTTCACACGGGGCGCTGTGAGCGATCAGCCCAAATTGTGGACGCTCCTCCACGACATTGACTGCGTGTACCATCTCGCAGCCAAAGTCTCCTTACCCCAATCCATACTCTATCCCCGCGACTACAATGATGTAAATGTGGGGGGCACCGTATGCTTGATGGAGGCCATGCGGGCGGTAGGAGTCAAGCGAATTGTGCTGGTCTCTTCCGGTACTATTTACGGGGATCAAAAGCGGCAGCCGGTGGACGAATCCGTGGTGCCCCAGCTCCTCACGCCTTATGCCGTGAGTAAATTTGCGGCCGAACATTACATGTTTACCCTGGCCCAACACTATGGCATCGAGACGGTGGCCCTGCGCGTTTTCAACGCTTTTGGGCCAGGACAGGCGTTGCCGCCGGCTTATCCCCCCGTGGTGCCCAAGATGTTACGTGAAATCCTCCATGGTGGCACGGTGGTGGTGCACGGTGATGGGGAACAAACGCGAGATTATGTCTACATAGATGACGTTGTCGATGCCCTGATTCGGGCGGGAGAACGTTCCCACATCGATCACCAGGTCATCAATATTGGTAGTGGCGTCGAAACCAGCGTCAATCAACTGATCAAGCACATCGAAACCGTCAGCCATCTGCCTGCCCACACCATCTACAACCGTGAACGCAGCGGTGGGGTTTCGCGCCTGCTGGCCGATCTGGATAAAGCTCGGGAGTTGTTGGATTACAAACCACGGGTCTCTCTGGCCGCCGGACTCCTGCGCATCATTCAGATCGACAAGCGCTTTCAAACCGACCTACTGCAGCCGGGAGTCTTGCGCCAGGCGGCTTGAATCAACGGTGGACAACCACCTGGGTGCCCCTGGCTGCCCATTGATAGAGCGTGCGGGCAGCGCTGTTCCGCAGATTGACACAGCCGTGGCTCATGGGATGGCCAAAATTATTGTGCCAGTAGGTGCCATGGAGGGCATACGCCCCCACAAAATACATCACCCATTGGACATTGGGCAGATTATAGCCCGGCCCGGTCATCGTCTGGCGGCGTATCTTCACCCGTACCCGGTACCGGCCCACAGGGGTGGGCGTGCGGCGCAACCCCGTGCTCACAGCCGTGTTCAGGATAATGCGTTCCCCCTCGTGGGCGATCAGGCGCTGCCGCGATAAATCGATCTCGATCCATTTTTTACCGCCAGAGGCCGGGACGGGAGCCGGGGCCGGGGTGAAGCTGGGGCTCCCCCCTGTGGGGATCACCAGCTTCTGGCCGACGCGAATACGATTCACATTCCGGATGCCGTTGGCCCGGCGTAACGAGTTCACACTGGCCCCAAAGCGCCGGGCGATACCCGAGAGTGTATCACCACGACGAACGACATACGCCCCAGTTCCGGGAGCAGCGCCAGCATTGGAAGCTGTGTTGCTGCTGGTTGTAGGAATCCATAAGCGCATGCCAACATAGATGCGATTGCGGTTTTTGATGTGATTGGCCCTGGCAATAGCACTCACCGAAATGCCGTAACGGACAGCAATACCCGAGAGTGTTTGTCCGCGGCGCACAACATGCACCTTGCCACCGGCCTGCGACGGCGCCGCCTGCATCCCCGCCGGCAGTGTGCCCCACATCAGTATCCAAACCAACACCAGGGCGATCCAAAATCGACGAGCCAGCATAATACACTCCTCTGCGAAAATGAGAAACGGGGGAAACGGCAGCGTAATTGACTGCCTCAGCGAATGTCTTGCTTATGGAGACGCAGCTACCCGCGAAAAGTTGTGTCCTCCACCGCACATAGTGGCGATTCCTGCTTCCTAAAATACTGGACACCGGCGCTTTTTGTTTTTGCCACGGATTCACACAGATTTTCACGGAAAAGAAAAGAAAACAGCTTCAAAATCTGTGAAAATCCGTGAAATCTGTGGCTCCTTTTCAGGGCAGTGCTCTCGCCAAGCCGCAAAGAGTAAGCGCGGCACCCACGGCGCACCCGCCTTTATGATTCGGCGTCGAGGGCCGGAATCAGACCCGGTAACAGTCGCACCACCATCTGCTTATGCTGCAAGTCCACGTTTTGAACCACCTCCGCAATGGCTGGCAGCAGCACTTCGCCCCAGTCGCCCTGGAGCACATACACCTCGTTGGCGCCTGTCCATAGCACCTCTGTCAAAACACCTAATACCTGACCGGCTTCGGTGCGCACCTGCAAGCCCACCAGTTCATCTTCATAATACTCGTCAGTGCCCAAAGGCGCTGCCTGTGAGCGCTCGATGAATAAATAGCGCTGCCGCAATGGTTCCAGCACGGTGCGTGAATCCAGGCCCGCCAGGTGCAGCAACAAAAACCGTTTATGCCAGCGTGCCGAAACGACCATCCGCGGAGAAGTCTCGCCCTCGACCCACAACAACGAGTCTGGCGCAAAACGCTCGTCAAAATCTGTCAGCACATTCACTTTCATCTCGCCACGGAGACCATGAATACCGACGATCTGTCCCACAGCCAGAGGGGTTTGTAACTTGCGTTCAGACATGGGCAGACACCTGCCAAAACACGGGGTCAAAAAAAGATCGCGCCCGGCCAGCCATGCGGTCGGGCA
The DNA here is from genome assembly GCA_013152585.1 of Chloroflexota bacterium. Classification (GTDB taxonomy): domain Bacteria; phylum Chloroflexota; class Anaerolineae; order J102; family J102; genus JAADGC01. The sequence goes on from JAADGC010000143.1 coordinate 10,841, forward strand.
CGATTCATGTTGTTTGTAAGTCGAAATCAGCGCCATATGCCCAGCTCGGTGGGCGCGGCGTCATTCGATATCGACCGTCACGCGTATGCCTTGGCGCACAGCCGCCACGCGGGCCACGGCGCGAATCGCTTCGGCCGTGCGTCCACGTTTTCCGATCAACCGGCCGACATCACCGGGGGCGGCGGTGACATCCACAAACAGGCTCGAACCTGAATGATGTGAATCCACCTGAACTTCACCCGGATGTTCGACCAACGAGGTGGCAATAAATTCGATGAGATCTTTCATAGTAGGTATGAGCGAAAGTGCGCAAAGAGAGAGGCTGAGAGATGTGGAGTAACCGACAATCAGGCGGCTTCGGCGTCAGATTCCGGGACTGCAGTCAGATCAACGTTGCGCAGCATCTGCTTGACGGCGTCGCTGGGCTGGGCGCCCTGCTGCAACCAATATTGCGTGCGCTCACGATTGATCTCAAAGGTGGGGGGATCGGTGCGGGGATTGTAATGGCCCAGCAACTCGATGAACCGACCGTCGCGCGGGGAGCGTTGATCGGCGACGACAACGCGGTAAGACGCCTGTTTTTTGGAACCAGTACGGCGTAAACGAATACGTACCATGGGTAATGTAAACTCCTGAGGGTATGCCTGCTAGGCATGAAAGTTAGCAAAGGGTGAATGAATTATAAACCAAATAGTCCCGGTAGACCACCACGGCGACCAGACTGTATCTGCTTCATCAGCCGTTGCATCTGCCGGAACTGAGATAGCAGCTCGTTGACCTGCTGCACCGACGTGCCCGAACCGGCGGCAACGCGGCGTTTGCGGCTGCCGTTGAGGAGGCGGGAATCTCGCCGTTCGCTGCCAGTCATAGAACTGATAATCGCTTCGATGTGGCGTAATTGTTGTTCGGCGGCCTGGGGATCGATGTCTTTGGCGATCTGTCCCATGCCGGGGATCATTTCCAACAGGCCCGTGAGCGGGCCCATCTTTTTGATCTGACGCATCTGTTTCAAGAAATCGTCCAGATCGAAGGAAGCCGAACGCAGCTTCTTTTCCATGCGGGCGGCTTCTTTTTGATCGATCACGGCCTCGGCCTTTTCGATCATGGTCAGCATGTCGCCCATGCCCAAAATGCGGGAGGCCAGACGGTCGGGATGGAAGACTTCGATGCCGTCGATCTTCTCGCTGGTGCCCAGGAATTTGATGGGAACACCTGTGACCGAACGCATGGAGATGGCGGCGCCGCCACGGGCGTCCCCGTCGATCTTGGTGAGCACCAGACCGGTTAATTGCAGACGTTTGTGGAAGTCGGCAGCCACGCGCACAGCTTCCTGGCCGGTCATGGCATCGACGACAAGAATCACTTCTTTGGGCCGAGTCAGGGTCTTGATCTCGACCAGCTCCTGCATCATCTGCTCATCGATGGTGAGCCGACCAGCGGTATCCACAATCACGATGGTACGGGCTTCGTTTCGCGCCCGGCGCAGGCCGCGATTGACGATATCGGGCGGGGATGGGGCAATGCCTTCGCTGTGGACGGGGATATCGATTTGGCGGCCCAGCACCTCAAGCTGGGTCACGGCCGCCGGTCGATAGGTGTCGGCTGCCACCAACAAGGGCCGCTGCCCCGACGAGCGCAGGCGCGAGGCCAGTTTGGCCGCCATGGTCGTCTTGCCTGAGCCTTGCAGGCCCACCAACAGGATGACATGCGGCGGTTGGCCCGATAAATCGAGGCTGGCAGACTCGCCCAGGGTCTGAATCAACTCTTCGTGGACGATTTTGATGACCTGTTGGGCAGGCGTCAGGCTGCGCAACACATCACTGCCCACCGCCCGCTCGCGCACGCGGCTCACAAAATCTTTTACGACTTTATAGTTGACATCGGCTTCCAGCAATGCCAGGCGTACCTGGCGCAATGCTTTGTCGACGTCTTCCTCTGACAGGCGGCCACGCTTGCCTAAATTGTCAAATACGGATTGTAGTTTGTCTGAGAGGTTTTCGAACACGAGGCTAATGAATCAAGTGGAGTTGAGCTACAAGGGGAGACGCTAGGGCCGATCTTTGCGATGGGCATAGCAACCAATAATTGTAGCGGGCAAATGGGTCAAGGTCAAATCTACGGGGCGGGCGAATGCTGCCTGCCCGCAAATCAGGCCCTAAAGAGCGCAAAGCGCGCCCTATACCAGGGGCAGGAACACGGTTTCCTGCAAAACCGGCGCCCGCATCGCATAATGCAGTTCCCACATCGTATCATCCACCTGGCACACCCACACGGCATGGACATGATCGCGATCGTCCGCCGCTAAAACCGGCGCACTGAGTCGCAAACCATCGGTCAATGCCAGCTCCAATGCCTCCCATTCTGGCGTCTGCACATTGTTGTAGGCATGTTCGAAACGCTGTTGATCGTTCCAGGCGCTGTGCAATACCAGCCGGCTGGCAATGGTCAGAGCCGGGGATCCGGTATGCGGCAGGGGAGGACTGATGGGAAGCGGGGCTTGCCAACCATGCTCGTCTTTACGGGCATACATGACAAGCTTACCCTCCGCGATTTTCTGGCGCCACACAGCGTGACAGACGCCGTTGAGGTCGATCTGCAGGCGGGGGCGATCAGCGGGCATCTCACTGTCGGAGAGGCGCTGCGGCGCCATCCAGGTGCCATCAACCCAGGCCGTATAGAAAATCTCGTTGGTGGTTTGCAGGTCGAGGCCCGTCTGATAAATGACATGCAGCCCCCCATCGACGTCGAAAACAGCGGCGGGACGGCGCCCGTTGCTGTCGGGGATGGGATCGCTCTGCCACTGCCAGCCGGAAAGATGACGGGCATGATACAGGGTGGCGTAGCCGGGTGTCTCGTCTTCCCACACGGCATGACGGCGGCCATCGGGCGCTACAAGCAGCATCGGGTTGCGCGAGATGCCATCGGTATGCGATATGTTGAACGGTAATGACCAGTAGTGCCCCTGCCACACCGTATGATAAATCTCGTCACGCCCGGAATAATTGTTGCGAAAGACCAGATTCACCTTGCCCGTGGCATCGAGGGCCAGATTCGGCTGCTGGCCGCCAATGAGACGCCGCGGAGGCAACCAGGCGTCGTGCTCAGCAACTGTGTGGTACAGGACGTTGCGACTTTCCCACACAACATGTACCTGATCTTCACTGCTGACGACGATGGCCGGTCGACGGATGTTGGGGCTTGGGAAGAGGGTTTGGGACGATGTCCAGGCATCGCTGGGATCGGTAGGATGAACAAAATTTTCAGACATGGGGGACTCTTGAGCAATGAAGATGGAAACCAGCTTCAGGGGGATTGCTCAGTATAGGAATGTCAGTAAGGTGTGGCTGGTGTGGGCGATGCGAATGTGAATTCGGGCGTGGGGGTGGGTTGTGGAGTGGGCAATGCCAGCGTGCTGGGGGGGATAGATGTGGGGGAGGCGGTGGTTTCCGGGGTGGCAGTTGCTGGAGCCAGGGTGGCAGTGGGAAGTGGTGTGGGTGTGAGGCTGGGGCTGGGAGTGGGAGTCCGGGTGGG
>JAADGC010000022.1 GCA_013152585.1 Chloroflexota bacterium
AACACTCCCTCGCAGGCCCGATTCGCTCCAAAGGGAAGCCTGCGTTATAATCCGCACATACATTCCATCACGTTCGACTCTGGAGAAATCCATGTTATTAGCTGGCGATATCGGCGGTACTAAAACCATCCTTGCCCTTTATTCCGAGCAGGCCGGTGTGCACCGGCCGGTGCGCGAACGTCGTTTTGCCAGCGCCCAATACCCTTCGTTGAACAAAATAGTGCAGCTCTTTCTGCAGGACGTGGATGTCCCCGTCGATCGGGCCAGTTTTGGTGTGGCCGGGCCCGTGGTCGAGGGTCGGGCGCAGATCACCAATCTGGCATGGGAGATCGATGCCCGGACGCTGCAGGAAACATTGGCCGGCGCCGAAGTGCATCTGCTGAACGACTTGCAGGCCATTGCCAGCGCTGTGCCTATCCTCAAGCCAGATGACTTATTCCAGTTGAACGCCGGCGATACTGTGCCAGGCGGGGCGATAGCAGTCGTGGCCCCGGGCACAGGGTTGGGCGAGGCTTATCTCACCTGGGAGGACGGCTATTATCACGCCCATGCCTCCGAAGGCGGACACACCGAATTTGCCCCCCGCAATCAGGCCCAGATGGATCTCTTGCGGTACCTGCTGCAACGGATGCCACATGTCAGTTATGAGCGCGTGATCTCGGGTATCGGTTTACCCAATATCTATATGCACCTGCGCCATCTCGAAATTTACGAGGAACCCGCCTGGCTACAGCAGCAACTGGCCGCAGCAGACGATCTCACCCCCGTCATCATCCGGGGAGCTTTGCAAACACCAACGCCCAACGAGATATGCCTGGCCACGGTGGAAATGTTCATCTCGATCCTGGCCGCGGAAGCCGGTAATCTGGCGCTGAAAGTCCTGGCGACAGGAGGCGTGTTTATTGGTGGCGGCATTCCCCCCCGCATCTTATCGTTGATCACAGCCAGCAAATTCATGCAAAATTTTGCAAGTAAGGGACGCCTGTCTGATCTCCTCTTACAAATGCCCGTGCACGTGATCCTGAGCCCCCATGCCGCCCTCGTGGGTGCGGCTCATTATGGCATGGAATGCGGGCGACGAGCGTCCACTTCGTCATGAAAATCTACGACATCACCCCCCCCATCTCATCCCAACTGGTCGTGTGGGAAGGCGATCCTGCCATCGAGCTGACGCACGTCAGCCATCTCGAGCACGGCGACATATCCACCGTCACTGCCCTGCGCATGGGCGCGCACACAGGCGCCCATGTCGATGCCCCCTGTCATTTTGTGGCCGGTGGGGCCAGCACCGAAAGCCTGGATTTACAGACACTGGTGGGGCCAGCCCTGGTGGTGGATGTGCGGGGGCAGACACAGATTACGGCCGCGGTGCTCGAATCGCTGCACCTGCCGGCCGGGCGCCAACGCCTCCTCTTCCTCACCGACAACAGCACCCGCCGGCTCCTGGCCGATCCTGTTTTTCACCGCGACTACGTGGCCCTGACGGCCGATGCCGCCACCTGGCTGGTGCAATATGGCCTGAAGCTGGTGGGCATCGATGCTCTTTCGATCGCTCCCTATGACCAGCCCCAAGCCACGCACTACATTCTCTTGCAGGCGGGCGTGATCGTGGTCGAAGGCCTGTCTTTACAAAACATCCATCCCGGCGCCTACGAACTTTATTGTCTGCCGCTGCCTCTGGTGGGCAGCGACGGGGCCCCGGCGCGCGCTATTCTCATCGAATCTGACTAACGGAGTGAAACCATGAACGATACTGCTTTTTATCAAGAGCATCTCAGCGCCGATCTGGGCGCAGCCCAAGCTGGCGTTGATGCTGCCCTTACCGAAATGGCCGCTGCCCACATCGTGCGCCGGCTCTGGCACAAAGACTACACCATCTGGCGGCCCCAGCCCACCGAGATCAGCAATCGTCTGGGCTGGCTGGATATGCCGGACTTGTTGCCCACCCAGTTCGATGACATCCGCGCCCTGGTGGCCGATGTGCAGCAGGCTGGCTACACCCATGTGCTGTTGCTGGGCATGGGCGGCTCCAGTCTGGCGCCCGAGGTCTTTGCCAAAACCTTTGGATTGCACTCACCCCAGCCCCCTACCGGCTTCGCCCTCGATCTGGCCGTGCTCGATTCCACGCATCCCGACGCCGTGCAGGCGCAGGCCGACCGGCTGCACCCCGCCCGCACCCTGTTCATCGTCGCCACCAAATCCGGAGGCACCGTCGAGACCCTGAGCTTTTTCAAATATTTCTACAACTGGGTGGCCGACGCCTTAGGCCGCGAAAACGCGGGCCAACACTTCGTGGCCATCACCGATCCGGGCAGCAAGCTGGTGGCAGTGGCGCAGCAATACGACTTCCGAGACACTTTTTTGAACAACCCTCACATCGGCGGTCGTTACTCGGCCCTTTCGTATTTCGGCATGGTGCCCGCGGCCCTGGCGGGGGTGGATATCGACACGCTGGTGCAGCGGGCCCAGGCAGCCGCTCGTGCCTGCCGGGCCGCGACGGCCAACCCCGGTGCCATCCTGGGGGCCATCCTGGGCGAACTGGCCAAAGCCGGGCGCGATAAGGCTACCTTTGTCCTGCCTCCGGAGCTGGCCAGCTTTGGCGATTGGGTGGAGCAATTGATCGCCGAAAGCACCGGCAAGGACGGCACCGGAATTTTGCCCGTGGTAGGCGAAAGCCTGGCCGCGCCGGCAGAGTACGGAGACGATAGGCTCTTCATCGTCCTCAATTGGGTCGATGACACCCGTTTCGATGCCGCCCTGACCGCACTGGCGGCAGCCGGACATCCGGTTGTGCGTCTGCAACTGCGCGATCGCATCGATCTGGGGGCGCAGTTCTTCATCTGGGAAATAGCCATCGCCATCGCCGGCTATCGCCTGGGCATCCAGCCTTTTGATCAGCCCAATGTCGAAAGTGCCAAAGTACAGGCACGCAAAATGACCGCAGCCTACTTCGAGACCGGCAAATTGCCCCCGGCCCGACCCGCGTTCACAGCCGATGAGGTGACCGTTTATGGCGACTGGCCTGCCACCCGCCGCCCCTTACGCACCCCCGGCGACGTATTGCTCGATTTTCTGCAACAAGCTCAACCGCACGACTACATCACCCAGCAGGCCTACATTCAGCCCACCCCCGCGGCAGACGCAGCCATTGCCCACCTGCGCAGCGTTCTGCGCCATCACACCAAGCTGGCGACCACTGCCGGCTACGGCCCCCATTTCCTGCATTCTACCGGCCAGCTCCACAAAGGCGATGGCGGCCATGGTCTCTTTCTGCAATTTACATCCGAGCCTCAAGTCGATCTTCCCATTCCCGACGAGGCCGGCAGCCCCACATCCTCCATGAGCTTTGGCGTTCTTATTCAGTCGCAGGTGTTGGGCGATTTTCAGGCTTTGGTGGATGTTCACCGCCGCGTGATTCGCTTCCATCTCGGAGCAGATCCCGTGGCCGCACTGCAACACCTGGCAATGGCACTGACCAACAGCCAGGCTTGACCACCGCCCATCCCCAGGAAAGGAGCCAGACACAATGCCGTACATGCGACGGATAGGGTTCATCATTCTGGCCGCAGCCCTGTTCTTGTCGGGCTGCACCATTCCCGCCCCGCCCTGCCAATTGCAAACGCTCATCTATCCCCAAGACACCCAGTTGCAGGGCCGATCCTTGCGACTGGGTGTGATCAATGCCGGCCAGCTCTTCCCCCACGAACTCCCTGGCCCCTTGCGCCAGTCCGGGGCCACATGGGCGGTGGTGGATGACGTGCGCTGGGGTTTTGTGGAGCCTCAGGCGCCGCAGCAGGGTGTGCACGCCTACGAATGGGACAACGAAACCTCGGCCCTGGATACACGCGTGCAGGCCTATCAGCAAACGGGTTTCCAGCTTCTCATGGTTTTGCGGGCATGGAACACCTGGGCCCGGGCTGCCGCCCCCCAGGGAGGACAGGTGGCGGCGGCCGCGTCCACACCGCCGCAGGCTGACTTCCTGGATGATTATGCTGCCTGGGTGCAGGCAGTGGTCGAGCGCTACGATGGCGATGGCCTTGACGATGATCCCGGACTCATCGCCCCGGTGCATTATTATCAGATTGAATTTGAGGCCACGACAGGCGTGTGGTGGCAGGGCATCAGCCCCGAAAGCACCATCAGCGACTATCTCGAACTCCTGCGAACGGCCGCGACCGCGGCGCGAACGGCCGATCCGGCAGCGCAAATCCTGCTGGCCGGCATCCCCGCCCTCGATCTGCTGGACGGCTCCCCCAGCGCCACCAGCCTGCAAGACGTGGTGACCAACATAGACCCGGCGGTTTGCGGTGCCATCGGCGGCTTTACCCAACTGCTGGCCGCCACCGATGCCTACGACATTATCAGCGTACACAGCATGGCCGACACCAGCGGGCTGGATACCCTGTCGCGCTGGGTGCGACGGCTGGCGCCCACGCCTACGCCGCCGGTGTGGATTACGGCCGCCAGCTCGGCCCCGGCTCTCACCGGCGACCCCGCCATCTTACGCGTCAATCCCTTGTTCCCGGCTACCGGCGAAGCCTTGTGGGCCAGCTTGCAGGACTGGACAGCCCCGGATCATGCCGGGGTGGAAGCGTGGTACCGGGCCGAGCAAGCCCGTCTGGCTTTCAAAAAATGGGTACTGGCAGCCAGCTCCGGCTTTGATATGCTCATCTTGGGGCTGGAACAAGACCGGCCGGAATACGAAAATCCCATCTTCAGCCAGCGCGATCTGGCCTTTCAGGGCCTGCTGGACCCGGCCGACGGCTTCAGCCCGCCGGCGGTGCGCCCGGTCATTCCCGCCCTGGCCCTGGCGCAGTCCCAACTGGGCGGATACACGCGGGTGCGGCAGTTGGCGGGCCTGGGCGATGGCGTGCAGGCTTACGAATTCGTGATCGAAGACCAGCCGGTGTATGTGTTATGGGAGGATGACGGTGTGGCGCAGGGGCCAGATGATGCGCCTGCTTCCGCGGTCGTCCATCTGCCCGTGCACGCTACCCAGTTCACCACCTTCATGCCCCCCACCCGTCGCGATCAGACCGGCCCCATCATCGCCGCCCACACCGCCACCAATGGCATGTTGGAGCTGACGCTAACGGAAACGCCGCTGATCGTGCGCGGCGACTGGGCGTCGCTGTACTGGCCGCTGATCGCGGCAACAGCGCCCTGACGCTCAAGCTGCCTGGCGAATCGAATTCGCGTTTTCCGCGCCCGTCCGCGTGGGTTTAGTGTTTGAGCAGCGCCAGCATCTCGGTCAGCGGCCGGGTGTTGATGACAGCGGTCGGGCTCAGCCCGGCGCGGCGGCCTGTGTGCACGCCATACTCGAGCAGATCCATATCGGCTGGTTCGTGGGCATCGGAGCTGATGGCGATCTTGCAGCCCAGCTCGACGGCTCGCCGCGTATATACATCGTTCAAATCCAACCGTGCCGGATGGGCGTTGATCTCCACCACCGTGCCTGTGGCCGCACAGACCTGCAAAACAGCTTCCACATTGATATCGGTGGCCGGACGAGAGCCCAACAAACGGCTCGTGGGATGGCCGAGGATATCCACATGGGGATTTTGCACAGCTCGCAAACAGCGGGCCGTGATCACATCCCGCTGCTGGCGCAAACTGCTGTGGATGCTGGCGATGACGACATCGAGTCGGGCCAGCACATCATCTGCCAGCCCCAGGGCGCCATCGGCCAGGATTTCCACCTCGGTGCCCAGCAGCAGCCGGAAATCCTCCCCTTGGCGCTGCCACTGCTGGTTCAGATCATCGATAATCCGGCGTTGTTGCTGCAATTTGGCGGCATCGACCCCACCCGTGATGCCCAAGCCCACGCTATGATCGCTGACCAGCCAATAGCTGTAGCCCCGGGCGCGGGCAGCTTCTGCCATCTCGGCGATGCTGGTTTTGCCGTCACTAAAGGTGCTGTGCCCATGCAACTCCCCGCGGATAGCGTCCACGGTGATCAAATCGGGGAGGTGATGCTGCCGCGCCGCCTCGATCTCGCCCCGATTCTGGCGCAATTCGGGGGGAATCCACTCCAGGCCCAAAAAGGCATACAGCTCGGCCTCATCCGCAAAAAAGACCTCGGTGTTTTCGGGGCCGGTCGCCGTGAGACCGTATTCGTTCAGGCTCCAGCCCTGTTTGAGCGCCAGCTCGCGCAGGGCTACATTATGCTCTTTGCTGCCCGTAAAATATTGCAGCGCTGCCCCCCAATGCTTTGCGGCCACCACCCGCAGATCGCATTCCAACCCGTTGGCCAGGCGCACGCGGGTCTTGGTAGGGCCAGAAACGACGGCCTCCACCACAATGGGCAGGGCCCGAAACGCGGCCATGACCGCTTCGGGCTGATCGCTTACGCACAGAATGTCCAGATCGCCGACGGTTTCCTGCCATCGGCGCACGCTGCCGGCCACTTCGATCTGCCGCAGTGCTGCGGGGACGACGGCTTGCAACTGCGCAATCAAATCCAGGGCGGCAGGCCGGGCCACGCCCAGCGGGGTGCGGGTGTCTTTTTTGCGTGCCCATAGTTCGATGCCCTGCAGTATCTTGCTTTCGGATTTGGCGCCGAAGCCCTTGAGCCCCCGCAACTGCTGCGCCTCAGCCGCGGCTTTCAGCGCTTCTACGCTGGTGATGTCCAATTCATGCCACAGCCGCGCCGCTTTTTTAGGGCCCATGCCGGGGATGCGGGTTATCTCGACCACGCCCAGCGGCACTTCGGCCAGCAATTCCTGCAAGAACGGAGTTTCGCCCGTCTCCAGCAGATGCCCAATATCGGCGGCAATGGCCTTGCCCACGCCGGGGATGCTATCCAGCTCGCCGGCCGCGTGCAGCGAATACAGGTCCTGGCCCCAGTTAGCAATGCTTTCGGCGGCGTTCATAAAGGCCAGTACCCGGAAACGGTTCTCGCCTTTGATTTGCAGGATATCGCCAATCAGGCGCAATTTTTCGGCGACATCTTTGTTGGTCAGACGTGCGGTGGGGATCATATGGGGATAGTTTCTGCCAATCAAGTTTCGATCAGGAGGACGTGCAGGCGTTTGGGGCCATGTGCGCCCAGGGTGAGGGTTTGAGCGATGTCGGCGGAGCGGCTGGGACCGGTGATGATAACCGTGTTGCTGCTGTGGCGCGCGCGTTCGCCCACGCCTGGCACCGCCAGCCACGCCGCCAGATCGGCATAAATGCGATCGGCGGGCAACAAGGCGTAGTGCACTTCCGGTAATAACGAGGCCAGTCGCCCTTGCTCATTGCTGGCGTACAAAACGATGCTGCCGGTGCGCGCCAGCCCGGCATCGGCCCCAGTGAGACCGACGGGGATGTCGGCCAGCGCCGCCAGGTCGGCCTGGCGTGTGGCCGTGGACAAGCGGGCGGGGATCAGCTCGATGCCAAGGGCTTGCAATGAGGCCGCCAGATTCGCCACCGGCAGTTGTGTGAAATTCCATCCTAAAATTTTTTGCACACCCTGTTTTTGAAACTCATTCACCAACCAATCCCGCGCAGCTTCCTGGTTTTCTACGCGTGTGACTTGCCCTTGCACCGCGATCAGCGCCTGCTCGAAAACATCGATCAGGGCTGCCGCGAAGGGTGGTGGCGATGGTGGTGGCGGTATTGTCGCTGCGGCATCAGGCAAATAGGCGTCAGCAAGGGCGTGCCTGATGCGGCTGAGGATTTTGGTACGGGAAGTCATGGGGATTGGGGGATGGGAAATGGGGGTTGCGTGATTCATGGGCGAAGAGAGCACTTCACGTCTTGCGTTCCTGCCAGCGTTCGCTGAAGCTGCGGCGGGCCAGGGGTGGGAAGGCGCGGGAGTCCGTCCAGGCGGAAAGAGGCGGAGGCAGGCGCCGGGTCCAGCCCTGGGCCTTGCCGGGCCACAGGCGTTGCAATTGGGTGCCGAGTTTGCTGGCCAGCCGGAACACACGAGGATGTGTAGCGGCCCAGCCGTAGAGACGGATGCCGGTCTGTAGCCAGGCGGGGGCGTCCCCGGCGGCGATGCTGTCGGCGCGCAGTTTTAGCAACATGCGGGGGATGTCGATGCGCACGGGGCAGGCTTCGGTGCAGGCGCCGCAGAGGGTGGAAGCTTGCGGCAGTTCGTGCCAGGGACCGAGGCCGTCGTAAGCGGGGGTGACGATGCTGCCGATGGGGCCGGGATAGACCGAGCCATACGCGTGCCCGCCCAGATTGCGATAAACCGGGCAAACGTTAAGGCAGGCGCCGCAACGGATGCAGTAGAGTATCTCTGCCAGCTCGCCTTGCAAGGCCCGCGTGCGGCCATTGTCGATGAGCACGATGTGCACTTGCTCGGGTCCGTCTTCATCTGCCTGGCGGCGGGGTCCAGTGATAAACGAGGTGTAGACACTGAGCGCCTGACCGGTGGCGCTACGGGCCAGCACTTGCAGCAGTGTGCCCGCATCTGCCAGGGTGGGGGCGATACGTTCGATGCCCACCAATGCCACATGAATGCGGGGCGTGGTGGTGACCAGACGGCCATTGCCCTCGTTGGTGACCAGGATCACGGTGCCTGTTTCGGCCACGACCAGATTGCCACCGCTGATGCCCATATCGGCCTGCAAGAAGCCCTGGCGCAATCGGCGCCGTGCCGCTGCCTGCAAGGAGGGAATGTCGGCGTCGAGGGGGGTGCCGAGATGTTTGTGGAAGAGTCGCGCCACGTCTTCCAGCCGCCAATGCACCACCGGGGCAATGATGTGGCTGGGATGATCGTGTGCCAGTTGCACGATGTACTCGCCCAGATCGGTCTCGAGTACATCCAACCCTGCCCGCTCCAACACGCGATTGAGTTCGATCTCTTCGCTGAGCATGGATTTGCTTTTGACGATGCGCTGGACGCCGGCTTCACGGGCGATCTTGAGCACGATCTGGCGGGCTTCGGCCGCGTCTGTGGCCCAATGGATGCTGCTGCCATTGGCCTGGGCGTTGCGCTCAAAGCGTATCAGATGCTCGTCGAGGTGGGCGATCGTATTGGCGCGGATGGTACGGGCGTGGTCTCGCAAAGCTTCGCCATGGGGTAGGGCGGCGAAGGCATCCTGGCGGCCATGCACAAAGTGATCCATGGCGCGACCCAACGCTTCTTGCAGACCGGTGTCTTGCAGGGCGATTTGGGCACGTTGGGCAAAGCTGGTGGTGGGTGCTTGCATGGGAGAAGAGAGGAGTCGGGGGGGGGAGATGAGGGGTTTTTTAAGGCAGAGAGGCAGAGGGATAGAGTGTACGGAGGTTCTTCAACGCAAAGGCGAGAAGAGCACAAGGGCCGTCAAGATCGTTTTTTACGATTTCACGATGCCTTGCCCTCCGTTTGGGCCAGGATTTGGGCCAGATGTTTGACGATGGGGGCCTTGCCCTGGGCAATCAAGCCGCCATTGAGGTGCATCATGCAGGAAGAGTCGCAGGTGACACAGACATCGGCGCCACTCTGCCGGATCGTTTCCAGCTTATGATTCATCATGGCCGTGGATATGGCGGGCATTTTCACCGCAAACAGGCCGCCGAAACCGCAACAGGCCTGGGCATCGGGCAGAGGGTGGCGCTCGCTGTGAGGGATAGCATCGAGCAGGGCCTCGGCCTTGCCGCGCACCCCCAGGTCGCGGGTGAGATGGCAGGAAGGGTGATAGGTGTAATGGCCGGGGATGCCGCCCGCATAAGTCAGGCCGAGATCATCCACCAGGAACTGGCTGAATTCGCGCACGCGGGCAGCAACAGCCTGGGCCCGAGCCAGATTGGCCGGGTCATCGGCGAAAAGCTGGGGGTAATGATGCACGACCATGGCCGCACACGAACCGGAAGGTGTAACGATGGGGCCCTGGGTGGGAGCAAAGACATCAAGGAAATGCTCTGCCATCGCCCGCGCCTCATCGCGGAAGCCCCCATTGAATGCGGGCTGTCCACAGCATGTCTGATGGGGGGGCACCTGTACCTGCACGCCTTGCCGTTCCAATACAGTCACCACATCTGTGGCGATGTGGGGGGTGAGATGATCGACGAGACAGGTGACGAAGAGTTGAATGGGAGTCATGTAGCAAAACGTTTGAGGACGATGGAGCCGTTCTGGCCGCCAAAGCCGAAGGCATTGGCAATGCCGGCATTGATACGTACCTGTCGCGCCTGATTGGGCACATAGTCCAGATCGCAGTCGGGATCGGGCACAGAGTAGTTGATGGTAGGCGGTATCCAACCGGTACGGATGGCTTGCAGCACCACCAGAGCCCCAAAGGCACCGGCAGCGCCCATCACATGTCCAATCATCGGTTTGATCGAGGAAACAGGGATGTTGTAGGCATATTCGCCCAACGATTTTTTGATCGCTTTGGTTTCGGATGTGTCGTTGAGGCGGGTGCCGGTGCCATGGGCAGCCACATAGCCGATGTCTTCGGGGGTGAGATTGGCGTTATGCAAGGCCTGCCGCATGGCTCGGGCGGCGCCGCCGCCTTCGGGATCGGGGGAGGCCATGTGATAGGCATCGGAAGTGAAGCCCATGCCTCCGAACTCGGCCAGGATCCTGGCTCCGCGCGCCAACGCGTGTTCCAACGATTCTAAAATCATGGTCACTGATCCTTCGCCGATGATCATGCCGTCGCGTTCATTGTCGAAGGGTCGGCAAGCGGTTTTAGGTTCGTTATTGCGCGTGGTCATGGCGCCCAGGCGGCTGAATGCCGCCATGATCAGAGGCGTGAGGTATGAATCAGCTCCCCCCGCGATCATCACATCAGCATCGCCACGCTGAATGCGCCGGGCAGCTTCGCCCAGGCTAAACACGCCCGTGGCACAGGCCGCTACCGGCGAATTGACCGGCCCTTGCACGCCATAGCGGATCGCCAGATGGCAGGGAGTAGTAGAAACCAGCACTGCTGGCGCCACAGCCGGGTTGATGCCTCTGGGGCCTTTGGTGCGGATTTTCTCGGATTCTTGTTCCACAATGTCCATAGCGCCAAAAGCGCTTCCTAACTCGATCCCCATACGTGTCGGGTCTTCGCTGTTAAGATCAAGTTTCGCATCGGCCAGCGCCTCTTCGGTGGAAGCCATGGCCAGATGCGTGACCCGTCCCAACCGCCGCACTTCCCGGCGAGAAAGATACTTGAAGGGATCGAAATCTTTGATGGTCGCCGCAATCTGAGTCGGAAGGTCACTGGGATCATAGGAACTGATGCGGGCGGCACCCGAAAGTCCTGATATCATGCCATTCCAGGTGCCGCGAACATCATGGCCGAGGGCGCTGATAGCACCGACCCCGGTAATGACTACGCGTTTAACAGGGTTCATAGAGCACTCCATAGAAGAATTGAGAGAAGTCATCAACAGGGTCGATAGAGAAGACCGATAGACCCATGTGTGGCATATGCAAAGTTTATCAAAACAGCATAGCACAAGCTTTGTTAGCTGACAATGCTTTGTGCCGTGGTTATACCGTGCTAAAATGATTGGGTTGCTTTCAAAATGGATTGACCCGAACCTCCAGGAGGTTCCAACTTGTTTTGAACACACAAATGATTCGCACTAACAGATTCGCAACCATCCCCTCTTGGCGGTGTTTATCTTAGTACACCGCCGACATGAGACCATCGGCTGTGACAAACCACCCCTTTGCAACTGATTCCGAACAAGCTCTGGTCGAGCGCGCCAAGGCAGCCCCCGAAGCCTTTGGTGAGCTTTATGAGCGCTATGTCGATAAAATATACAGCTATATTTATTACCGGGTCAGCAATAGCAGTGATGCCGAGGACCTGACGGCCCGCACTTTTTATCAGGCCCTGGCCAAGATCGAAAGCTACGAACACCGCGGTCTCCCTTTCTCGGCCTGGCTTTATCGCATTGCCCATAACCTGGTGGCCAACTGGCACCGCCAGCATTCCCGCCGCAAGTTTGTTTCCCTGGAAGATGTCGAACTCCCCAGCTTTCACCGCGATAACCCCAGTCTTACGGTTGAAATTCAGGAAACACACTCCGAATTATTGGCAGCGATTCATCGCCTGACGGCCGATCGGCAGCAACTCCTGCTTCTCAAATATGTCGAGCGCTTTTCTAATGCCGAAATTGGCCAGGTAATGGGACGCTCGGAATCATCTATCAAATCGCTTTATCACCGCACCCTACAAAGTTTACGCAAAGATTTTGCAGACAGAGATCATTCCTGAACATGCCAAAAGTCGCACTGGTATCTGATTCCACTTTTGATATGCCTGCTGATTGGCCACGCTGGTCACGCATCCACATCATTCCGGTGCACATTCGTTTTGGCGACACTTTTTATCGCGAGGGGATCGACATCGACGAGGCTACCTTTTACCGTCGAGTAGATGAAGAACAAAGCATCCCCAAGACCTCACAACCCAACCCCAGCGAATTTTCTGAACTCTACCACCAGTTGGCGGCAGACTACGATGCCGTTATCTCCATGCACATTACTGCCAGATTGAGCGGCACCTATCAGTCGGCACTAACTGCCGCCGAGATGGTGAAAGATGAAATCAGCGTCTATCCCTTTGACACCAAAGCCGGCTCGGCTGCCATCGGCTTTATGGCGGATGAGGCCTTCGATATGCTTGATGCCGGGGCTTCGCCCGATGCGGTGATGCAGCGTTTGCAAAAAATTCGTGACGGCATCCATCTCTTTCTCACGCCTGACAATCTCAAATATGCGGCTATGAGTGGTCGTATCAGCGCCCTCGGTTCGGCTGTGGCTTCGCTGTTAAACATCAAGCCCCTGGTCGTCTTGACGGATGGTGAGCTGATCGCCGGCGAACGTGTGCGCACACGCTCGCGGGCAGTGCGCCGCCTGGTAGAAATGATGACAGATCGAGTGGAAAATCGCCCGATCCGTCTGGCCGTCGTGCATGCTCAAGCTCCCGAGGCTGCGCAATCGCTGGCTGCCCTGGCGCAATCGCATCTGAATTGCGGCGAACCTATCATCACCCCCCTGGCCACCTCTATAGCGGTTCATCTCGGTCCGGGCACCGTCGGCCTGGTGGCGTATGAGATTGGTCGCTAGTCCGTCGTCGCCAGTTCCTGTCGATCTCTTCAACTGAAACACGCCCGATTTCTCACACCAGGGCGATATGCTCTGGTCATAGGTTCTATGCTCATGCGTAAGCATCATTCTACTTCCTGGCTCGACCGTTATTTAGAAGCACTGCAAACTGCCAATGAGGCACAAACGCGCTTCATGGAACAATCTGTCAGCGACATGTCTTCCTTGTTTCGACTGGTGCGTTTGTTGTGGATGGCTTTACAACCGGTGCGTCTCAATGCCGTCTTGCGGGCCGAACTCAAGCAAAGTCTGGTGGCGGAAGCCCGCCGGCGCCAGGTGCAGGATGCCCTGGGCCTGCCAACACAGCCGGCCTCCGGGCGCCGTGGCTGGTGGGCTCCTGTGGCAGTGTTGGGGACAGCATCGTTGGTGGGGGCCTATGCTTTGTGGCGGCGATCCCGACCTGAAGCCATCGAGGATATGGGGATGGCTGCCTAGCCATTCCCGCGTCATTTGGGGTTAATGCTTATCAGCGGTACAATAACAGGCTGGTGGGTACAAAGATGTGCCTGACGAAGTGTCGTTTGTCTTTTAATTCTTATCCCTGGACACACGGCGCCTCAATCGTTTTTATCGTTTTCATACCATCGTTTACGAGGTAAGTTCTTATGAGTCATTATTACTCGAAAATCTCGGGATGGGGCATGTATGCTCCAGATCGGATATTGACCAACGATGATCTGGCGCAGATGGTGGATACGAATGACAAATGGATTCGTAGCCGCACGGGCATCCGCGAACGCCATATCGTTGCCGAGGGCGAAGCTACGGTCGATCAGTCACTGCATGCTGCCCAACAGGCTTTGCAACGGGCGGGCATCACTGCGGCAGACTTGGATTTGATCATCCTGGCCTCATCGACCCCCGACTACTTCTGTCCCCCCGCGTCCAGCATTCTCGAAGACCGCCTGGGCGCCACCAAAGCCGGGGCCATGACCCTGGTCGCCGGATGCACCGGATTTTTGTATGGGCTCATTACGGCAGCGCAATTCGTGCAGGCCGGCACTTACGAACATGTGTTGGTCGTTGGCGCCGAGACCCTGAGTTATGTCGTAGACTGGGAAGACCGCAACACCTGTGTGCTTTTCGGCGACGGCGCCGGCGCCGTGGTGGTCAGCCGCAGCCAAACACCCGGCGGCCTGCAGAGCATGATGTTGGGTTCGGAGGGCTCGGGTTGGGATGCGTTGATTGCGCCCGGCATTGGCAGCCAACCACGGAAGCTCTGGAGCGTAAAGATCACAAATTGCACATGAAAGGACGTCAGGTTTTCAAATTCGCCACGCGTGTTATGACCGACGCCGTCATGCAGGTACTGGGGGATGCGGGACTCACCATCAATGATGTCGATCTGCTGATTCCCCACCAGGCCAATGAGCGCATTATCGAGCTGGCAATACGGCGACTGGGCATCGCCAAAGAGAAGGTCATGATCAATCTCGACCGTTATGGCAACACCTCTGCCGCATCAGTGCCCCTGGCGCTGGCCGAAGCCCTGGACGCCGGCCGTATTCAGCCTGGCGACACGGTGGTGATGGTGGCCTTTGGCGCTGGCCTCACTTACGCCGCCACCGTGTGGCAATGGCAGAGCGAGGAGGTCAGCGATGAGCCGATCCTCGTCACCAACTGGCCGGTACCCGAATCGGTACGGGAGCAGGCCCAGCGCATGCGCACCGCGGCCTGGCGCATGCAGGTGCAGGCACGGGCCAAGGCCTCGGATGTTGCCATGTCGCTGATGTTGCCGCTTTACACCTTCCGCAAGGGCGTGGAGAAACGGCTGAAAAAGTAAAAAGTACGTGAGACGCAATACGTCGGACCGGCGAGAGCGGCAAGTGGCGGTGAGTTGACAAGGTCAGCCGCCTCACGGATGCGCCTGACGCAAAAGGAAAACTCCAATCATTTGTGGACTACCGTCCTCGTGACCTAGCCTCTATTCTTCCCATCCTTCCAACCGGGCAATGGCTGCCCGCAGGGTGGGGGAAATGGGGGCTTTTTGGTTGCGCTGATAGTCGAACATGACGACGATCCCTGTGCCTTCGGCAGCGATGAGCTCATGTTGTACGCTAACCAGGCGATGATGTACGGTCAGGCGATCTTCGCCCAGCTCGAGCACGCGCATGCCCACGCGCACATGGTCGGGATACGTGAGCGGGAAACGATATCGACAGGAGATGCTATGCAAGATGGGCCCGATGCCGGTGTCTTCCATTTCCTGCATCATGGGGATGCGCCGGAAGTATAAGATGCGGGCGCTTTCGAAGTAACGGATGTAAACCGTATTATTGACATGCTGGAACGCATCCATCTCACCCCAAACCACATCGGTTTCGTAGATGATGGGATAATCGGCTAAAAGGTCGGTCATGGGTGTCTCCTACCAATTGCGCAAAAGCTGCACGAGCAGGCGAACGCCGAAGGCGCTGGCGCCTTTGGGATACATGGGGCGCGCTTTTTTGGTCCAGGCCATGCTGGCGATATCGAGATGCGCCCAAGGATAGCCGGTGGTGAAATGTTGCAGGAATTTGGCGCTGGTGCTCACGCCTGCGTTTTTGACCGGTGACGTTGTGTTTTTGACATCGGCGAAATCGCTGCGGATGGCGTCGGCGTACTCATCATACATGGGCATGGGCCAGATGCGCTCGCCACTGGCAGCCGAGGCCGCGAGTAGACGGTCACGCAGCGCATCCTCTTCAGTGAAAAGGCCCGCAGCCTGGGAGCCCAGGGCAATGCCGATGGCGCCGGTAAGCGTGGCCACGTCGATCACGGCGTCCGGCTGGTAGCGACTGGCATAGGCCAGGGCGTCGGCCAGGATCATGCGACCTTCGGCGTCGGTGGAGATGACTTCCATGGTCTTACCGGACATGCCGCGGTAGACGTCACCCGGTTTCTGTGCCCCACCATCGATCGCGTTCTCGGTCAGGGGTGCCAGCCCCACCACATGTAATGGCACATCCAATAAAGCAGCGGCGCGTAGGGTGGCGATGACGTCGGCAGCGCCGGTCATGTCGTCTTTCATCATCCACATGGTAGAGGCAGAGATCACCTTAAGGTTATAGCCACCGGTGTCAAAGGTGATGCCTTTGCCCACCAACACCACTGTGGGCAGCTCGTTTGCCCGTTTCGTATTGTGTTCGAGGATGACGAATTGGGGCGGTTGGTCGCTGCCTTTGGCCACAGCCAGCAGGATGCCCATGCCCAGGGCCTCCATGTCGCTTTGTGCCAAGACCGTGCAGGTCAGCCCCACCTCGGACGCCATCTGGCGGGCGGTGTCAGCGATCATGGTGGGGGTGGCGATGTTGGCAGGCTGAGCTTCGAGGTCGCGGGCGAGGATGACGCTGTCGGCGATGATGTGGCCGCGGTGTACTCCTTGTTCGAGGAAGGGAATCTGTTCAGCACGGGACTCGACCAGGATCAGTTCCTCGACCTGTTTCTGCTCTCTGGCATCGCTGCTTTGCCGCGGCATCTGATAGCTTTCGAGCAGGCTGGCTTCGATCACGGCCTCGGCGGCGAGTGCGGGGTCTAGCCCGCCCTCACCGGCGCCGTGCACAATGCTGGCTACGGTCTTGGCGCCGGCTGCACGAGCGCTGGCAATGGCTTTGGCGCTGGCCGTGCGCACGGCATGAATGTCGAGGGCCTCCCGTTTGCCCAGGCCTACGACGAGGACGCGGGGAGTGGGCAGGGCGCCGTGGCTGTAGAGGAGGGTGGTCTCCCCCAGTTTGCCGCGGCAATCGCCCAGGGCAATCAGTTCCGCAATGCGGCCGCCCAGGGCTTTATCGAGGGCGCCGGTGGCACCGCCGGGTTGTTGGCCATCGTTGAACAGGTTGACGATGAGGAGATCGGCGGAGATTTCGGTGATGTTGGCTTGACGAACTTCGGTTTTCATGGTGTTTTACCAGCGTTGGTGAACATGAGGACGAATCAGACGATTATAAATGTCGCGTACAATCGCCATCTGGGCATCGCTAAGAGGTGGGAGAGCGACCGCCGCGGCGTTGTCTTCTACTTGCCGGGGATTTTTGGCGCCGGGAATGACGGTGCTGATGGCGTCGAACATGAGGATCCAGCGCAGGGCCAGTTGGGCCATGGTGGCGTTTTCGGGCACCAGCGCTCTCAGCTCCTCAACAGCTTCGAGGCCAACTTCGTAGGGCACGCCGCTGAAGGTTTCGCCCACATCGAAGGCCTCGCCCTGGCGGTTGAACTGGCGATGGTCGTCGGGAGCAAAGGTGGTGTGGGGTGTCATTTTGCCGGTGAGCAGGCCCGAGGCCAGGGGCACGCGGACGATGATAGCGATCTGGCGCTGTTGCGCTCGGGTGAAGAAGTATTCAGCGGGACGATGACGGAATATGTTGAAAATAATCTGTACACTTTTGACGTGCGGATACTCGATGGCTTTGAGCGCTTCTTCCACCTTTTCGACACTGACCCCGTAGTGTTTGATCTTGCCCGCTACCACCAGATCATCCAGGGCGGCAAAGACTTCGGGCCGGTAGTAGACTTCGGTGGGGGGACAGTGCAGTTGCACGAGATCGAGGGCATCGGTTTCCAGGTTGTGCAGGCTGCGTTCGATAAAACGGGTGAGGTTTTCCGGAGTGTAACCCCCGGCGATGTGCGGGTCGAGACGCCGTCCCGCTTTGGTGACGACATAAAAGGGTTGGGAACGTTCCCGCCGCAGGCGGGCAATCAGGCGCTCGCTACGACCATCGCCATAGACATCGGCCGTGTCGAAGAAGTTGATGCCCAGGTCGAGGGCGCGGTGCAGGGTGCGCATGGCGTTTTCTTCGCTGACAGCGCCCCAGGAGCCGCCAATGGCCCAGGCGCCGAATCCGATTTCGGATACTTGCCAACCGATACGGCCAAAGCTGCGATAGTTCATAGTTTGGTTCTCCAGTAAATGTCTAGAATGACTACCAGTTTACCACTGTCCCGCTCGATCACCGTTCCCCGCATCAGACGAACAAGGGCTTCATTTGCCGAGCTTCGGCGACGGCGGCCATGTCGGGGATGGGGGCGTTAGGATCGAAGCGACTGGCCGCGTCGAGGACATGGGGCAGCAGCTCGACATCGCCGGTGGTGTTGAGAAAGACGTTGGGGCGAGTAGCGAATACCCAGTGAATGGCGCTGGCCATGTCGGCCTGGTCTTCAAGGGGTTTGTACCAGGTGGTGCGGGTGTGGGAATGGGCGCCCCAGGGGCCTTGTGCCAATGATTTGATGGTCTGCACGGCGACGTTTCGTTCACGGCACACTTTCATCAGGTTCTCGAACTCGGCCGCGTATTGCGGATTCTGCATCATGGGGTAGTTGTAAGGCAGGAGCACGGCGTCGAAGTTGGCGCGGTCGAGAGCCAGACGATGAAGACGGGCGATCTGGGTACCGTGGCCGGTAATGCCGATAAAACGCGTCAGCCCCTGTTGCCGGGCCTCTAGCAGGGCGTCGAGGGCGCCGCCAGAATTCATGACGGTCTCCCAATCGGTAGGATCGCCCAGGTTGTGTAGTTGCAGGAGATCGACCTGTTCTACGCGCAGGCGTTTGAGAGAACGGCGGATGCTTTCCCACGCCAGCTTGTAGCTGCGTTCTTCCACCTTGGTGGCAAGGAAGAAGTCGTCCCGATGACGCTTCATCCACGGCCCAATGCGTTCTTCGGAGTGCCCATAGCTGGCCGCGGTGTCGATGTGATTGACACCGTAGCGGAGCAGGAGATCGAGGGTGGCGTTGGCGACTTTTTGGCTGACAGCCCAGAAAGCTGCGGCACCAAAGATCGTACGTGTGCTGAGGTGGCCGGTACGGCCGAAGGGTAGAGTTGGGAGCATGGGAATGGGGAGTGCAGATTTGGAAATTGGCCCATCAGCCGGTGGCAATGAGGAAATGCGGATTGGAAACACTTCACATTTTACCACCTCCCACGACAAACACGATAACCATGTCCCAATTGACCGCTTATTGCTGGCGAGATGATTCAAGTTCTCCCCGGACTTGCTGCAAATGGCGAATGGCGTTGCGGATGAGTGCTTGGTGTGCGGGTTGTTGAATCCAGGCGGAAGCGCCGGAGGGGTGGGGCAGGGGGATGACGGTGCGGCCATCGAGCTGGAAGCGTTGGCCAATGAGGTCGGTGAGTTTGAACCCGCGGCCAAAGAAAGTGTCGATGGCCATTTTGCCCACAGGCACGATGACCTCGGGATCGACGAGGGCGATCTCAGCTTCCAGCCAATCACGGCACAGGCGTTGCTCGGCGCGGGTGGGGGCACGGTCGCCGCGGCCCGATTTGTTGGGGCCGGGAAAGCATTTGGTGATCGAGGTGATGGTGTACTGCGCCCGAAAATTCTCCTCTTGCCAGCCAGCTTGCTGCAGCCAGCGAAAGAGACGCGCTCCCGCCTTACCACTGAAGGGTTTGTGGGTTTGCGTTACTTCCACGATGCCCGGCGCCTGACCCACGATCATCAAGCGGTCGCCTGCATGATCCGAGAAAACGGGTGGCCCCTGAATAGGATAGCCGGCCTCGGCGCAGCGGGTGCAGGTACGCATCTGACCCTGAATACGGGAGAGTTCGTCGTTCATGATGTAAAAACCGAGGACCTGTCAGGTTCTCGTCGAGCTGTTCTCGACAACGAACCGCTGCTGTTGAGAACAGCTTGTCGGACCAACTATCGACGAGAACCTGACAGGTCCTCGGTTTTTAGATCATGAACGACGAACTCTCCCGTATTCAGGGCCAGATGCGTACCTGCACCCGCTGCGCCGAGGCCGGCTATCCTATTCAGGGGCCGCCCGTCTTCTCGGATCATGCAGGCGATCGCTTGATGATAGTGGGTCA
>JAADGC010000085.1 GCA_013152585.1 Chloroflexota bacterium
GAAAGCACCTGCGGATCCGGTGGCTTCAGCATCCAGTCATCGAGGCCTTCTTGCCGCAGTTGCTCCAGTTCGGCTTCCATGGGATGGCCCGTGATGATGATCATGGGAATGTCGTATTTGAGTTCTCTCTTGGCGTAGAATAATGCCTTGCCTCCCATGACAGGCATCACCATGTCGCTGATGACAAGCATGATTTCTGAGCGGTGGGCTTTGAGCATCTTCAGCGCGTCCCGGCCGTGAGGCGCCTCGAGGACGCGATAATTGAGGTCTTTGAGGGTGAGTGTGAGCGCCTGCAGCACCAGTTTGTCGTCTTCAACCACCAGCACGGTTTCACCGTGTCCCACGACCACGACATCGTCGATGGCTTCGGGCAGGACTGTGGCGGCGGTGGCGATGGCGGGTAGCAGCATCGTAAAGGTGGCGCCATGGCCTTTTTGTGATCGCACGAGAATATGGCCTTCGTGCTGTTTCATGATGCCAAATACCTGTGCCAGACCCAGGCCGGTGCCCTGGCCCGATTCTTTGGTGGTGAAGAAGGGCTCGAACAAGCGCCGCATGATCTCCGCATCGATCCCCTCGCCGGTATCGCTGAACTCCATCACCTGCCAGGTTCCGGTCAGCGATTGCCCACAGGTGGCACACGTTTCTATATCGCTACTCGTAGAGGCTACCAGGGTAATCTGAAGGGTGCCACCATCGACCATGGCGTCGCGGGCATTCATGGCGATATTGAGGATGGCCTGTTGCATACGGGTGAGGTCGATCTTGGCCATCGCCTGGCGGCCCAGGGGCGTCCATCGGATATCGATATTTTCGGGCAGGGTACGGCGCAACAATTCGACCTGGGAAGCGATGAAACGGTTGAGGTCGATGGCCTGCCGTTCCAGAACTGAACGACGGCTGAAGTCGAGGATTTGCTGGATGAGATTGCTGGCGCGCTTGGTTTGATCGAGAATAGTGCGCAGGTAGTCGGCCACCGTGGGCGGAATGTCGTCCGGGCGCAACCCCAGTTTGGCATAAAGGACGATCACGGCCAGGATGTTGTTGAAGTCGTGGGCAATGCCGGCCGCCAATTGGCCGATGGCGGCCAGTCGTTCCTGTTGTTGCACCTGCTTTTGAATCGAGCGATCTTGTGTGACATCGTCCAGCACCAACACCCAGCCTTGTGCCTGTGATCCGGTGCTGATGGGACGAGAGATGACCTCGAAGATGCGGTCGTCGTAGTGAATCTCGTGCCACCTGCCTTTGGCGGGCGGGGAAGTAAGCAGCTCTGTGAGGATGCGGCTCCCCAGTTGCTCCAGCTTTGTGCCCACACCGGCCCCTGCCAGCAGATCGAGGTCTTCTTTGGCAACGCGGTTGGCGAGCACCACGTAATAGTCATTATCCAGGAACATCACCCCTTCGGGGACAGCGTCCATGACTTCGCTGAGTTGTTGCGATTGGGCGCTGACTTGCTGCAAGAGGCGCTGCAACTGTGCTTCGGAGCGTTTACGTTCGCTGATATCACGGAATGCCAACACGGCGCCGATGATTTCACCGTTTGCAAGCAGGGGGGCGCAGGTGTATTCGACGGGCAATGGTTGGCCATCCTGGCGCCAGAAAGTGTCATCGTTAACCGAGTGTACCGTCCCCTGTTCCAGGGTCTGGTAAATAGGAGAATCTTCTTCGACGAAGACGGAGCCATCTCCGCGGCTATGGTGCCATAAGGAGTGACCGGGTTGGCCCAGAAGTTCGGCGGCGGTGTAGCCTAACAGGCGGGCGGCTGTGGGATTGACAAAAGTGTGGCGTCCCAGCACATCCAGGCCCAAAATACCTTCGGCCATGGTGTTCAGGATCAATTCATTCTGATAACTGACGCGTGCCAGCGCTTCTTCAGCCTGTTTGCGCTGCAAAATCGCAATCAACTGTTCGCCAAAGCCGGTGAGCCTGTCAATCGCAGTCGGGCTGAAGGGCTGTTGGGTGACGAAATCGAGCAAGCCAATGGGGTCTCCCTCCACATACAGGGGCAGGCTGAGGATTTCGGATATGTCCAGCAACTTAACGATCTGCGGAATGGCCTTGCGGATGGCCGGGCGCAGCCCCGGGGTCAGGGTCTCGGTTTCCACAAAATCAGCGATCCAGCGTTCGATTTGTGTTGATTCCTGGATCAGGCTGGGCTCGCGGCGGTCGATCAATTTGGGGATCACGGTCAGTCGATCGAGGGGCAGACGAATAGCGGGGATATCAATGTGCAGAAGTTGGCGAAGTTTGTTAAGATAAGATTCGTTGACGGAGGTATGCACCATCTCCAGATGGGTGTGTTCCGGGTTGAGCAAATAGAGGGTGGTGGCGAAAACCCGGAAATTTTGCCGCACCGTGGCCGAAAGGATGCTGATCAAGTCTTCGACGCTGGCCCCGCGATTGGCGGCGTGATTGAGGCGGTTGAGCAGGTCGAGGTCGGCGGTGCGCTGGCGCAAGGAAATAGCAGATTGATGTTTGTGTGCAGCTTGCTGGATGGTGAGGATGAGTTGTTCGAGATCGTAGGGTTTTTGCAGATAGCTGAATGCTCCCAGGTTGATGGCAGCAATAGCCGATTCCTGCGAGGCGTAGCCCGTCAGCAGGATACATTCGGTGTCGGGAGATGCTTCTTTGATTTGTTCCAACAGCTTTAAGCCTGACACTTTGGGCAGGCGTAAATCAATCAGACTCACGGCAGGTTTGCGTTCGTCAATCAGCTCCAGGGCAGGTGAGCTATTATCGAACGCAAATACGTGCAGATCGCGCGTCTCCAGGATGTCGGTGAGTGTCCGGCAAAAACCGGGATCATCATCGATGACGACGACTGTGGTGGCGGCGGAAATAGGGTAAGGCTGATTCATAAGCCAGACGGGAGTTGTGTGGAGCAGAAGATGGAACGAGGATTTATGGCTGCAGTTTAGACTGCAACTGGCGCTGGCGCAGCGTACGCAAGAGATTGTGAAGATCGTCCAAGGCTAACGGCTTGGTGAGATACATGATCGAAGCAAATTCGGGAGCGGAATCGAGCACCTGTTGTAGAGTATGACGGTGGGCGCTGATAAAAATAACGGGAAGGGAGGGATAGTGGGCACGAATCTGCCGAAAAATGTCCAGACCGCTGATATGATTAAGCACCAAGTCCAATAATACGACGTGAGCAACACCATCAAAGTGCGCCAACGCCTGTGCCGGATCGGTATATGTGGTGACGCTGTATCCTTGCTGAACCAGGATATCGTGCAGACTGCGACAAAAATCAGCGTCGTCGTCGATGATGGCGATGCCAGTTTCGACACCCAGGGCGTTCAGAAAGGATAAGACTTGCCGCATATCCAGGGGCTTGGAAAGGGCCGCCAGAATGCCTGCATGCAGGCCCCGGGTGATGAGTTCGGGAGCCGCATAGGCCGACATGAGGACAAAGGGGACATCGCACCGTTGTTCCCGCATCTGCAAATACAGTTCCACGCCGTTCATCTCCGGCATCTTCACGTCTGAAAAAACACAGTCGAATGATTGCTCTCGCAGGGCTGCAAGCGCTTCGACACCACTATGGGCTACGGTTACCTCGTAACCACTAATGCTGAAGATGTCGGCAGTCGTTTGGGCCAGACTGGTATCGTCGTCGACGATTAAAATACGGAGTATTGTCATGAGGCTTCGTCTTTTTCATCGAGCGGCACAGCTAACCACAGACTAACAGTGGTGCCCTGTTCGGGTTGTCCTGATATCTCGATACGAGCGTCGTTGGCTTTCATCAGGATGCGGCATAACGCCAGTCCCAGGCCCAGGCCCCGAGATTTGGTACTAAAAAGCGGCTCAAAAGCCCGTGCCTGACCCTCGGGCGTGAGGCCGCGACCGGTGTCACTGATGTCGAGTCGTAGCATTTCGTCGGGGGGCAGGCCTTCGTGGCTGGCTGTCATGCGCAAGCGTCCGCCATCGGGCATGGCTTCGTAGGCGTTTTTCAGCACTTCGACCAGCACGCGCAGCAGATGTTCGGGATCGATAAAGGCAGGCGACAGATCATCGGGAATCAGATTCTGGACGAGAATGCCGTCGGGCGGAGGATGGTGGTTGAGCGCATCGGTGAAGAATTCGTTCAGTATCACCTGGCTGCGGTTGCGCACAGGGGTGTCGGCAAAGTCGTGCAATTCCGAAAGGATGTGGGTAGCTGTGCGTACCTCGGTGTCGATGAGGTCCAGGTATTCCTTGATCGTGCTTCCGGCGTCAGGCTGCACCAGCTTAAGATAATATGCGGCATTGGCAATCACGGCCAGGGGATTGCGTAATTCGTGGCTGACGCCATCTGCGAGCTGCCCCAGTGCGGCCAGACGCTCTTGTCGCAGCAATTTTTCCTGGGCCTCCTGCAAGGAACGGGTGCGATCGGCCACCCTATCCTCGAGATGTTCAGCATATTCTTGCAGTTTTTGTTGAGCCTGTTTTTGTTGGGTAATATCGCGCACAAAGGCCGCCACCAGAGGTTTGCCACCGGGTTGCATAATGGCAATGCTCACGTCCACATCCATGGGCTGGCCATCCTTGCGCCGATGCCGGGTCTGAAAACGGGCGCCGCCCTGAGAAAGCATTTCCTGGACACTCACCGTAGCTTCATCGCCCGAGAGCTGCACCTCGACCTGATGGATATTGCACTGTTTCAGTTCGGCAGCCGTATAGCCGGTCATGGCGCAGTAGGCCGGGTTGACATCGATGATTTGGCCGGCCGTATCAGCCAGGATGTAGCCATCGAGGGTGGTGTTGAGTAGGAGTTGATTTTGATGCACCTGTTTTTCCAGCGTGTTTTGCACCCGCTGACGCTCACCGATCTCACGCCGCAGTTGCCGTGTCAATGTGGTGAGATAGCCAACGACGACTGCCACCGACACAAAGACAACATGCGCCGCCCAATCGGAACGGAGATAGGCGAAGCTAAACCGGTCGGGATGCATTCCGATCAGAAGAATATCCTGTGCCGGCCAAAAGAGGATACCGGCGATCAATCCTCCCCACACACCATACAAAACGGCAATGACGGAGATGGGAAACAACGTGAACGCGGCTAGCAGAGCTCTGTTACGTCCGCCCACCCAAATACCGATCACCAAATACAGGCCTATGCTGATGACGGCCAGCAAGATTTTGCGGCGTGGCGTTAAGAAGTTCATGGTGTGTTTACCTCAGGGGGAAGGGGTGCGACTGTCTCAGACTGCTGCGCTTGGGGTAAATACAGGGTGAAGGTGCTACCGACGCCTTCTTGGCTCTTCACCTCGATGCGGCCGTTATTGGCTTCGACCAGATTCTTGGTGATGGCCAGGCCGAGACCAATGCCACGGGCTTTGGTTGTAAACAGGGGTTCAAATATCTGCGCCAGCACTTCGGGCGACATGCCTTCGCCCGTGTCCTGCATGGACAGAATGACTTGTTTATCCTGGGCCGTGGCTTCCAGAGTCACGTCGCCGCCAGTATGCATGGACTGGTAGGCGTTGCTGAGCAAATTGGTGAGGATTTGTTCCAGGTGGGTAGAGTCCACGTAAACGGGAGGCAGGTCGGGGGAGATCAGGAAGTGGCAATGGGTATGATCGGGGGGCGGAATCAGGGTGAGGATATGTTGCAAAAATGTTTCGATGTGCACGGCCTCCCGCTGGGGCGGGCGTGTACGTGTGAATTCCAGCATATTGGAAGCAATTTTGGAAGCTTTGCGCGCCTGCTCCTCGATCAAATCCAGATATTCGTGCACTTTGGGGTTTTTCTCGGTGAGTACCATTTTTAGAAAGTAGACGGCATTGGTGATCACGCCCAGGGGATTGCGCAGTTCGTGGCTGATGTTGGCTGCCAGCCTTCCCACGACGGTCAGTTTTTCCTGCCGCACGATCTGTTCCTGGGCCAGGCGCAGGGCCTTGGTGCGTTCTTCGACCAACGATTCCAGGTCCTGGCTGTAGGAGCGCAACGCTTCTTCCGCGGTTTTTCGCTGGACGATCTCATTTTGCGCCCGCGTATACAGGCGGGCATTTTCGATGGCGACGACCACCTGATCGGCGATGGTGCCCAATAGCTGCAGATGTTCCTGATCATAAGCGTGGGCATAGTAACTCTGCACGTTCATGACGCCGATGAAGTTTCCCCCAATGCGCATGGGCACACCCAGCCAGGTGGCCGATATTTTTTTTGTTCCCCACACCTCGATCTGCGGAAAATGCGCCTGGAGTTGCTCGATATCTGTGATCATCAGGGCCTGTTGGCTTCTGATCACGTGCGATGTCAACCCCTGGTCCAGCGGGTGTTTTAGGGGAGGATTCCTTCTGCCCTCATCGATCATAAATCGAAAATCAATTGTTTGCGCTGCCTGATCGTAGAGGGCAATGAAGAAAGCATCGGGACGGAAAATGGTCTGAATTTCGGCATAGACGGTTTCGAGCAATGTGTCAAGATCAAGTGTGGCGCTGACGGCGCGGGCAATGCGGTTCAGAGCGCTCAACCGTTGGCTGCGATTTTGCAAACGGCGCTGCAAATCCATGCGTTCTGTCAGATCGCGCACCATGATCAGGGTGGCCGTTTGTTGGCCAAAAAGCACCGGCCCCACCGAAGCTTCTACCGGCACCCGGCCGCTTTGGGTCTGAAGATAGGCCATGGTAAAGAGGGGCGGAGTAGAAAGGTCAGGGCTTGTTGTGACCAGGTGTGTGTTCAATTCCTGCGAACGCAACAGGGCGCCGATGTCCATGGCCTGTAGCGTCGCCACCGCGTAACCTGTCATCTCCGCCAGTTTAGGGTTGACAAACTTGATTTCACCCTTCTGCACGATGAGAATACCATCGTGGGCGTGTTCCACCAGGGTACGATATTGCTGTTCGCTTTCGGTCAGTACATGTGAGCGTAATTTCAATAATTCACCCTGGGCCTTGAAAGCCATCGCATAGGCTGTGAGCACTTCCAACAACAGATAATGGCCACGCTCGGATGTGAAATCAGCGTTGGGATATTTTTGGCCCAGTTGTTGCCGGGCCGTATCATGCAATTCGACGACATCTTCCAATTCGTACCCGGCCCGTACCAGGGTTTGCCCCAGGCGATAAGCGCCTTCGGACCAGGTTTCACCAGGGTGTAGAAAGTATTGTTCCAGGAGATCAGTGTAGGCGTCGATGAATTCGTTCGTCACGGCGTATACCTCAGAAAGTGGCTCCGGCTGTGGGTTTGTGCAGAAAGGCAATGGTCGCGGCCGGTGACATCCCTCATGGCCGCCAGCCGCGTTTGATCGATATCAGCGCTGCCGGATGCTTTGTCTGCGTAAATAACTTCAATGCCCAGCTCCCGTGATCAGGCACCAGGTGATCGTTCCCTCGTCCGTAGTGTGGTGCACCGGATTTTGCGCCAGTTCGTATGCCTTGGCTTCACAAAAACCAAGCGGTCCTGCCAGCTCCCTCCGCTGCGGCCCAGGTGCGCCGCAGTGGAGGAACGACGTATGAAAACGGTTTGGGATGTGGGAGATGAATGGGGTGTTTAGATCATCGCATTTCCATAATCGTGGCGGTCCAGGTCCAACATACTTCGTTTCCATTTGAGTATTGCATGAGGTTTTGGCACAATAAATGGATCATGTTTGGCGGTCGTTTATTATACTGCTGACATGAGCGGACGGCAACTGATCGAAATGCGCGAGGTGCATCCCCGAAATTTGGCCAGATAGCGGCGAATTCGCCGTCTCTTCATTCAAATTCCCCGCAGGGATTTCAGTCCCCGCTTAACCACATTAAATCCCTGCGGGGATTTGGCTCCTTGAGACGCACATTTCCAATGTGCGGCTATCGCATCAACACGGCCTCGCTGTCAACAGGATCAATCGGCGGCACGGCTAGTTCTGATGGCTTCTGTAGAAGGCCAGCACGGCTTCGACAAAAGCATCAGGTTGATCAAAGGGCAACGCATGTCCGGCATCGGCGATAAGGCGCACCTGGGCATGAGGAATGCCTGCCTGCAAGTCTGTGGTGCACTGGCGAGGCACGGTCCTATCCCGAGCGCCCAGCAACAACAAAGTGGGCTGATGAATGCGTCGCAGGTGGGGCAAAACATTAAAACGAGCGATCTCCCACATGGTGCGGTGCAAGACATGAAGATCATTGTGGCGCAGGCGCTCGCTGGCCAAAGATTGCAGGGCGGGATCATGAAAGTGCTCGTGAGCGACGAAGTCGGCCAGGGTAGCGATGTTGCGTGCTGCCCACAGGCGAGCGATCTTGCGCCCGGACGATGTTCTAAGCCCAAATCTCATGCGGGCAAACGTGTTCACCAACACCAAACTATTGACGAGTTGCGGGGCAGTAATGGCCATTTGCAGCGCCACACAGCCCCCCAACGACAGCCCCACCACGTGCACCGGCCCCTTCCCCCATTGGGCAATCACCTGGATACAATCTGCGGCCATGCTGGCGATGCGGTAATCCCGCCGCCGAGACAAACTGCTGGAGCCAAATCCCCGCAGATCGATCAGTGCCAACTGATAGTGCCGGGCCAGGTCCTGGGCGACCGGGAACCAGTCGGCGCCACCTAATCCCAGACCATGCAACAAAATGACGGGCGGCCCCGACCCCAGCAGCCAGTAATGAATCCGCACGTCGGGGAGAGTCAGATAATGCGAAGTGGCATCGGGAGGAAGAGGAAGCTCGAACATGCGTCATTATACCTGTGCCAATTCCACAACCAGGATGTCCAACGCCAGATTGGCCTCCATCTGGCCGGTTTTGATGGCGACATCCACCGCCAGCAGACGATCATAGATGGACAGCAATTGCATCAGAGAATAGCGACGGGCCTGGGTCAGCGCCTTTTTAACCACAAAAGGGTTCAACCGCAGTCGACCGGCAATGGCATCTTGCCGTTGCCCCTCTGCGGCCAGTTCCTTCACCTGCAATAGGATGCGAAACTGCCGCACGATCATAGTGAGCAGATAAAGGGGATGGGCGCCCTCGTTGCGTAATTGCGACAGCAGCCGAAATGCCTGCGCTGTCTGCCGGTTCCCCAAGGCATCGACCATGGCAAAGATATTGGCACTCTGTGCATAGGGGGTGAGCAAGCGGACATCCTCACGCGTGATCGGGCGTTCGCCGGCATAAGTCATCAACTTTAGCAGCTCGCTATGGATCAAGCGTAAATCGGCGCCAATAAATCTGGCAAGATCGGAGGCCACGCCCCGTTCCATGCCCGCGCCCAACTCCCGGGCATGTTGGGTAATCCATTTTTCGATCTCGCCACCTCGGGTACTGGGGCTGCGGAAGATTAGCACGGCGCCTCTGTCGCCGAGTTGGCTGACGGCACGGATGACAGGATTGCGGGCGGGGATTGTCTTTGATTCCACAAAAATCAAGTCGGTAGTTTCAGGCACCGAAGAGACATATTCACTCAGCCACTGCATAAACGACTGTTTCGCTTTCTTTTTGCCCCCCTTGGCAGAGGTTCGATTTGTCAGCAGGTCTCTGATCACAACCATGCGCCGCTCGCCTAAAAAGGGAGGGACATCGGCATGATGTTGCAGGATGGGTGGGGTGAGGGTGCGCCCGTTCAGTTCGACATAGTTGAGCGAATCATATTCGCCCAAAGTCGCCTTCAGCGCCCGCAACCGCTCGCTTTTATCGAACTCGTTGTCGCCGTGCAAGATGGTGATCATGGCGTGTCTGTTGCCGCCGGATGACGTAAAAACACCCAATGCACCACCCGCCGTCCCAACAGCTTACGCTTGACATCCAGTATCTCCACCGCCCCCAGATTGGCGTCGGTGGTGAACCGTTCCTGCAGGATGGGGCCCAAGAACTGGGCCGCAATCACACCCGCAAAAGCCCCCAACAGCCCAGAGGGAATGCGGTCAAGCAGATGGCGGCGTTTGCCCGCACTCGCCAACATGGTGGCGCCGGCAGTCAGGGCGGCGGTGGTCAGCATATTGGTGCCGCAATTGGGATGAATAGCCAGTTGCACTTCACCGGCCCGCATCCGGGCAATTGCTTCTTGCGCCGCCTGCTTAATGGTGTCGGGCGAGAGATCGCCATAGATGATAAAACCATCGCCGCTGGAGCGTCCGGCAATGCTGACCGAGGGACGCATGCGGCTGAGTACATGAATGGTGGCATGTTCGATGGCGTGGTTGCGCCGAGTTCTACCGATAAAGCCGTTGTCGAGAATATGCATGGTGCTTAGGCCTGCAAGTGCGCGTAAAAGCAGAGAAGCGCAGGGAAAGAAAAGGATGCGGAAGCAGTTAGCTATCGCCAGATGGGCTTTATTTTAGCACAAAGCAGCCCGCGCATACAGGTTGGCCGCGGCATTTCAGGACAGACGTCAGGCTCCGCAAGTTTATCTGATTCCGGCCTCTTCCCTCTGAGAACTTCCTTCCCCATCATCGCCCAAAAAAAGCCCGGCCTGGGTAGGTCGGGCTTCGAAGGCCGGAAAAACAGGCCTTGAGTATTTTGTCTAGAATTGACCTGCGGGCGCTCAAAACCGGGAATTCAGTTTTGCACGATTCCTTAGTGGCAGGACTCTGGCATTTCTTCGCCGGTGTGGCTTTTGGCCGTGCGGAATGAGCTGCCGCTGCCGCATCCGCAAGAGCTGACGGCATTGGGGTTTTCGATGTTGAAGCCGCCGCCCATCGGGCTATCCACCCAGTCGATGTGGGCGCCATTAAGGTAAAACAGACTTGTGGGATCGACAATGATCCTGATCTCGAACTGGTCGTAGATTTCGTCATCTTCCCGGGGATTGTCTTCAAAGGTCATGCCGTATTGCATGCCTCCACAGCCGCCACCCTGCACAAACACGCGTAAAGCGTGGGTTTCGGCCAGGCCTTTTTCGTCCAGAATGGTGCGGATTTTAGCGGCCGCGGCCTCGGTGAGTACCACGCCAGCTTCGGTTTGAGGTGCTGTTGCTGTTGCCATAAGAAATTAGGAGGTCCTCCATAAAAACCAGTGAATGTGAACGTTATTGTAACGATAAATGATCGTTGAGGATGTAAAGCGGGTCACTATCCGCCAATTTGCGACATGAGTCGCAGTTGCGGTATCTCACCATCTGCCAGGCCATTCCCCCACGGCTTGTGATAAGCCGCTTGCAGAATCTGTTGTTTGAGCATTTCGCTATCTACGCCCCGGCGCAAGGGGCCGAGAATATCGAATTCGCCATCGCGCAACAGGCACAGGCGCAATTTGCCATCCGCGGTCAGGCGCAGGCGGCTGCATCCGCCGCAGAACGGCTCGCTGATGGTGCTGATAAAGCCCAGTGAACCAAGAGCGCCGGGCAGGCGATAGGGAGCTGCCGGATCGCGGCCGTCGTAGCCGGGAATCGGTTGCAGGGGGCCCAGGGCTTCCTGGATGCGTTGCCGGGTTTCGGCGGAGGTGACGACTGTGTTCTGGGCGAAGTCGGCTTCCGAGCCAAAGGGCATGAGTTCGATATAACGGATTTGCCAGGGATGTGCGAGGGATAGCCGCGCCATCGCCACCACTTCGTCATCATTGAAACCGCGGGTCACGACGACATTGATCTTCAGCGGCTGCAGGCCGGCGGCAGCGGCGGCCTCCAGACCCGCCCACACCGTATCCAAATCCCCCCAGCGGGTGATCTGCTTAAACTTCACGGGATCGAGGGTGTCGATAGAGATGTTGACGCGGTGTAAACCCGCCCGGGCCAGAGGCTCGGCCAGTTGTGGTAACAGGATGCCGTTGGTGGTCATGGCGATATCGCAGATGCCAGGATTTTGGGCCATGGCCCGAATCAGCTCGACAAGATTGGGGCGTACCGTGGGCTCGCCTCCCGTGAGTCGAATCTTGGTGATCCCCAACTCGGCCATTATGCGGGTAATGGTGAGCAATTCGTCATCCGACATGATCTCGTGTCGGGGACGAAAGCGCGTGTCTTCGGGCATGCAGTAAACGCAACGTAAATTGCAGACATCGGTCAGCGAGATGCGCAGGTAACTGAGCTGTCGGCCGTAAAGATCGTGCAAGGGGGGCCGGAGTTCAACGTTGGAAGGGGGAGAAAGATCAGGTGTTGGCGCCATGAGGAAGGGTGGGGATGAGGTGTTCGGGAAGGCTGACAGGAGTATCGATGAGAAAGAGACGATAAGTACAACGTGTATCGCCCAAAGCAATGTGGGTAGTTCGTTCGGAGGTTGCACCCGTAAGCTCTGTGATCAGAATTTGGTCCATGTGGCACAATTCGGGGTGTGTTGCTACCAGTTCGCTGTAAGGACAATTGCAAGTGTGCAAAGTGAGCACATCATCGGCATTCTGGCACCATTCTGCCATATAACCTTGCTGGTTCAGAAAGTCAACGATGGCATGCAGCCGTTGTTCCCCTGCCAGGCCTGCAAGTTCTTCCGGCGCCTGGGCGACGGTCTCGCCGGCCAGTTGCTCCATGACTTCAGCCATCACCGTCGGCGATAGGATTTTCTTGAGTGCGCGCAGGCACCCATCGGCCAGTTGACGGTAGTTGTTGGGAAAGTACGACTCTGCCTCGGGCGTCAGAGTATACACCTGTTGGGGGCGCCCGGCGCCGGAACGCCGTCGCACCCGCGGCGTGCAGACCAAATTGTCGCCAATCAGCAAGTCGAGGTGGTGACGCACTGAAACAGGCGCCATCTCCAGATGTGCCGCCAACTCACCAACCGTGGCCTGACCTTGTGTTTTGAGTTGGTTGAGGATTTCTTGGCGAACGGGGTGCACAGTAGTTCTCGTCTGGATGCGCCGATGGGAAGGGGACTGAGATGAATTCTAGCATGGATGGCGGCGTCTGTCAATTTTTATCAAATTTTTCATAGAAATACTGCCGAGCTGCGACTTGACTCAGGACGCTGGCTCTGGCCTCCTCCCCATCCTCCCACGAGGCACTCGCCATACTCGCTGGTAGGGGAGGGGATGCCGCCGCTGATGGAGCCCCGGCACATCCATGATGCGCCTGGCGCTTACGCGGCTGCTCGTCGCCGCATCCGTGATGTGGCCGGTCGGGTATTGAATCAGCTAATGTGCAGTCCTGGGATATTCTTTCTGTGTTCTGATCTTGGCTCCATAGCCAGGCCAATTCTGGTAATCGCTCATGATATTTTCTAATTCAGCGTCAGAAACACCTCTGATTTCCACCAGATATTGTGCAAGAGTTCGGGAAGCAAAGTAGAAGGCTTCGCTTATCTCAATATCAGGCACCACAATGATGCTCTTAGGCATTTGGCTATTATCTCCATACATTCGACTTTCCAACATTATTCCCTCTTCTTCATACACGAAACGGTAGATGTAATGATTGCCTGCGCCGCCAGCACGACCAGCCCACACCCAATCCGGTTCACCTATCGTTAATATAACATCTTCTAATGCCAGATAGTTCGGGTGTGAGACACGAAGCCATTTTACAATATCGTCGGCGATATAGATCCCACCACCAAAATCATTCGTTCCCTGATAATTCCATCTGATAGCGTCATCGGTTCCAGTGTATACGGCACGACTTGTTCTTTCAATTGAAATTGGATTAACGAATTCTAGTTTTCTCACCTTTTCTATAGCTTCTATCGTTTGTGTGCTTCCCGGTAGAATATTATACCAACATGGTGGTAAACATGGTTCGCCTGTCAGCAGAGAGTTATCACTCACTGCCGGTCTCACTCTTGTGTCAACTATCGGAAGGGGAAAGGCGCAACTGTTCATTACCAATATTCCGATGATGGTCACCACATCGATAGCAACAGATGACGTGTGCAGT
Organism: Chloroflexota bacterium; assembly: GCA_013152585.1. Classification (GTDB taxonomy): domain Bacteria; phylum Chloroflexota; class Anaerolineae; order J102; family J102; genus JAADGC01. The sequence continues at coordinate 13,714 of JAADGC010000085.1, forward strand.
CTCATCTTTCACCTTCCTCCCCTCTGTACCACAAGACTCTCAATGAATGCCTTTCTGTCAATTGTAAGATTTGGTCTATCATAGATCCAATACGCCCAGCTTACGGCGAAATCCTCAAGCCAGCTTGTTTTCCCATAACCTGTTGGCGACTCTTGACGCTGCACCAATCTTGCCATTGTAACGGCTACATAGTCATTGCGATAGTCAACAATATGCCCCGCCTCATGGACCGGTGTCGTGTCATTCATGGTATCGAAGAAGTAGATCGTATCTACCGGACTGTCGAGCAACGGATAATGCGCAGGCAACGACAGGCCAGAAGGTCCTTGCGGCCAAAT
>JAADGC010000052.1 GCA_013152585.1 Chloroflexota bacterium
AACTTCTCTCTTCCTCCCATTAAATGCCATGCAACTCTCCATCCTCATCGTCAATTGGAACACGGGCGCAGTGTTGATGCAATGTCTGCATTCGCTGCGCGTGCAGGCACTGCCCGAGGATTGGGAAATTATCGTGATGGACAATGCCTCGCAAGATGACTCAGTCGAGATACTGCGGAGCCAATTCCCGAACGTGCTCTTGCAGGCCAGCACCGAAAATATCGGCTATGCTCGCGGTAACAACCTTGCCGCCGCCCAGGCACAGGGCCGCTATCTGCTCCTCCTCAATCCCGACACCATCGCCAGCCAGGAAACCCTGGCGGCGCTGTTAGCATTTATGGAAGAGCATCCGCACATCGGCGCCTGTAGCCCGCGCCTGCTCCTGTCCGATGGCTCGCCCCAGCCTTACGCCTTTGGCGCCGATCCCAGGCCGGGCTATCTCTTGCGCCGAGGCTGGAACCGCCTCGTACATCATCGTTCCCTGCATGATTGGGCCATCGACACGCCCCAGGTCGTAGACTGGGTCAGCGGTGCCTGCCTGTTGGTACGGCGCCAAGCCTGGGAACAGGTGGGGGGATTCGATGAGGCGTTTTTCATGTATTTCGAAGATATAGATTTGTGTTTACGTATCCGGCATGCCGGCTGGCAGATCATGTACAACCCGCGAGTGGAGATCACCCATTTGGGCGGGCGCAGTTTGCGCCAGAATCCGGACGCACAGCGCGCTTATCGCCAGAGCCTACACCACTTTTATCGTAAACACTACGGTCTGCCCGCCCGCCTCTTCCTGACCCTTGCCCTGCCTCTCTACGCCCGAGTCTCCTGAGCCCGGGCACCAAGACCTGGAACGTTTCATCTGTGGGCCTCAGCCCTTGGGAAACCTGAGTCTCACATTGCACAGCCGGCACATTCCTGCTATGATTCAGGCCATCCATTAGGAATGCCCTGTGCTGGCACTCGTCACGTTTCGTTTCATTCATAGGCATGGACGCCATGCCACCATTTTCAAGGAAGATCCGGCATGAATTGGCGATACACATTTACAGTTGGTTTTGGTTTTTTCGGCATCTCGATTATTTGGCCTCTTTTCAATTCGCTCATTCCCCCCATGCTGGAAGACCTGGGACTCTCGGCCGCGGTGATTGGTTTCATCCTCACTTGGGATAATATCATCAACATGTTTGTGCAACCGTGGGTGGGAGAGAAAAGCGATCACACCTGGACGCGTTTGGGGCGGCGCAAGCCGTGGCTGCTGGTGGGGGCGCCGCTGGCCGCTCTCTTTTTCATTCTGGTACCTTTTGTGCGCGAGCATTTTGTGTGGATCGCCCTGGCGATCCTGGGGACGAACGTGGGCATGGCCCTCTTCCGTTCTCCCACCGTTGCCTACCTTGGCGATCTGTTCCCCTCCGAACAGCGCAGCAAAGCCAACGGTGTCATCAATCTCATGGGCGGCGTGGGCGGCGCCATGGCATTGTTTGGCGGTGGGGCGTTGTACAAAATGGGGGTGCCGCTGCCTTTCATCGTGGGTGCCGGGGTGATGTTGATCGCCATCGGCGTGGTGCTGCTGTTTGTCAAAGAACCGCGTGAGGTTGAGATCAAAGTGGCGGATAAAGTGGGCCTGTGGGCTAATTTGCAGGAAGTCTGGAATCAAGAAGACCGCAGCGGAGTGGTCATTCTCAGCGCCATTTTTCTGTGGTTTGTGGGCTGGAACGCCATGGAAGCCTTTTTCACCATCTACGCCCGCAATGTGCTGGGCATCGATGCCGGTACAGGCACGCAGATGTTGACCGCGTTTGCCGCCACGTTGATCTTGTTTGCTATCCCCAGCGGCCTCATTGCCACGCGCTTTGGTCGCAAACGCACGATTCTGGTCGGCCTGGGGGGGATGTTCGTGGGCTTGGTGCTGGGGAATTTCGTGCGCAGCAGCACGATGCTGCTGATTCTGCTGGCAGGTATGGGGGCATTCTGGGCTATGGTGAATATCAACTCGTTGCCTATCGTGTATGATGTAGGCGGTCCCGAACGCATCGGCGCTTATACCGGCCTTTATTATTTTGCTTCGTCCGCTGCCGCTATCACAGGCCCGATCCTGGGCGGATGGACGATCGATCGCGTCGGACATAATAGTATCTGGCTGTTTAGCGCCGTTTTCCTGGGGGCCGCGTTCGTGGCCATGAGCAGGCTGCATGAACCTGCCGCTGTGACAGTTTCGACTCGTTAAACTTATGGAGAGAAGATCATGAAACGCAATCAGACCAATACTCTGTTGTGGGGCATCCTCATGTTATTGCTGGGCATTGCCGGCCTGCTCTACAATTTCGGTGTGCTCGATCCCTACCTGACGATGACAGCCTACACGGTGGCCATACTTCTGGCTTTGGCCGGGGTGGGCTTTTTGGCTGCTATTTTGTTGCAGCGACAGCGCTGGGCGTTTGCCATCCCCGGTTTTAGTCTGCTCTCACTGGCCGGGGTTGTGTATTTAGCAACGTTGGGCACTGTTGCCCCGCAATGGCTGGGCGTGTTGTTTGTGGGGGGCGTAGTCCTGGGGTTTTTGGTGTTGTTTCTCAGTGATCGCACCCAGCGCTGGTGGGCCTTGCTACAGGCAGGTTTCATCGCCTCGATGGGGGCTGTGGGCTGGGCCACGGTCAATATGATGGTGCCAGATACGGACCGGTTTTCCGCCTTCAGGCTGGGCGCCTTGCTGTTTGGTGGCTTTGCCGCCAGCTTCCTGCTGCTGTACCTGTTTGCTGGTGCCCGCCGGCGTTTTCAATGGGCGCTGGTGATGACCGGCGTGCTGGGAGCGTTTGCGTTGCTAATGCTGGGAGAAGGCCTGGGAGGCAAGGAAAGCTCGTTCGTGAAGTTATGGCCGCTGCTGTTGATCCTTTTGGGAGCTTATTTGCTTAGCCGTCTGATCACCGGGCGCACCCGGACGCCATCCAAAGCGCCCGTTGTTCCCGCCGAAGCGCTGGAGGCCCCGGCCGCCGGTGGCACCGCCGTATCCAGCCCCGAACCCGCCCGCATCGTGCGCTCCGAAACCAGCGGTTCCTCCCAGCCCAGCGCCCACCCCTCCCCGGCGCCAGAGCCATCTGCCGTCCTGCCCGCATTGGCCCCTGAGCCTGCGGTTGAGCCGCCTTTGCCTGCGGATTTGCAGGACATGCCGCTCGAAGATGCTGGCGCCGCCCTCGATGCCCTGCTGGACGCCAGTCAAAAGGCCACAGAGGGCGAGCCTGATTCCTGATTGCTGTAGGGTACCCCTCACCTTATCGCTGGCCCTAACGAACTTACTTTGGGCCAGCTCGCCGCAGCTTCTCGTTATCTTTTAGCAAAAGCAAGCCCGCGCTCTTTGAGACTGACATATTTTTGGTGCCCGATGATGAGATGATCGAGGACGTCAATGTTGAGCAGCCGTCCGGCCTCAACCATGCGCCGGGTGAGGGTGACATCATCGGGTGAGGGGTTGGGATCGCCGCTGGGATGATTATGGGCCACAATGATGGCAGCCGCATTGCGCCGAATCGCTTCTTTGAACAGTTCACCGATGCGCACATGGGCGCTGTTGAGCGAGCCTTGATACACGGTAGGCGTGGCCAGCACGTAGTTACGCGTGTCAATGAGTACCACCTTCACATGCTCCTGCTCGGCGTAGGCCAGTTCGGCCATGAGCAGGTTGGCCACTTCGCCGGGAGAGCTGACACGGATGCGATGACCGGGATCAGCCGTGATCACGCGTCTCCCTAATTCGATTGTGGCCAAGATCTGGGTTGCTTTGGTCTCGCCCATGCCCCGATGTTGTTGCAGGTCTGTGCATGTGGCATGCGCCAGCCCGTTCAGGCCCCGATACGAGCGCACTAATTCTGTCGCCATGTCGATGACGTTGATGCCCCGCGCACCACTGCGCAGGATGATGGCTAGCAGCTCGGCATCACTGAGCGCCTTGGCACCGAGGCGGACCAGCCGTTCGCGGGGACGAGTGTCGGCGGGGAGGTCGTGGATGGTGTAGGTGGTGGGAGACGCGTCGTTCATGCGCAGCACCTGACGATGGCGTCAATCTTCCTCGCTGGCAGGGAAGTTCTCGGCCAGCATGGCCCGGAAATGACGCCGACGCTCCGCCGAGAGTTGCAGGCGATTGAGCACCTGGTTGAGTTGATCCCCCAGCACTTCGGGATCAGCGTGGGTGGGATCGAGACTGCTCAGGCTGCCGGGGTCAGCTTGAGCGCCTGCCAGTCCGGACTGACCCCGGCCCATGCGTTGGTGTTCGATACGAGCCCACCCCACCGACTCAATCCAGGCATCGATCAGGGATTTGTCGTCGTCGAGAAGCATGACGGGCATGTCCAGCACCAGAAGCATACGTCCTTTTTCCGAAAACTCGACCGCGCGCTGGATGTCGAGGTCGGGGTTGGGCGTCGACGGGGCCGCGGGGGCGGTGGCCGCTGCGAGGGAGGGGGCCACCGCCGGCTGTTGGGGGTGAGCAGTCGGGGGGGCGGAGAACGGGGGACGGCTTAAAAGCCGCTGTCCCAGGACTACTCCCAGGGTGGCAAATCCGAATAGGATGATGCCCTGGATGATCCAGGCGCCAATGGTCGTCCAATCCACGATGGCCTCCGATGAAAAGGGGGGATATGCGATGAGTATACTATGGAATGCAGCGCTTGAAAAATAGGGGGTTTGCCGGGTAGGGGCAAGCCCTGCCCCTACCCCAGGTTATTAAGAAGATACGAAAAGAAAGGAAAACACCTTCAAATCTACCGGTTTACGGGTCACCCGGGCTCCCAAAGGGTCATAGCCGACGCCGACGTGAGAGGGGTGGGCGTGGCCGGGAACGATGTTTGTTTCTTAGAAGTGGTCGGTGGGGAGTGGGTTAGAGTCGGTGTTGATCACCACGACTTCGTGAGTGAGTGGCAGCCCCAGCGTGGACGAAACCGTGCAATAACGGTTTTCGGCCAGCCACACCGCCCGTTCCATGATGGCTTCTTCGATGTTGCGCCCCTTAATGGTATAGGTAAGGTGGGCGCTGGTAAAGGTCTTGGGCCATTCTTCGATGGATTCGCCTACAACCTCCACCTCGAAGGATTCCACTTCTTTGCGACGCTTGAGCATGACGGCAATGATGGTCGTGCCCATGCAGCCGCCCAGCGCCGCCAGCAATAAATGGCTGGCGCCCATCGATTTCCCCTCGGGGTTGGGGCCGGAAATACCAACCTGCCCCCCACCATCGTGGTCAACAGCGATGAATTCTTTTTCTTGGGTCCACTTGACAGTCACTTTTTTGGTCATGGAATTTGTCTCCGGAAGCGGTGAACTTGACGTAACTATCTGGCGAGGCTTCGGCCGACCAGCATCGCTACAAAATGGCAACGGGATAATGATCCTGTATCCATCCTTAGATGCGGTGGGAGGCCAGTTTAGTTACCTCGGCTATTCTCTCATTCGTACAAGCTGTGCAGTTGCGCAAATTCCTGGCGGAACGACTGCTCGAGTTCAGCTTTGCGCTCGGGGGGCAAAAAAGAGGCGTGTAGTGCGTTTAGCGAGATTTGTTCGAGTTCGGCAGCGCCAAAACCAAAGTGATCGATCAACAGATCATATTCCTGGTTCAGGGTGGTGTTGAAGAGGAGAGGATCATCACTGTTGACTGTGACCAGCACCCCGGCATCCCACAACTGGCGCAACGGATGGGCCGCGTAGCTATCGTACACACCCAGGCAGATGTTGGAGGTGGGGTTCACCTCCAGGGGGATGTGGTGAGTGATCAGATAATCGATCAGGGTCGGGTCTTCGATGGCGCGCACGCCATGCCCGATGCGCTCTGCCCCCAGCGCCCGTAGCGATCCCCACACACTGCCGGGCCCGTCCATTTCGCCGGCGTGGGGGACGCTATGTAAACCGCCAGCGCGGGCTTCTGTAAAGGCGGGGGCAAATGGTTCGGCCGCTGCTGTGCGTTCGTCGCCACCCAGACCCAGCGCCACCACCCCCCGGTCTTGCCAGGCCAGGGCCATCTCCACCGTGGGATCGCTGGCCGCCCCCGTGTAGCGTTGCCCTTCGAAGCTGAGATTGCGAGGAATGTCCAGCACCCAGGCGATGGTCACCCCCAGATCTTCCTGGGCGCGGCAGCGACCGGCATCGAGCCCGGTGATGATGTCATCCGGGCTCAGGCCTTTGTTCATCCACAGATGCGTGTACGCCGTAAAAGTGACTTCGGCGTAACGGATATTTTGGCGCTGCATCTCGCGGCCGAAGTCATAGGTGATCAGTTCGAAATCGGCGCTGCTGCGCAAAAGGTTCTGCAGTTTGAGGTAGACCTCGATAAAATGCCTGAAGTCACGGAATTGGTACCAATCCTGTAATTCGGTTTCGGTGCGGGCGGGCAGTGGTAGTTGATGGCGCTGTGCCAGCTTGAGAACCGTGGCAGGCAGGAGCGCTCCTTCGAGGTGCACGTGCAACTCAATCTTGGGCATGGCCCGCGCGAAGGCATGGAGTGGGGCTAAGTTGCCAGGATGGTTGAGCATGGAAGTGTTTGGAGTATGCCCTGACATTTTGAAGTGAGATCAATTGTATTCGTCAGCCAGCAGTTTCCAGACTTTGCCAACGAGTGTTAATGAGCCATCTTTATTGAGAAGATCATTGTGCCACCAGTATGGATAGTACGTACTAAACCACAGGAGGGCGCGTATCTCAGGTATTTTTCGCAATTCCTCTGTTTGCCAGATCAGCAGCGACGCCATCAGGTTGGAATCAACATCTTTGCGCGACAATCCGCCATATTCGCTGATGACGACGTTATCAACCAGATAGCCATTTTGCCGCAGCGTTGAAATGAAATCACGGACTTCCTGCACGGTCTGCTCGCCGCGTGTCATGAAGGTTGTCTGCGATTCATCGTTGCTTGTGGGAATTGCATAGGCGTGAATGTGATAATTGGTAATTGGCCAGTGTCCGTACATCCGTTCATATGCCCGAATTACGGCGAGCATGTAGTCAGTATGAACCGCAAATGTTCCACAGCAGTAAACATCTCCATGCCAGCCACCATTCATTACAGTCTTGACTGCCTCGGCCGTCTGCATCGGTGTCAGATTAGCTTGATCGAAAATGTCCGGCTCATTCAAAAGAAGAAGAGGGCGGCCATCATTGCAGCCCCAAATGTTCGGAATCAGGTCGGGGCGTCCGGCCATTGGTAACTGCTTTTTATCGCTGCATTCATACCACCAGTTGTACCAAACTGCCGCGTGATCGTATAGTTCCCCATCATCTGGATAATTACTCACATCCACCATCGGCCGGCCATAACCGATAACGGCACTGCTCGCATTATCCCATGGCGCCCAAGGTACCACTGAACTGGATATCCTGAAATCCGTCCAATAAATCGCAAAGCGTAGCTGTTCGAGCTTGACAGAGCCAGGGGTGGGATGGCTGACAAGAGTCCCGTATGGGTTCACATGCCCTGGGGACGGCGAGATGGCAATGGTGTCGTTGGCGATTACACTTATCGAACACGATTGTGGAGCCCCCGGCAGTTGGAGATAGAAGTTGTAAAATCCACCGGCATCAGCAACGCGGTTGTATCGAACACCATCACATTCAGCGATCACCTGTACATAAGACGCAGGCTTGCCATTTTCAGTGATCCATCCCCGCAAACGCAGAACCGAGGCCGCGTTCGATGTAGAGGAGAATAGAAGAAGGAGTGTAAGCAGAATGAGAAGCTGTTTCATGGTTCTTGAGCGTAGATATTTATTGAAGTGCCCATTGTGTCCCATACCAAGAGCACCGCCCTTTCGCCACAGAGCCCTTGGCTGATCTCCGTGAGGCGCCTCTGTTGATGTCATCATGTCTTTAGGCATCATGTTTTCTCCTGATTGGCCAATGCGTTGGAGGCATCCCGACTTCGTTGCAACCAGGGACACAAACGACAGTTTCGGCCAAATACTTGTTGAGAGCTTCTTGAGCAGAAGCGATTGGGGGCTGTTACCGATCTCCACGAATGTAGGGTACGCCCAGCGCTGCCGGCGAGCCGATGTGCTTCTTGATCGCCGCTCGCGAGCCGACGACCAACGCCAGAATCACCAGAAGGTACGGTGCCATTTTCAGAAAAAAGCTCCAGTTAGAGTTGATGTATAGGGGATTGGTGAAGCCAAGTAAGACTGCCGGTCCTTGTAAATCTAATATACCGCGGCGCAAAGCGCCAAATAAATAAGCCCCGAACGCCGCCCGCAGCGGATTCCACTGGGCGAAAATCACCAGACCTACGGCAATCCAGCCCTGGCCCGACGTGGTTTGGGCGCTGTACCAGCCCGGAGAAACCGCCAGGCTAATCGTGGCTCCCGATAATCCGGCCAGACAGGCACCCACAAACGTATACAAGTAGCGCAAGCGATATACGTTGACGCCCAGCGTGTCGGCGGCTTCGGGTTTTTCGCCAATGGCGCGTAAGTGCATCCCCGGGCGGGTTTTATAAATGAAGAACCATACCGCGGGAATGAAGATATAACCGATATAGACCAGGACGCTGTGATTCGCGAAAAACGTCGGCCCTATAAAAGGGATGTGGGCCAGGCCCGGCAGCGACCAATTGGGCACCAACGGCGGATTCTTTCCGGTCAACCCTTCGCCAAACACCAGGGCCAGGCCGGTGCCCAAAAAAGTGAGCGCCAGCCCGCTGACGACCTGATCTGCCTGCAAATGAATGGTGACCAAACCATGTGCCAGACCCAACATACCAGCCGCCAACATGGCCATCAATACCCCCAGCCAGGGGTTACCGGTCGCTAACGAAACACTAAAACCCGTCATGGCGCCGACCAACATCATGCCCTCGACACCCAAATTGATGATCCCGGAACGCTCCGTGATCAACTCCCCAATGGTGGCAAAGAGGAGGATGGTTCCGGTGGCGATGCCTGCGTGCAGAATGATTTCTAGATTCATGCGAATACGGTTCCTGTGCCAGGAAGGGGACAGCCCAAACGCTCAGGCAGTCAGTGGCTTGACGCGTACGATGCGGATTTTATAGCGCAGCAGCACATCACTGCTGATGACCATGAATAAGATGATGCCTTGTAACAACTGTGCCAGACCCGAGGGTTGAATCTCGCGACCGGCGACGATCAAGGCGCCGAACAAGATGGAAACGACGATCACGGCAAAGGGGTTGAGTTTGGCCAGCCAGGCTACGATGATGCCGGTAAAGCCGTAGCCCGGAGAGATGCGTTCCTGCAAACGATGCACCACACCGCTCACCTCCGACATCCCTGCCAGCCCGGCCAAAGCGCCCGAAAACATCATCACCAGCACGATGTTGCGCGTGATATTGAGTCCGGCATAGCGGGCTGCTTCGGGGTTGTCGCCGATTAGTTTGATCTCGTAACCCCAGCGGCTGCGCTGAAAGATCCACCACACCACGATGGCGGCCACGAAACCAATCAGCACACCCAGGTGCAGGGTAATGCCCGAAAAAGCCTTGTACTGATGGGCGTAATCTGCCAGCCGGGGCAGCCAGGCTTTTTTATCGAACATCGGCGTCATCTGAAAACCGGCGTCGCTCCACTTATCAAAAATCCAGAAATTGTTCCAGAGGATGGCGACATAGTTCAGCATCAGGGTAGTGATGATCTCGTTGACATTGAATTTCGCTTTGAGAAAGCCGGGGAAGAAGCCCCACAGCGCCCCGCCGATCATACCCATGATCATCATCGAGCCCAGGATCACGACCTTGGGGCTATCCATAGGCACGATGGGCACGAGCACCACCAGGCTGGCAAAAAAGGCGCCCATGTAGAATTGCCCTTCGGCACCGATATTCCATAGCTTCATCTTGAAGGCTACCGCACAGGCCAGACCGACCAAGATCAACGGCGTGGCCTTGACGATGGTATCCGAAAAAGTGGGCCAACTGCCAAAGGTGGCCTGCCAAAAGAATTTTCCCACCACCAGCGGCTGACCACCTGTCAATTTGAGGATGATACCACTGATGACGAAGGCCACCACCACCGAGCCCAGGGCCGTGGCAACTGGCAACCACCAGGGATTGTCTTCGCTGCGTCTTTCGAAGCGAACGTCAAATGGCAGATTCATGGTGCGTCTCCGTACTTTCTTGAATGTCTTCCATCCGTGCCCCGGTCATCATCTGGCCGATGGCATACACATCGACAGTCTCCGGATCCACGGTTCCCATGATTTGACCTTCATAGATCACGGCGATACGATCGCTGAGTGACAGCAGCTCCTCCAGTTCTTCCGAGATCAATAATATCGCTGCTCCCGCATCGCGTTGCACCAGCAACAGGTGCTGGATCGCTTCGATGGCGCCCACATCCAGGCCGCGTGTGGGTTGCACCGCCACAATCAACTGCGGGTTGGCCGAGATCTCCCGCGCCAGGATCATTTTTTGCAGATTACCGCCAGACAATTTACACGCCAGGGTTTTCACACTGGGCGCCAGGATGTCGTAGGCTTGCTTTAGTTGCCGCGCATAAGCTCGGGCATTGGTGCGATTGATGGTCAGGCCGTTGCCAATCGGTTCCTCGGTGTAGCACTTCATGATCGTGTTGTCGGTGATCGATAGATTGGGGGCCGAACCAACGCGGGTGCGGTCTTCGGGGATGTGGGACACATTGGCCGCAATAGCCTTGGCTGGTGAGGCGTTAATCAACTCCTGCCCATGGATGAGAATACTCCCTTGCGCCGGGCGCAGGCCGGTGATACATTCGGCCAGCTCGCTCTGGCCATTACCAGAGACACCGGCAATCCCCAGGACTTCGCCGCCACGAACCTCGAAGGAAATACCGCGCAGCGCCGGCACGCCCTTATTGTTCTCGGCCCGCAGATCGTGTACTGCCAACACCACCTCGCCCGGTTCGTGCACTGTCTTTTCGATGCTGAACACCACATCTCGCCCTACCATCAACTGAGCCAATTTACGCCGGTCTAATCCGGTGATATCGATGCCTTCAGCCGTCACTTTGCCTTTGCGCAACACCGTGATTCTATCGGCGACCACCTCTACTTCCTGCAACTTGTGACTGATAAAGATGATGGACTTGCCCTGAGCGATCAGCGCCCGCATCGTCCCCATCAGATCGTCGATTTCCTGGGGGGCAAGCACAGCCGTGGGCTCGTCGAGGATGAGTATCTTGGCCCCGCGAAACAGCGTTTTCAAAATCTCCACCCGCTGCTGCTCGCCTACCGAAAGCTGCCAGATCATGGCCTCGGGATCGACACGCAAACCGTACTGTTCCTGCAGCTCTCCGATCTGTTGGTTCAGCTTTTTCATGTTCATAAAAAAGCGGGGTTGGTGCAGGCCCAGGAGGATGTTTTCGGTCACGGTCAAAGTGGGCACCAGCATGAAGTGCTGGTGCACCATGCCGATGCCTTTGGCAATGGCATCTTTGGGTGAGCTGAAGTGGACCGGATCGCCATAGATTTTGATTGTTCCCTCTGTAGGACGATAGAGCCCCGACAAGACATTCATCAAGGTGCTCTTGCCTGCACCGTTTTCGCCCAGCAAGGCGTGAATTTCGCCCTGTTTGACTGTCAAGTTCACATGGTCATTCGCCAGGACACCGGGAAAGCGAATGACGATGTCCTTCATTTCAGCCGCATAAGGTGTATCGTCCATGAGGGTCTTTCCCTTGGATTAGAAAAAGCCAGGGCGGCGTTGGCACCGCCCTGGCAAAGGTGAAAGGGGGAGGGTTATTTGAGCTCGGGCAATTCAGCAGTGATGTTTTGGTTCCACCAGTACATGCAGATCTTGCAATCGCTGCCAAACTGCTTGAAGCCATCCAGGTCTGCCTGTTCCAGGCTTTGGCCTGCGGGCACAATCACGTTCCCCTGGTTATCGGTGATGGGGCCGGAGAACACGTCGAAACGGTTCAGCTCACCCGAGAGGAATTTGTTGTAGGTCTCGCGAATCAGGGCCAGATCGGCTGCCGGCAGTTCGGCAACACCCGGCTGCAGCGTTTCGCCTTCACCGAAACCATACAGGCCCATGCCGCCGCTATCAGCATCGAAATACTCCCAACCGCCTTTCCAGGTGCCGGCGCGGGAATCTTCGACAATCTTGGCATATACGGGGCCCCAGTTCCAGTACATCGAAGTCAGACAGGCAGGGAGGGTGCAGTTGTACTGGTAGTCGTAGGTAATGCCCCACTTCCCTTCGGGAGCGGCCTCGGCCGAAGCCGGTGTATCGGCGCCGGTCATCACCACCTGGGCGCCGCTATCGAACAGCGAGGAAGCAGCTTCTTTTTCCAGGATGGGATCATGCCAGGTGAAAATCCAGCGCACATCGATGGTGCATTCGGGGCATGTCTTTTGCACACCCAGGGCGAAAGCATTACCCAGGCGCAATTCTTCGGGAATGGGGAAGGTCGCCATGTAACCAATCTTGGTGTTGCCATCCAACTTGGCCCGTGAGCCGGCGATCATGCCGGCGGTGTACTTCATATCTTCCATGGCCCCCATCAGGTTGCCAAAGTTTTTCCCGTTCGCTTTGAAACCGGTGAGGTGGATGATATCCACATCCGGAAATTCGTCGGCGACGGTTTCGGAAGCATCCATATAGCCAAATGAGGTGGTGAAGATGACGTCAAAGCCTTTGCGGGCCAATGAGCGGATCACCTGTTCGGCATCCGCGCCTTCGGCGACGAGCTCGACATAAGCTGTGTGCACATTGTCGACGTTTTTCTCCACATACAAGCGCCCTACATCATGCGCTTGTGACCAACCGCCGTCGTCGTGCGGGCCCACATAGACGAAGGCGACGTTGTATTTACCCTTTTCGATGGTGGGTATCTGATAGTTCCCGCTGGGTTGAGCGGGCGCTTCGGTGGCCGGCGCTTCCGTCGCGGTCGCGGATTGCTCGGGTGTCGGCTGGGTCGTCGTGGCGCAGGCAGACAGCACGACTGTCAAAACCAGCAACAGAATCATTGGTAGCCAAAGGGTTCGTTTGTTCATGACACGGCTCCTCCGTTTGAGAACAAGAACTTCGCAAAGAAGCAGGAAAGAAGGGATTGATTTCGTGCATCGTCGCACGGCTCACATGCCTGCAATATACAACGAGGTGTGTGCTTTGTCAAAAAGGGGGTACATTACTATCGTGCCGATTGGCGAGCCAGGCGGTGGCAAAATCGACTGCGGCTCGCTGGGGGAACAACCGAGCCGTCGCTTGGCAAATCTTGCCGATGTGGGTGAGGCCCGTTTTTTCGAAATCGGCGCCCAGATCGACCAGGGGTTCTTCATCGAGATCAATGTCCTGCAAAACTTTCCAGACGCGTTGTCCATGCTCGATGATGGGGGCACCGTTGGGGCGCAGAGGCGGGTTGGGGACGCGGTATTCGGCGAGGTGGAAGGAGGTGTTGCGATCGTAGCCCACACCGAGCAACAACACCCAACCACCCAACTCGTACACGCGTTTTAAGGGCGAGCCTTCTCCCAGACCATAATGCAGGCTGTGATGGGCAGTGATGTCAGTGGCGTGCCGGCCCCAGGCGGCGAAAGAGAAGTGAGGATGGCCGCTGCGTTGCACCCCGGGCCAGGTGCGAAAGCTTTCGGCCATGCGCCCCAGCCCGCGAGTGGGCGCCAGATGGGGATCATAAGCTGGCATGTGCTGGCGGATGAGCGGCCACCAGTCTTCCGGTACGGCCGGATTTTGCCAGTCGGCGGGATCGGTGTAGTCGGTGGAGTGCGAGGGCATGACCAAGGTGCCGGTGGGCGTGAGCACCTGCATCAGTGCCTGAATCACGGTCACGGCGGCGCCCGGCGTCCACCCCAGGGCGCTGAGCGACGAATGCACGAGTAGAGTCATGCCGGGATGAACCCCTAACCGGCACAGGTCGGCTACCAGTCGGTCTCGTAGGCAAGGGCTTTGGGTGTTGGCAACGGTTTCAGTTTCGGTCATAGAGAAGAACTCCGTGAGTGCAGAGTGGAGAGAGAAGTCAGGTGGGTGGTGTGCAGGGCTGACGCATCTAAATTCGATAAGACCGCAAATGAGAACCGCGAATGAACGCGAATGAACGCGAATAATTTTTTAGCGTCCATTCGC
>JAADGC010000149.1 GCA_013152585.1 Chloroflexota bacterium
CCTCTGCTTCCTCGCTTTCTTCTATCTCCAGCGGCGGTGCAGACGGCTCGCTCAGCTCCGGTTCGGGCGCAGCTTCGGGCTCGGGTGCGGGCAACACGACTAGCCCTGACTCGACAGTTGTTTCCTCGCTTTCTTCGGTCTCGGGCATCGGGGCGGGCGGCTCGATTAGCTCCGGCTCGGGCGCAGCTTCGGGCTCGGGTGGGGGCAACACCATTAAGGCGGCCTCTGCTTCCTCGCTTTCTTCTATCTCGGGCATCGGGGCGGGCGGCTCGCTCAGCTCCGGCTCGGGCGCAGTTTCGGGCTCGGGCGGGGGCAACACCACTAGCCCGGACTCGACCGCTGTTTCCTCGCCTTCTTCTATCTCCGGCGGCGGTGCGGGCGGCTCACCCAGCTCGGGTGCGGGCGCAGCTTCGGGCTCGGGCGGAGGCAACACGACCACGGCGGCCTTGGTTTCTTCGCCTGCCTCGGTCTCTGGCAGCGGGGCGGGTTCCTCGCTCTGTTCGGGTGCGGGCGCAGAGGGGGTGGACTCTTCTTTCGCCGGTGTTTGTTTTTCCAAGCCGCCGACGATAATGGCTGAGGCTGCCGGCATTCGCCCTAATCCCGATTTACCGGTGCTGATAATAGGTTCGGGGGGAATGAGTCCCTGAATCTGGGCCAGGAGTCGCGGCCGCGGGTGAATCTCTTCCAGCAAGGGCTGGCCGCAATACACACAGTATTCGGCATCGCTGGGATTTTCTTTGTCGCAGGCAGGACAAATCATGAGATAATGTCTCTCAGGCGTGTCCAGACGTTGAGGGTGAGCCCCACTGCCAGGAGGATGATCAGCGCCCGGAAAGCAACGGCTGCCGGGGCGATCAAAATGTCATGGCGGAGGGCAGCCAGCAAGGGCAGACGTTCGGCTATCAGCGGAATCTGCCCCAAAAGCACGAGCACCAGCGTCAGCGCCAGCAAAACCGAGCCAATGCTGCGCAGTTGCAGGTGTTTGTAAAGGGCGTAGGCCAGGAAAATCGGCAATAAGGCAAACAGGGCAGCCAGGCCGGGGGCGATCAGCCAGCGATAAAGCCATTGTCCCAGGCCGGCCTCGTAGCCCTGCGGTAAGAGGCCTGCGATCAGCGCCCCTGCGAAGCCGAGCACCAACAAGGCGCTACCGGCGCTTTCGGTCATTTTGGAAAGGTGTTTGCCCCACAGATGAACGGCGGCCAGCACAAAAGCGGCCGCGGTCAAGGCGATAATCCAGACCAAAAAGGGTTGGGCCAGATGGTTTAGCCAGGGAACCGGCACGAAATATTGTAGAAAAAGGATGACTGCCGTCAGGATTCCCAACCAGAAGGCAATGGCTCGCTGAAGTGTCATGACAGGAGGGGGGAAGGGGAGATCAGGGGAAAAAAAGACGATAAAGCAATGGCGCCAGCATCAGCAATGCCACAAACAGGCGCATGAATTGCAGCACGCGTGACGATAGCGGTGGCAGGTTTTCATCCAGCCAGGCGCCATGGGGCTGGATAAGATTGGCAACCGGCAGAGAGGCTGGATCAAGGGCCGATGCTGGGGGCAAGTCGTAGCCCAAGTCGGCCAGCACCAAGAGATCGGCCGGCAAATAGCCCTGGATGACATCGTACGGGGCTGTGGGATCGAGCAGTTGCACGGCAGTGGCTACGGCATCGGGGCCAATGAACTGGCTGCGCTCGTGCAGCAGGAATTGCACGGGCTGGTTGCTGCGCTGGTTGACGGCCGTGTCGGACAGGGCGCTGGGGGCGTAAGTGCCTCCGCTACTGAGCGAGAGCAGGGGGGCGCTGGGAGCTGGCGCCGGGCTGCGACCGGCGATCCGGTGATAGAGATGTTCGAGCCCCCAGACCAGTAGAATTAACACAGGCAAGGCGAGACTGGCCCAATCAATTGCCGTAAGTGATGCCAGCCATGCCATCATGTGTCCTCCTGCTGAAAGGGGGTGTCGGAATCGATCAGATTTTGCACCCAGCGAGCGAGGGAGTCCGGCAAAAAAGGTTCCGCGGCAATGAACAGCTCGCCAGCAAATAAGGCCAGCGGCCGGTAGGTTTCGGACAGAATTGCCAGGGGCGCTTGCAGGCGCTGATGATGGAGCGCCTTGCGCCAGGTTTGCACCATGATGCGGGGGGAAATGAGTGAAAGAGGGGCGGAACCAGCAAGGTGTTGACACCGAGCTCTAGTGTAGCGAGTTTTGGGCTGGGAAGCAACTGTCTATTGGGGGGGCAGACGCCATGAGGGCTGGCACACCGCATGACGAAAAAGTGCGGATTGCGGTGAGAACCGGAGCAGCGACGATGAAGGACTAACGGTCAAAGACCATGGGACTATTTATGGGACGGCAATGACTTTGCGATTGCCATACATGCGCTGGTAGTAATCCCGGAATTCGCCGTTTTTGATGGGACGCCACCACCATTCGTTCTCGATATACCAACGCACTGTGCGGCGGATGGCGGCTTCGCAGTCGTGTTCTGGCTGCCACCCCAGGGCTTTGAGCTTGTCGACATTGAGCGAATAACGGCGATCGTGGCCGGGCCGGTCTTCGACATGCTGGATGAGGCTGGGTGGCGCACCCACTTCATCCAATAAGATCTCCACCATACGCAGGTTTTCTACCTCCTGCCCGGTACCAACGTTGTAGACTTCGCCCAACTGGCCCTGATGCAAGGCGACATCGATACCCTGGCAGTGGTCGCCAACCCACTGATAGTCACGCATCTGGCGACCGTCGCCATACACGGGCAGGGGTTTGCCTTCGAGGGCGTTGGTGACAAAGAGGGGGACGACTTTTTCGGGATATTGGTAGGGGCCGATGTTGTTGGCGCCGCGGGTGATGGTGACGGGCAGTTTGTATGTCACCCAGTAGGAAAGCACCAGCAGATCGCCACTGGCCTTGCTGGCAGAATAGGGGCTGCGCGGGGCCACAGAATCGGTTTCGACGGAGGAGGTGCCATGGGGGATGTGGCCGTAGACTTCGTCGGTTGATATCTGGTGGTAACGCTCCAACCCGAATTTGCGCGCTGCTTCCAGCAGCACATGGGTGCCGATGACATCGGTGTGAATGAAGGCGTTGGGGTCTTCGATGGAGCGATCGACGTGGGTTTCGGCCGCAAAGTTGACGATGGTATCGATGTGATGCTGGCGGATGGCCTGCTCGACGGCCGGGGCGTCGCAGATGTCGCCGCGCAGGAAGGTGTAGCGGGGATCATCGCTGACGTCGGCCAGATTGTTGAGATTGCCGGCATAGGTCATTTTATCAAAAACGACGACATGATAGTCGGGATGGTGACTCAGCAGGTGATGGACGAAATTGGCGCCGATAAAGCCGGCGCCGCCAGTGATCAAAAAATTCTTCATCGGGTAGATTTTCCTGCTTCCAAAAGATCGAAGCTACGACTGAGGGTGAGGGTGGGAAGATGCCGGGAGAAAAGGAATAGCTTGTTTTCAGGTCGCAGCAGGTGGGCCGCATGGCGCTGCTGTTCGTCGGGCGCAGCGGCAGCCGTTAAAAAACTGATGTCGCCGCGCTGAAAGAGCAGCTCGCCGGCAGCGGCGATTTCGTGGCGGGCGGTTTGCAGATGCGCCTGCATGGTGGGCTGGGCTTGTTGCCGAAAATGCTGGGTGAAGGCGTCGTTCCGGGACTGGTCGGCGGCGTAATAGGCCGGGCAGTAGGAGGTGGCCCAATAGTGTTCGGCCAGGCGAAAGGCCGGGGAAAGCAGGTCGGCGTAGAGTGTGACATCGAGGGCAGCGCCCAGGCGTTCGATGTGGACGATGGCCTGTGTCTGAATGGGGCGGAAGTCGAAATAGACCCCGGCATCGAGGTGGCGCCAGTAGGGCAAAGCCTGTTGCAGGCGGTGCAACCGTTCGGCCAAAATGGCCACGGCGTCGGCCAGACGATGGATGCGGTGGCGGGCGTCGGCCTGGGGCGAAACGGAATAGGCCGGCACGAAGGAGCTGTGAGCGAAGGTGGCGGTGAGACTGGTACAGGGCCAGTAGTGGAAGGGCTGGGCCAGATGGGCGGCCAAAGCAGGCAGGGAGGCAGGCAAAACTTAGATGAGTCCGAGTTGGGAGTTGTCGCCCAGGGTGAGTTTGATGGCCTGGGGTTTGAGTTCGGAATGGGCGACTTTAACGTTGCGGCCGATGAGACTATCGGTGATGCGGGTATGTACGTTGCTGATGGTGGAGTGTTCGAGTATCAGGCTGTATTCGATCTCGGCGTTTTCGATCTGGCAATCGTGGTAGATGGAGGTGAAGGGGCCCACATAGCTGTTGACGATGCGGGTGTTTTCGCCAATGATGGTAGGGCCTCGCACGACACTGTTCACGATCTCGGCCCCGGCTTCGATGGTGACGCGCTCGTCAACCTGCGAGTCACGATCCACAAAGCCCTCGATGCGGGGGGTGAGCTCTTCCAGGACTTTGGCATTGGCGGCCAGCATGTCGATGGGCTTGCCGGTGTCTATCCACCAGCCGCGGTGGATGTAGGGATGGACTTTGTAGTTTTGTTCGACCAGCCATTGGATGGCATCGGTGATCTCGAGTTCACCCCGCCACGAAGGGGTGATGGCGCGCACGGCTTCGTGGATGGTGGGATCGAACATGTAGATGCCAACCAGCGCCAGATTGCTGCGAGGATCACGCGGTTTTTCTACCAGTTTTTTGATGCTCTGGTCAGGATTGAGTTCGGCCACGCCGTAATGCTGGGGCTCGCTGACCGGGGTGAGGACGATCTGGCTGTTGGTGTCGGAGTTTTCGAATTTGCGAATGAGGTTGCTGATGCCGCCTTCGATCACGTTGTCGCCCAAAAACATGACAAAGCGATCATCCCCCAGAAAATCGCCGGCGATGGAAACGCAATGCGCCAAACCCAGGGGAGCCTCCTGTACGATATAGGTGATGTTCACCTGCCAGCGCCGCCCCTGCCCCACGGCCTCGCGCACGCGTTTGCCGTTGTCGTCGTCGCCAATGATGATGCCGATGTCGATGATGCCGGCATCGTGAATGGCTTCGATGACCCGGAAGAGGACGGGTTTGTTGGCTACGGGGATCAGTTGTTTGGCGTTGGTGTAAGTCAGAGGATAGAGTCGCGAGCCTTTGCCACCGCTCAATATCAGCGCTTTCATGGTGATGGTTGCTCCTGAAATATGGTTGAAAGGTAGTCCTTAGTCCTTAGTCCGGAGTCCTTAGTCTGCGCCCCATAACGACTTTTCACAACAGCAACCGCCTGGCCTTGGCCAATAGGGTTCATTACACGCAGCGACCACGGATCACGGACTAAGGACTACGGACTAATACCTATTCCTGGCCGTAATAACCGTAAATGCTGGCGTCGAGGGCAGCGTTATTGAGCACCGCGCCGACAATACGAGCTTTGACCTTATCGAGCAATGCTTTGGCGCGCTGAGCATGGTCGCGTGTGGTGCGTCCGGCGCTGACCGCCAACAGCACGCCGTCCACCTTGGTGGCCAGCACCGCAGCGTCGGTGACGGCAATGACGGGAGGGGCATCCAGCAGGATGATGTCGGCTTCTTCGCACAGTTGCTGCAAGAGGTTGCTCATGCGCTGAGAGGCCAGCAAGTCGGCCGGGTTGGGCGGCAGGGGGCCACTGGTGATGACCTGCAGACCGGGGATGTCGGTGTTTTGCAAGGGCAGTGCGGCGTCGGCATCGAGGATGGCCGAAGACAGGCCGACGTTGTTGTTAAGGCCAAAGAGTTGATGCAATCGGGGGCGGCGTAAATCGCTGTCGATCAGAACCACGCGCTTGCCTGTTTGGGCGTAAATGACGCCGAGGTTGGCCAGGGTGGTGGATTTGCCCTCGTCGGGTTCGGCGCTGGTGATGAGCAAGGTGTGCAGGGGATGGTCGAGGCTGGAAAAATCAAGGTTGGTGCGCAAGCTGCGGAATGCCTCGGCCTGGGGCGAACGGGCATCTTGGAGGGTTACTAAATCCGTTGTCATGATATAAATTCAGCCTGTTTCAGGAAGGTGATTGGGAGAGAGGATGTTGCCGATGCTCGCTAGTACACGACGGCCAAAAATACTAGGAGGGTTGTCGAGCGCCCGGCGCATCCGAGATGCGCCGTTTTCGCCGCCTAACCCGCCGCATCACGGATGCGGCTAACGCTTGCTAACCCTACCGCTATTTCCGCCTGCGTTAGCCTGTTTACGACTGGCGTCCGCATGCGTATCGGTGGCGGGAATGGCCCCCAGCACGGTGAGGCCCAACGAGCGTTCGGTATCTTCCGCCGTGCGGAGAATGCCCGATTCCAGCCATTCCAGAACGAAGACGAGGATGCCGCCCAACAAGGCGCCCAAGATCAGGCCGGCGAGGGCGTTCATGGGCGGATTGGGCTTCCAGCGCGGAGCATCACGTACATTATCGACAATGGTGACGTCGATGCGATCGCGTTTATCCTGATCTTGATTCCAGACTTCGCGCTCATCTGCAAAAATCTGGGCCATGGTCTGCACGATGTCGATGGCGGTCTGAGGATCGGGATCTTTGGCGATAATCTCGATGATGAAGCGATCTGGTTCAGGATTGGCTTCGACTTCGGACAGCAACTCGTAGGTATTCATATCGAGCTGGGCCCGATCGATGACTTTTTGGGCCATGCGGTGGGTGAGCAGATTGGTCTGGAAGTTGCGCAACAGGTCTTTGGTGCTGTTGCTCAGCCCCCAGTCGGCCCGGGCGGGCAGGATACTGACGAGGATACGAGCCCGGTAGATGGGCTCTTGCAGGCGGCTGAAACCAAAGGCGGCAGCGCTGGCGATCAGGGCGGCGAGGAGGATGATCCAACCTCGGCGGCGGAGAATACGTAAGTAGGCTTTGATTTCCATCAGGTAGTATGTCCTCAGCCACGCCTTAAAAGACGTGGAAATGACGCAGAATTGAAGCTCTATTGTAGCATAAAGCCGGCAACGGCTGGAATCTGCTGCTGGCTGCGGAGTTCAACGGCGGGGAATTTCACCCATGGTCGGCAGACCAAGGGCCTCGAGATCAGCGGAGGTGCGCACCCGATCATCCAGGTATTCTGCCAAAAACGCCAGTCCTATCCCGGCCACCAGGGCTAAAACCAGGCGCAAGGGGAAATCCAGACGCTGCCGCAGACTGGGGCCGATAGCAACGACGTTGCCGCGATTGATGAGGTACACTGCCCCTTGTCCGGCCAGCAGCCGCGGCATGAACAGGGAGGCATCGGCGGTGAGGGTCGTGCTGACGGCGTCGGCAATGTCTGCCAGTTGGGTGGCGTCGGCACTATAGAGGGTTATTTGCAGGATGCGGTGCAGGGTACCTGTCTGGGTGCTGCCCTGGATGGCGCCGGGAGCGATGTTGATGCCTTTGTCGGCCAGGTGCTGCGTCACGCGGGCTGCAAATTCCGACCCTTTGACGATCTCGGC
Organism: Chloroflexota bacterium; assembly: GCA_013152585.1. GTDB lineage: Bacteria > Chloroflexota > Anaerolineae > J102 > J102 > JAADGC01. Next base: position 7,402 of record JAADGC010000149.1, read on the forward strand.
GAAGTCGTCGATCAGATATTCGGAGGCCAGCGCCGTGTAATAGCCATCATAGTTGTAGGCGGTCGGCGCTGCTTGCGGCTGCATGCCCACACTAAAGGAAAGGCTCATGGCATAAGTAGGGGGCGGCGATTGCCAGGGTTTTTGGGTGACGAGTGTGAGCAGGAGTGTGAGCAGAAACAGGGTGATGGGAATCCATTTTCTGCGCAGCAGGATGTGCCAATAGATGCGAAGTTCCATAAGGTTTCTCGCGTGGGAGCGAATCGCGGATTCGTCCGGTGATGGTGAGACGAAAAATGCCCGAAGGCGTAGGGTCATGCCAGTGGTGGCAAGCGGCGGAAAGTGCGTGCCGCCAGCCAGGCCAGGGTCATGATAGGCAAGAACTGTGTGCCCGGCAGAATGGCCTCGGAGACGGTCACCATGCGCAATGAGCGCAGACCCATGCGCTCCAGCAACACCCAGGTGATCGGGGCCGAAAAAATATCCAGGCCCATGTCGAGCAAATCGAGCAGCAGCACTACGCTGAGAGGGGTCAGGCGCAGGGTCTGCCAAAAAGAGGCGTGGGCCGGGACTTGCAGGCGTTGCACCTGGCGCCACACCCAAATGCCCAGGATGGCGGCCAGCAGGCAAGCGCCCGCAGAGACCAGTATCAATCCGCGCAGGATCAGATTCCAGTCGGGTTGCATGCGCAAACAGGCTTCCCCGCGGGCAGGATAATCGTTAGCCGCCAGGACTTCGGCAAAATGGGGCCGGACGAAGGGCGTGGTTTTAGCATGGGTAAGCGCTCCACTGGCGGAATCAGGATGCCTGTTGCAAATGCGCTGCCAGCCGTTCGCGCTCCTCGTCTACAATGCTGGGCTCCAGTTTTTTGTAGAGAGCAGCAGGCTTGTTGAGTTTTTGGCCGGGAGGCAAAGTACCGGGTTCCCAGCGGACTTCAATCTGTGAACCATCGTAACGCAGCACCGGGTGGGTGCCGCGAGCATCGCTGACCTCGTCGATGCTCAGGTTTCCGAAGATGTCGCCCTCGTAACCCAGGTAGTGATGCAATTGCTGGGTGGTAAAAGGCAGGAAGGGATTGAGGAGGATCTTGAGCCGGTCGATCACTTGCAGCGCCACGTAGATGGTAGTGGCTGCTGCCTGCGTATCGGTTTTGATCTGGGTCCAGGGCGCTTTTTCATTGAGATAGCGGTTGGCGCTGTGGGCCAGTTCCATGGCTTTGGACAGAGCGATCTTCAGACGTACGGCGTCGATTTCGGCGCCCACGCGCTCAAAAGCTGCTTCCGATTCGGCCAGCAGGGCACGATCGATCTCGTTCAGGGTACCGGGCTCGGGCACACGGCCATCGAAGCGCTTGTAGGCAAAGCCCAGGGTACGGTTGACCAGATTGCCCCAGGTGGCAACCAGTTCGTCGTTGTTGCGGCGCACAAATTCTTCCCAGGTGAAGTTGACATCACGCGTTTCGGGGGCGTTGATGGTGAGGGCGTAGCGCAGAGGGTCGGGATCGTAGCGGGAGAGGAAATAGGGCAGGTCAATGGACCAGCGACGACTGGTGCTGATCTTTTTGTCTTCGATGTTGAGATAGGCGTTGGCCGGCACGTCGTAGGGCAGATTGAAGCCGCGACCATCGGCGATGAGCATGGCGGGCCAGATGATCGTGTGAAAGGGAATGTTGTCTTTGCCGATAAAATAGAGTGATTTGACTTGGGGGTCCAGCCACCACGATTTCCAGGCCTCGGGATCGCCTTGCAAGGCGCAGGCTTCGCGGGTGGCGCTGAGATACCCCTGCACGGCGTCGTACCAGACGTAGATCACCTTGTCTGCAAAATCGGCGACGGGAATGCTGATGCCCCAGTCGATATCACGGGTGATGGCGCGGCCGCGCAACTCGCCGCTTTCGGCCTGTTGCCGGGCATAGTTGAGTACATGGGGGCGCCAGTGTTCTTTGTCTTGGTTGAGCCATTCCGCCAGATACGGGCTGGCCTTGCCCAGATCAAAGAAGAAGTGTTCTGTTTCCCGCATTTCGATCTCGCTCTGACCGCATATTTTGCAGCGGGGCTGACCTAACTCGGTGGCGTCGAAAATGCTGCTACAGTTGTCGCACTGATCGCCGCGGGCATCGGGATAGCCACACACCGGGCAGATACCTTCGATATAGCGGTCGGCCAAAAAGCGCTGATCGACCAGACAATAGGGTTGCAGGTGCTTATCGCGGTACAGATAGCCGTTTCGCAGATGATTGAGAAAGAGTTCGTGCGTGGTATTCCAGTGATTTTCGGTGTCGGTGTGGGTGAACAGATCGAAACTCAGCCCCAGATCATGGAATGATTGCACAAAGCGGCCATGATAATAGGCGACGATCTCGCTATAACTGACCCCGCGCTGCGCCGCCGCCACGGTGACGGGGGTGCCGTGCGTGTCCGAGCCGGACACCATCAGCACTTCGTTGCCGCGCAGGCGCTGATAACGGGCGTAGATGTCGGGGGGCAGGTAGGCGCCTGCCACATGGCCAAGATGACGGTCGCCGCTGGCATAGGGCCAGGCGACGCATACAAGATGTTTTTCAGCAGAGGATGATGTGGACATAAGAAAAGCTCCTCGGGGAGACCAGGATGCAACGGCAGTGAGAGTTGGCTTTGCGTTTGCCAGAAAAGGCGCCAGCAGCGAGGTACTGTTCGCTGCTGGTCATCTGCAAAGCCAGAGAGTGGTGGGACGCGGAAGGACTCATGCCAGACGGGAGCGGCCCCGCATGGCGCCCGTTGCCGCCGAGACCCATCGGTGTTGCACTGTACCTGGAAAACCAACGAGCGGGTTAAACATGATGATGAGAGTGTTTGGGGGGTTCTATAAGACAAAGGGCATTTTAGCATAGACCCGCGTGGGTATCAAAGCGTATCGTTCGGCGGTGGTGCGTTTCAGGTTTTGGATAAGCTCCTGCTTTGGCTCCGGCACATAGAATCCGGGGCAAAAGGGCGTTCCGCCGCTTATGCCCCTGCTTGGGCAGACACCCCCGCCTGGGCTACAATAAAAGCAGCCACATAGTTTGATGAATCTGTAGCACTCCTGAAAAAGCCTCTCGTAAAGGCGCCAAGAGTTAAGTTTCTCTTTTCGGTTCAACCGCATCTCAGGAGGTCTGAATTGCGACCCCCACGAAATCAAAAAGAGTTTTCTTTTCTTAGCACTTCCCACTCCCCACTTTTCATGACGTCTTTTGCGGCTTTGCGAGAGCGACTCCTCACTTAATTCAAACAGGACACCCTAAACCCATGACCCACTCATTGCTCATTCAACACGCCGATCTGCTGGTGACCATGGATGACGAACGCCGTCAAATCTGCGACGGCGGCCTCTACATCGAAGAGGGCGTGATCATGCAGGTCGGTGCCACCTCTGCCCTGCCCCCAAGCGCAGACACCGTGCTCTCGGCCCGCAACCATGTCATCATTCCCGGTCTCGTCAACACCCACCATCATCTGTACCAGACCCTGACGCGAGCCGTGCCGGCCGTGCAAAATGTCGATCTTTTCCACTGGCTCAAAGTCCTGTATCGCATCTGGGCCGGACTCACGCCCGAAGCCATTTATGTTTCGGCCAAGTTGGGATTGGCCGAAATGATGCTCTCGGGCTGCACCACCTCCTCCGATCATCTCTACATCCTGCCCAACGGCAGTCGCATCGATGACGAAATCGAGGCTGCGGTCGAGCTGGGCATTCGTTTCCATGCCGCCCGCGGCTCGATGAGCCTGGGTGAATCCAAAGGCGGCCTGCCGCCCGACAGCATGTGTGAAGATGAAGCGGAAATCCTGGGCGATTCCCGCCGCCTCATCGAAACCTATCATCAGTCCGAACGCTATGGCATGGTGCGCCTGGTACTGGCCCCGTGTTCGCCGTTTTCCGTCACGCCCGACCTGATGCGCGAAAGCGCGGCCCTGGCCCGTAGCTATGGCGTGCATCTGCACACGCATCTGGCCGAAACACGGGACGAAGAGGCGTTTTGCCTGCAACAATTCGGCCGTCGCCCCGCCGAATACGCCGAAGATTTGGGCTGGGTGGGCGAGGATGTGTGGCATGCCCATGCCGTACACATCAACGAGCAGGAAATTCAGCTTTTTGCCACCACCGGCACCGGCGTCTGCCATTGCCCCTCGTCCAACATGCGGCTGGCCAGCGGCATTGCGCCCGTCAAGTCGTATTTGCAGGCGGGGGTCAAAGTGGGGTTGGGCGTAGACGGCAGCGCCAGCAACGACAGTTGCCATCTGCTCAACGAAGCGCGCATGGCCATGCTGCTGCAACGCGTGAGCGGCGATCCGGCCGGACTGACCGCCGAGCAGGCGCTGTGGCTGGCGACTCGTGGCGGGGCGCAGGTGCTGGGCCGGGATGATATCGGTTGTCTGGCGCCGGGCATGGCCGCTGACATTGCCGCCTATCGCCTGGACACCATCGATTTTGCCGGCGGCCTGCATGATCCCATGGCCGCCCTGGTTTTCTGCGGCCCGGTCAAAGCCGATTGGGTGATCGTCAACGGTCGGGTGCGGGTGATGGATGGGCATTTTGTCGATCTTGATCTACCGCCCCTGATTGCCCGCCACAACGCATTGGCCAAAGCCCTGGTCAACGGAGACAGCGTATGAACGACACATTGATTCGCAACGGGCGCATTGTCACAGCCTCTGGCCTGCTCGATGCCGACATCTGGATACACGGGGAGATCATTGCCGCCATTGGCCGGGAGCTACCGGCCCCGGCCGGCGCCGAAACCGTCGACGCCCGTGACTGTATCCTCCTGCCCGGCATCATCGATCCTCACACCCACATCGTGCTGGATACGGGAGGCTTTCGCACCGCCGACGACTGGCAGCACGGCACTGCCAGCGCCGCCCTGGGCGGAGTGACCACGGTCATCGACTTTGCCACCCAGTTTCCGGGGCAAGATACCCGTATAGCCATGGCCAACCGACACCACCAGATCCTCGGTATCGCCGAAACCGATCCGGCTGCCCTGCAAGCCCGCCCGGCCCCTACCCCCTTCCCCCCGCATATCGACTATGCCCTGCACTGCATGCTCACCGTGCTGCCCGCAACAGACGCCGAGCTCGACCGCTGGATGGCGGATCTGAAAGCAGCCGGGGTCAGCGCCATTAAAATCTACACCACCTATCGCCCCTTTTACTATCAGGACGACGCCGTCCTCCTGCGCTCGCTACGGGCCGCGGCCCGGGCCGACTTGGTAGTGATGGTGCACGCCGAAAACGACGCTATCGTTACTGCCGCCACCGCCGCCCATGTGCAGGCTGGCCAGACATCGTTGGTTTATCACGGTCAGGCCCGACCGGCACTGGCCGAAGTCGAAGCCGTGCAGCGCCTGCTGTTTCTGGCCCACGAAGCCCGCTGCGAGCTGTACGTGGTGCACAATTCGGTAGGGCGCAGCGTGGAGCTGATCGCCCGGGCGCGGCAGAATGGCCAGCGCGTGTACAGCGAAACCTGCCCCCAATATCTGCTGGCCGACGAGCGCATCTATGCCGGGCCCGCCGCCTGGCGCTGGATCATGCAGCCGCCGTTGCGCGATCCTTATCAGCCGGCATATCTCATGCAACTGCTGGCCGCCGGCGCCGTGGATACCCTGGGCACCGATCACTGCGATTACACCATCGCCCAAAAGCTGGGTCTGCGCCCCTGGCAGGATGAAGAAGTAGCCGCGGCCATGGCCGAACTCAGTCCCGACCAACGGGCCATTGTAGAGGCCCGGCTGGGTTTGTTTGATGGTCGCACGCGCACACTGGCCGCAGCCGCCCACGCGCTGGGGCTGGACCTCGACACGGCCCGCACCCGCGAGACGGAAGCCTTGCGCAAATTGCAGCCCTATCACGAACGCCTGCAAGCCGCGGCGCAAGAACTGGCCGCCATCGACTGGGATGCCGTACGCCAGGATGCGCAAACTGTCGGGGGGCCGCAGTTGCCCTTTACCCGCACGCCCGGCGGGCTGCCCGGCCTGCAAACTGCGCTCCCCCTCATGGTCACATACGGCGTCATGGCCGGACACATCAGTTGGCCGCAACTGGCGGCGCTGATGAGTACCAATCCCGCCCGCATCTTTCGTCTGTTCCCGCGCAAGGGCCAAGTGCAGGTGGGCGCCGATGCCGATCTCGTCATCTACGATCTGCATGGCGAATACGAGATCAGCGACGCCGAGCAGGCTACCATCGGGGGCTTCACCCCGTATGCCGGGCGCAAAGTGCAGGGCCGCGTGCGCGATACTTTTGTGCGCGGGCAGGCCGTGACGCGCGATGGTCAGCTCGTGGGCCCTGCCGGCTGGGGCCAGTACATCCCCTCGCACCCCCCGGTGTAGCAATCGCAGCTAAGGGAACGTCCATCAAGGACCTTTCGTTTTGCACTCGCTGACTGAAGTCAGGCTCTTCAGGCCTGCGGCCAGGAGTCGGCCTTCGCCGACTCTCCATGTGGCGAAGATGGGA
>JAADGC010000047.1 GCA_013152585.1 Chloroflexota bacterium
GAGACTTATAATGCAAGGGTGAGCACACACTGATGGTGGTGAGAGCAGAACCATCGCTCACATACAAATACTTCTCCGCACCTGCCCGCCCAACTTGGGGAAGTGTTGAGGCAAATCCATGATCACAAAGCAAGTTATTACCCTTCATTTACGCTCTGTTGAGCCGCACAAAGAAACACTGAACTACCTGGATACGTCGATCGAGGTCCGCCATGAGGGCTGCGATGGCGATCTGGCAGAGATGGCGGCGCGCATTCAGGCATGGGATGGACAAGTCGATGCCATCGCTCTCGTGGGCGTAAGTCGTCAGTTGCGTTTGGGCCAGAAACGCGACGTCCATAATGACGCCGGCCAGATATTCGGGCTAGCCAAAAGCACGCCGGTAGTGGATGGTGGGGGGGTGCGCGATGCCATCGAACGCTGGGCAGTGCGCCTGGCGGCAGACGCCGAGCCCGGCATCTGGTCGCGCAAGCGCGTGTTGATGACCCCGGGCCTGAATCATCACGGCCTGACGCAGGCATTGGGCCAATATGCTGAGGAAGTGCGTTACGCGGACCCAATCCTCTTTTTTAATCTGCCGGGGGCAGCCTTACTGGGCGCTTCCGGTGCGCTTTCGACCGTGGCCGGCAGGACCATGCCCCAAATCCGGACATTGGCGTATCGCCTGCTCTTCCCGCAGCCGGGTGTACCCGGCCAGCCCCGCAATCCCAAGGCCTTCGCACGGGCAGACATCCTCGCCGGCGACATCAACACCATCCGACGTTATGCCCCCGGCCAACTTGCCCACAAGATCATCGTCAGCGAAGCGGCCGATGACGACGCCATCGCCGATCTGACTCAGCGCGGGGCCAGCATCCTCGTCACCACCATGCCACCCACTGCCGATGGGGCCACGCATGTCGACGCCGCCACCTTCGAAGCCTGCCTGGCAGCCTTGCGCCCCGATGCGCACGCCCCCCTGAGCGAAAACACCTATCTCAACCTGATGGCCGACCTCGACTGGCAGCCGCGGGTGCGCTATCTGCAGGCCGACGAAGCCGAAGTCAATCGCTTTGCCTTTGTCATCCACCCCCTGAGCTTGAATTTTATCCGCAAATCTCCCCGTTTTCAGTGGACGCGTTATGTGCCGGGATGGTTGGTCGAGCGTTTTGCCGCCGAGTTGCCGCCCATGTACTTGAGCCGTATCACCGGCATCCAGAGCCCGGCCACGGGGCAAAAAGTCGAAGGGTTCTTGATTACCCTGGGAGCCACGCCCAAAGAGTTTTTGCGCCGCGACCCCGCCTTTGCCTATCGGCGCCTGATCAAGGCCTCGCGTATTGCCGAGCGCCTGGGCGCCCGCATCATGGGCCTGGGCGCATTCACCTCGGTGGTGGGTGATGCCGGCGTCACTGTTTCCCAAAAGGCCGACATCGCCATTACCTCCGGCAACAGCCTCACCGTGGCGGCCACCCTCGAAAGCGCCAAACAGGCCGTGGTCAAGATGGGCAACAGCCTGGAAGATTCGCACCATGGGCGGGTGATGGTGATCGGCGCTACCGGTTCCATTGGCTCGGTCTGCGCCCGGTTGCTGGCTCAGGCCGCCCCCAACATCACCCTGGTGGCGCCGCGCCCCGAAAAACTCATCGCCCTCAAACGCACCATCGAGGCCGAAACCCCGGATGCCAACGTCATTATCAGCACCGCCCCCGACGATTATCTCGCGGAATGTGATCTGATCATCACCACCACCACCGCTGTGGGCAAACGCATTCTCGATATCACCCAATGCAAGCCGGGCGCCGTGATCTGCGACATTGCCCGGCCCGCCGATGTTACAGCCGAGGAGAACGCCCTGCGTCCCGACGTCCTGGTGATCGAATCCGGCGAAATCCTGCTACCCGGGCATCCCGACTTTGGCTACGACATCGGGCTACCGCCGGGCGTGGCGTATGCCTGTCTGGCCGAAACCGCCCTGCTGGCCATGGAAGGCCGCTTCGAAGACTACACCGTGGGCCGGCATATCGAGATCGAACGCGTGAAGGAAATGTATCATTTGTTCAAAAAACACGGTCTGCGCCTTTCGGGTCTACGCAGTCACGGCGAGTTTTTGAGCGACGAAGATATCGCCAAAAAACGGGAACTGGCCGACCAACTGCGGCAAAACCCCGACCTGGCCCAACAGCGAGTGCACAGTGCACCGACGCCCGCAAGCGAGACCAACGGGGAAACAGTGATTGCCCTGCGGCCCGAGCAACTGGCGGGAATCGGGCTGCTGGCGGCAGCCGTATTGTGGCGCCTGAGCAGGAAAAGCAAAGAATGAGCAGACGGAATTGCGGAATGCGGATTTGAAAACGCGCCCTACCATCTCACCAGTCCCTAACCCCTAATCCGGACAAGCCAGAATTAAGACACTGGAGTCCACCGTGAAGGTATTAACCACGCTCATGAAGACCCTTGTCATTACCGGATTGCTCAGCCCCCTGGGGCGTCGCATGGCGCGCCTGACCGCCAGTATGGGCGTTCGTGTGCTGGGCATCGACATCAAACCGCTCACCAAACCCTTCCCGGGCGTTGAATTTGTACAGACCGATATCCGCAATCCTTTGCTGGCGGAGTTGTTCAAAACCGAAAAGGTCGACACCATCCTGCACTGCGCCTTTCGTTGGCGCCAGCGTCATGTCGAAGAGATTTTCGACAGTAATGTGTTGGGAACGATACGCCTGCTGGGGGCAGCCGAAACGGCCGGGGTGCGTAAGATCATCCTGCCCTCCTCCACCTTTGTGTACGGGGCTGTTGCCGGCAATCCAGCTTTTCTCGGCGAAGACAGCGATTTCAAAGGGCGGCCTCATGATGCATATGTTCGCGAATTGCGCGAAATAGAGACATTTGTCAATGGTTTTCGTCACCAGCAATCGCAAATGGTGATCACCGTCCTTCGCTTCGCCAACTTGCTGGGCGGCGGCCTGACATCGCCGCTGGCCCGCTACCTGTCATTGCCGGCAGCACCGACACTTCTCGGCTTCGAGCCCATGCTGCAAGTCCTGCATCACGACGATGCCCTGCGCGTCCTGGGGCACTGCCTGCAGCATGATTGCGATGGCGTGTTCAACATCGCCGCGGCGCAGCCGTTGCCACTGTACCAACTCCTGGCGCTGGCCGGTGTTCCCCCCATGATGATCCTACATCCGCTGGCCTACCAGGGATTGCAAATGGGGCGCATGTTTAGCCACCGGATCGATGCCCTCGTTCCCATTCCCTGGGATTTCCTGCGCTATTCGTGGGGAGCCGATACCAGGCGCATGGTTCGGTGCCTCCATTTTACCCCCATCGATGCCAAAACCACCGTGCAGCAATGGGGGCAGACCCTGCGCCAGCATCGCCGGCAAAACAGCCGCCTTACTCAGGCAGCCACAGAATGCTGGCAAGACATCGTAACCATGAATCAAAAATGCCGTGCCACCCACCAGGAAAGCAGCCGGCGTCTGGCAAGGGCTGTGGCCGAGTTACGAGGCCGGGGCTCGGCAACCGCGGTGAAAGCATGAACAACACACCTCGCCCCCGCTGCCAGGCACAGACCCAAACCGGTCGCCCATGCCGCCTGCCCGCCGTTGCCGGACAGGATTATTGCCATATTCACATCAAACAGCAGCCGACGTCGCCGCCATCCTCTGCTGAACTGCAAGCCGAGCTTCGGTGCCGGCACCAAACGCTGGCAGCACACCCCCAGCCAGATACGAGTCCCCCCCTTTTCACGGCCGAAGAACTGTTGCACCTGCTGTCACAACTGCTTAACCGCTTCTCGCCCGAAACGCAGGAGTGGCTCAGGCAAGGCCTGCAGCACCTGCTGGCCAGTGAATGGTGTGATCGCCAAACCTGGCAGGGCATCGGCTATGTGTTGCAAGTGCTCACCGAAACCCAACTGGATATGCTGAAGCGTCGCCTGAGCGGAGACTACGAGGTTGATGCCTGGGGCTACGATCCCGAATTCGTCGACACCATCCTGCCCATTCTCGGCTTCTTCTTCCAGCGCTATTGGCGCGTAGAGATGACCGGCGTCGAGCACATCCCCATGCAGGGCCGGGCGCTGCTGGTAGCCAATCACTCCGGCGTGCTGCCAATGGACGGAGCCATGATCGCGTACGGGGTCAGAGAATATCATCCGGCGCATCGCCTGGTGCGCTGCCTCGTGGCCGATTGGTTCCCGACCCTGCCCTTCCTCTCGATATTCCTGAACAAAACCGGGCAGGTGGTGGCGCACCCCGACAACGGTCGCCGCCTGCTCGAGGCAGAGGAACTGGTGTTGGTCTTCCCCGAGGGCTACAAAGGCGTGGGCAAACCATTCAAAGAACGTTATCAACTGACGCGTTTGGGCCGCGGGGGCTTTGTGCGCATGGCCCTGGAGACGGGCACACCCATCCTGCCGGTGGCGGTGGTTGGCGCCGAAGAGACTTATCCCCTGCTGTGGAATGCCAAGCCTATTGCCCGCCTGCTGGGTTTGCCTTACTTCCCCATCACCCCCACTTTTCCCTGGCTGGGCCTGCTTGGTGCTGTGCCCTTGCCCAGCAAGTGGACTATCGACATCGGCGAACCGATTGATACCCGTGATTATGATCCGCAACGGGCGACCAATCCCGCCCTGATTTCCGAAATAACCGATCTGGTGCGCCAGCGCCTGCAAGACCAAATCAATGTCCGCCTGGCAGAACGGCAGTCTGTCTTCTTTGGCTAGGCTCTTCAGCAATCAAACCACACACCACAAAACCCACGATGCCATTTTATCCTGATTCCGACACCCTCAACGATACCATGCAAGCCTTGTTCGATCGGTTGAGCCGTACGCCCGGCGCTACCGATCAATTTGCTAAAAGCAAGCTGGTCATCCACGTGCACATCAGCCAGCCTCAGGCCTTCATCCTGCTCAACGGGCGCTCACGGCCGGTGCGCTTTCGTTTTGCCCCCAACAGCACTCCCCCCGACCTGTCTCTCTATCTCGACGCCGACATCCTGCATCAAATCTGGCTCAGCCAGATACGCCTGCGCGACGCCTTCTTTGCCGGTCAGATCAAGACAAAGGGCTCGGTGTTCAAGGCCATGCAGTTAGCCGCGTTGTTTCGCCAGGCCGAGGCCCTGTATCCACAATTGCTGCGCGAAAAAGACCTGCTGCCGTCGGCTGAATAATGGCTGGAGTCTGGCGAAAAGAAAAAACGCCAAAGTCCAGCAATGGTTTGGGAGTAAGCTTGCTGTCAGTTCATCGCCCCGAGCAAGGTTTCTGACCAAAAATGACGGTCGTCCATCAAAGAGTTTGAGAGGCGGGTTGAACAGAATTTAAGCGGATTAAGCGCATCCAACCTGGACAGAATCCAACCCTATCTGGAAGGGTTGTCTGAATGGCAGCCAAACCGAATTAAGTGAACGCCTAAAAATTACTTTTCGTTTGGCTCTCGCTGACTGAAGTCAGGCTCTTCAGGCCTGCGGCCAGGAGTCGGCCTTCGCCGACTCTTCATGTGGCGAAGATGGGACGGCGATGGCCGATTTCCGGCGCAAAGCACCTAAAGATCCCGAGCCTGCCCTCGAGCGCTGTGAAGGGTTCCCTCGGCCAGCGTCAGCCCTAAAAAGGAAAGTTATTCCTGGACGCTACCTAAGGACGCCGGACTAAGGACTAAAGACGCCGGACTAATAAAAAAGATGGTCATATCCTCGTAGACATGACCATCTCCTTTGCAAGTTGGCAGGCGACAGCGTTTCCACAGCCACCCTATCGGCCCAATCACCCTGGGTATGTCGGCACTAACCTGTAGGCAAGAAGGCTCGGAGATGTAAATTCGATTACGTTTCCATTCTCGCGCCAAAGCCACCCTGGCGGTAGCGGGGAAAGCTTGACTCTTTGTGGGGAATTTCAGGACATTTTTCCCGTATGTCAGGGAACTCCCGGACATCTCCCCTCTCCCCGTCTCCCCATCTCCCCATCTTCCCCTCTCCCCCACCCTCTGCCTAAACCCCTAAATATCCTTGTCCAACAGGCCGAGCTTGATCGCCTGGCGCACTAATCCCGCCCGGCTGCGCACCCCCAGCTTCTGCATCAGGCGTGATTTGTAAGTCTCGACGGTTTTCACACTCAGACTGAGCATGTCGGCGATCTCGCCATTGCGGTAGCCCAATGTCACCAACTTGAACACCTCAGCCTCGCGCTCGCTCAGGTTGTAGGGGCGCGTCTGCTTGCCACCAGAACCAGTTTTTTCGCTGGCGGACGACTGGGAATCAAGGCTATCTTCGAGCAAAACCTTCATGTGCTGCGGGTGCAAATACACGCCACCGCCATAGACGGCCCGAATCGCCGTCAATAGTTCCTCGCTGGCTGCCTGCTTGAGGATATACCCCACCCCACCCGAAGCCAGCACCTGACGCAAATAGCCGGCATCATCGTGCATAGTCAGCATCAGCACACGACAGGTGGGGGCATCGTGCCGCAGTTGGGTCAAGGCTTCCAGCCCGTTATAGCGCGGCATGTTGATGTCCAAGAGGATGACATCGGGGCGCAGGGCCGCCGCCAGGCGCACGCACTCAAGGCCGTCCTCCGCCTCGCCCACCACCTGCATATCGGGCTGCGCGTTCAACAGCGCCTTCAGCCCCGCCCGCAACACGGCGTGATCATCGGCCAGAAAAATACGAATGGGTTTCATCATAGTCAGGATCTGCTGATAAGCCAGACAGGTGTAAGCAAGGGAAAGTAGAAAGTCTGGCATCAGGGGAATGCCAGAAAGATACCCCAAATCAGCTCGGCAGGGCAAATCGCTTGCCACGTGGTTGGATTTTGTGGTGGCGCCAAAGCTTATGCAAAATCCTGATGCTCACCCCTTATCACCCGATTTGACAACCATCCGAGCCTCTGCTATCCTTGCTTTGCATTACAACTCCATACATAACTCTTATCCAGAGAGGCGGAGGGACCGGCCCTATGAAGCCTCGGCAACCCGGTAAGCGCAGCAACGATGCTGAAGCAGCGACAGGGTGCCAATTCCGGCAGAAACACCTGGAAGATGAGAGGAACGCAATCAGTGCTGGCCTACTCATCCCCGTTTTGGGGAATTTTTGTTGGCAGCCATGACAAACCCACGCACCTCTCTGCTTCCGCCGAGAGGTTTTCTTTATCCACCACACACATCTTCACCCATGAGGAGATCAGCCCCATGACCAGCACCCCCAACCCCCAACACAACTTCGGGTTCAGCACCCGTCAACTTCACGCCGGGCAGCAACCCGATAGCGCCACCGGTAGCTGTGCCGTGCCCCTGTATCAGACCACCAGCTACGTCTTCAAAGATACTGAACATGCGGCCAACCTTTTTGCGCTCAAAGAGCTGGGCAACATCTACACCCGCATCATGAACCCCACCACCGATGTCCTCGAACAGAGGCTCGCCGACCTCGAGGGCGGTGTAGGGGCGCTTGCAGCCAGCAGTGGCCACGCTGCCCAGACCATGGCCATCCTCAGCCTGTGTCAGGCCGGAGACCACATCGTCAGCAGCAACCGCCTGTATGGCGGCACCTTCAACCAGTTCAGCTACACCTTCCCGCGCTTGGGCATCGATGTCAGTTTCGTCGATCCCAGCGATCCCGATGCTTTTGCCGCCGCCATTCGTGCCAACACCAAAATCATTTACGGCGAAACCCTGGGCAACCCCGATATCACCGTCTTTCCCTTTGCCGAAATCGCTGACATCGCCCAGGCGCATCACATCCCCCTGATGATCGACAACACCTTCGCCACACCCTATCTCTGCCGCCCCTTCGAACACGGCGCCAACATCATCACCCACAGCACCACCAAATTCCTGGGCGGGCACGGTACCACGATCGGCGGCATCATCGTCGATGGGGGCAATTTCGACTGGCGCAGTGGTCGCTTCCCCAACTTCACCACGCCCGATCCTTCGTACCACGGCCTCGTTTACGCCGACCTCGACCAAGCAGGCCTGCCTCCCTTCATCCTCAAAGCCCGGGTGCAGATATTGCGCGACATCGGCGCCTGCCAGGCCCCCTTCAATAGCTGGACCACCCTGCAGGGCATCGAAACCCTGAGCCTGCGCATGGAGCGCCACGTGGCCAACGCCCAGCGCGTGGCTGAATTCCTGGAAGCGCAGCCCGACGTAGCGTGGGTGAAATACCCCGGCCTGGCCAGCCATCCCGATTACGAACGCGCCCAACGCATCCTGCCCAAGGGCCCAGGCGCCATTATGGGCTTTGGTATCAAGGGCGGACGAGCAGCCGGAGAGAAATTTATCAACAACGTGCAGCTCTTTAGCCATCTGGCCAATGTCGGTGATGCCAAAAGTCTGGCGATTCATCCTGCCAGCACCACCCACAGCCAGTTATCCGAATCCGAGCTGCTGCAATCCGGAGTCACCCCCGACTTCATCCGCCTCAGCGTGGGCATCGAAGACATCGAAGACATCCTCTGGGACCTGGACCAGGCGTTGCTCGCAGCCAAGTAATGGCCCCCGAACTCGGTATCATGATAGCAGACACGCAATCGGTGGGCCTGGTGCAGCCCCGCACCTTCACCTTCGCCCAAGACACCCCCTTCCCGCTGGAAAGTGGCGCCGAACTGGGCCCTATCACCCTCGCCTACGAAACCTACGGCCGCCTCAACGCCGAACGCTCGAACGCGCTTCTCATCCAGCATGCCCTCAGCGGCGGCGGCCATGCTGCCGGCTACCACACCCCCGACGATGCGGTGCCGGGCTGGTGGGATACCTGCATCGGTCCCGGCAAAGCCTTTGATACCAACCGCTTCTTTGTCATTTGCAGCAATGTCATCGGCAGTTGCTACGGGTCCACCGGCCCCTCCAGCATCGATCCCGCCACCGGCCGCTCCTATGGCCTGCGCTTTCCCGTCGTCACCATCAGCGACATGGTACGGGCACAGGTTCAACTCATCGATCATCTCAACATCGAGCGCCTGCTGGCCGTAGCAGGTGGCTCGATGGGCGGCATGCAGGCGCTGGAATGGGCAGCACATCATCCCCAACGCCTGCGCGCTGCTCTCCCCATCGCCTCCACCGCCCGCCACAGCCCCATGCTCATCGCCTTCAGCGAAGTCGGGCGCCAGGCCATTTACGCTGATCCGGCCTGGAACGGCGGTGATTACTATGATCAGGAACATAAACCCGATGCCGGTCTGGCCGTCGCCCGCATGGTGGGGCATATCACCTATCTCAGCGAACAATCCATGCAACAGAAATTCGGGCGTAGATTACGCGGCCGGGAAAAGTACGGCTATGAGTTTCAGACCGAATTCGAGATCGAGAACTACCTCAAATACAACGGCAACAAATTCACTCAGCGCTTCGATGCCAACAGCTATCTTTATGTCACCAAGGCCCTCGATTACTTTGATCTGGCCAGCCAGCACGGATCACTGCCCGCTGCTTTTGCGGCTGCTACCGCTATCAAATTCCTGGTCGTCAGCTTCACCAGCGATTGGCTTTACCCCAGCCACCACAGCAAAGAACTGGTCAGCGCCCTCACCGGCGCCGGCTGCGACGCCACCTATCTCGATATCGAAAGCAGTTGGGGCCACGACGCCTTTTTGCTGGAAGTAGACACCATGACCGACCTCATCGGCGGCTTTCTCAACCGCCTGGCCGAAAACGAAGGGGTGCGTTGCCCTGATGCGTCCTGATCTACAAGTCATTGCCAACCTCATCACCCCCCGCGCCCGAGTGCTCGACCTGGGCTGCGGCGAAGGCGAACTGCTGGCCTATCTGGCAGAGCGCAAAGGGGTGGTGGGGCGCGGTATCGAGTTGGACGAAACCAATATGCTCACGTGTGTGCGCCGGGGTCTGAGCGTGCGCCAGGGGAATCTCGAAGAAGGTCTGGCCGACTATCCCCCCGCCAGCTTTGATTATGTCGTGCTCAGCCAGACCCTGCCCTTCCTCGATAAACCCATGTTCATCCTCGACGAAATGGTGCGGGTAGGCGTCCACGCCATTATCAGCTTCCCTAACTGGGGCTATTGGCGCTGCCGGCTGGAATTGCTCATCAACGGCCGCATCCCCCAGGCGCCGAATCTGCCCCAAAGCTGGTGGCAGGCCCCGCGCTGGCAAGCCCTGACCATCACCGATTTCGCCCGTCTCGCCCGTCGCAAGCACTACCGCATCACACGTCAGGTATATCTGACCAATGGCCGGGTCAGTCCCATCCACAAAGCCAAGAACTTGATGGCCACGACAGCCGTATTGCAACTGGAAAGCGAGGCTGCGCCTGAGACCGATAAGAGTGAGGGGGAGGATGAGGAGATAGGGTGAGGGGGAGACGGGGTGAGGGGGTGCTCACGCCTCCCCGTCTGCCGATTTGTTGGGGGATGTCCCCAAAGAAAACCGGTAGAGCGTCATGTGCGTCAACGACATGACCTCGACTGTCTCGAAGCCCATCTGGCCCGCCAACGCCATCACTCGCTGGGACGGCAGACGGTGTGCCAGCGGCGGCCCCATGGCTTCGTCGGCATAGGGCCATTCCAGCGCGGCCACACGGCGGCGGGCGCAGCGGCGTACTTCTCGCAGGGTTTGGGGCAGATCATCCGTTTCGTGCAATACGTGGCCCAGGAAGACCAGATCGAAGGATTGATCGGGAAAGGGCAACGATTCCATCACCCCTTGTTGGAAAGTAGCGCCCGGGACCAGCTTCTGCGCCAGGGCCACCATCTCCGCCGAGGCGTCCAGGCCGACCACCTGCGGCACCTGGGCGGCAAAAGCTTCGGCAAACAGACCACTCCCGGTGCCTACGTCCAGAACACTATCGACAACGGGCAGCCCCTGCAGGCTCAGGCGCACGACCCGCTCGACTTCCAGGCGGGCAAAGCGCTCAGGTGATCGCAGCATGGTGGCGTGGCCGTGAAAACGTTTTTCGTGCATAATGTTATCCTGTGGAGATTACAACTGAGCGTCCTCGATCTGCACCTGTACATACACCGTGGTACCGCTTTCACCACTCTCGATTTCCATCTGACCCCCAATCAGTTCGGCGCGCTCCGCCATCCCATGGATGCCCACACTGCGCCCCTCTTTGCGGGCTCGCAGCGGATCGAAGCCGCAGCCATCATCCTCGACGATGACCAGAACCTGATTATTTCGCAGCAAAATCAAGACGCCGAGGGTGGCGCAGCCACTATGCCGGGCGGCATTGGTCATGGCTTCCTGGATGATGCGATAGAGAGTGGTCTCGACTGACGGAGACAATCGTGAGGGCAGATCACAGTGGATATCGACCATGATGTGCGGATACATTTGGCCGAACTCTTCAACATAGCGCTCCAGTGCGGCATCCAGTCCCAGGTCATCGAGGATGCTGGGGCGGAGCTGACGACTGATGAGACGCACTTGCTCGAGGGTCTCGCCCGCAAACTGGCGCAAAAGGTCACTCTGGCGGCGCATTTCCAGCATGTCTTCTTCCTCCGATGCCACCTTGATGCCGACAATCAGGGAAGTCAGGGATTGGCCCACACCATCGTGTAGTTCCCGGGCGATGCGCTTCCGCTCCTCCTCCTGGGCCGTGATCAATTGCTCCAGCAAACGCGTGCGCGCCGCCTCTTTCTCCTGCAAAGCCAGTTGGCTGGCGCTGAGAATACTCACCATCTGATTGAATGCGTCGGCCAGGGTGCCGATTTCATCATTGGCCCAGTGCGACGACCGCACTTGCAAATCCCCTTGCCCCACCCGCCGGGTGGCAGACACGAGATCGAGAATGGGCCGGGTGAGCAACCAGGTCAGAAAAATGGCAGCCAGAATGCCAAACATCGCCACAGCCAGGGTGGTCAGAAGCATTTGCCCGGTCACGGCATTGACAACACCTTGCAGACGGTTTTCTGTCAGCCCCAGATGAACCACACCTGAACGGCCTTCAAAAATGGGGACAGCGAAGTCATGGACGATGCCTTCATTGCTGGCATAACGCGTTTTGATAACACTGCCGGACAGGCCTTGTGTCACAAGCTCAGCCTGCAGGTCGAGCAATTGCAAGGGAAATCCAGTATCGCCAAAAGTGTGCACCAACACCCGTCCTGCGGGGTCTACGATATATGCGTAGAGAGCATCGGGATGGTTGGCAACCGTATCGGTCAGCAACTGATACAGCGCATAGTTGTCATTAAGCAGAATGGGATCGGTGCTGCGTGCGGCCAGATCACTGGCCCCCGAAGCACCACGATCATCCAATTCGGAGATGAAAAACCGCCGCATCACGGTGCGCACCTGCAATGTCACGCTCAAACCCAACATGACAGTGAGCGTGAGCACAATGCCCAATATCTTGGTACGCACCCCCACCCCACCCACCAACGCCCAGGCTCGTTTCAGCGCCCTATGGGAAGAAGTTGCCACCTGATCGAATCGAGCCGTGGGCGTCACTTCATGCCACCTGTCTCGTAGATCAACTGGCGGATCTCGACATAGGCCGTGTCATCGATGGGCACAAATCGATCAATGCCTAATCCGTCCAACACTTGCTTGCCCACAGGATCCTCGTGCATGGACAGCAACAATTCGCGCAGCAAGGCCTTTTGCCGGGGGGGCAATGAAGGGGGCACGACGACGGGGGGGATACCGAAGGCGGGCGAGCGATGGATGACTTTGATGCGCTGCGCCAAGGTGGGGTCGTTGCGCATGGCATAGTCGAGTACCAGGCTATCGACTGCCGCCCCGTCGGCAATGCTCGCCGCCACCGATTTGATCGCCCGATCGTGGCTGTAGGTGAAAAAAACGTGCCCGAAAAACGCCTCGGGCGTGCTTCCCAATTGCTTGATCAGATAAGACGGATAGACCCGACCACTAAAACTCATGGGATCGGTGAAAGCAAAGGATTTTCCTTGTAGATCGGCCATGCTGGTAGCGGGGCTGGCAGCAGGCACGATGAGTACCGAGTGATAGACCAGGTCTCCATTGATCTGGGGAGCGACCAATAATTCCATACCAAATTTGTCGTGGCCGTCGACATAGGCGCTGGTACAAACAAAGGCGAGGTCCACGGTGCCGTTGGCTATCAACTCGTTGACTTCGGCATAAGTCCGGCGTTGCACCAATTCTACGGGCCGGCCCAGTCGTTCCCCCAAATACGTGGCCAGATTCGCGTAGCTTTCCACGTTTCCCTGTGGCGAGATAATGGCCGCAACTGCAATCCGCAAGGGAACAATGTCGGCTTCCTGGGCCGAAGGCAAGGGCGTACGCACGCTAAGATCGATGTAAGGCAGTGTTTCGGCATGAGCCGTGCCACAAGCGCTGAGCACAAAGCCGAGGAGGGCCAGGCTCAGGAGCCACAGCGGAAAGCGTAGGCGGGAAAACACAGGAGCGTCAGGATGAAAACTCATAGAAGCAGCACCATGGTGCGGCATCGGCAACGAAAGGAGATGGGAATCTGGAACAGGCCACTGGTAGTTTGCACCAAATGCAGGCTTTTGGCAATAATGGGGATCGTATCCTCGGCAAATGCCTGGGATGCACCCGGAGTAGGGTGCGTCCCATGTTTAAGGAAGCGCTCGGCGCATCCGTGATGCGCCGCAGCGCCACCTCCAACCTTACGCCCAAATGCCTGGGATGCACCT
>JAADGC010000013.1 GCA_013152585.1 Chloroflexota bacterium
GGCTCCCAACCTGCCAACTGTTCCCGGGCCAGCTCATAGCCGCGGGTAATCAGCTTGTTGGTGTCGCTGAAATCCCAAATCGGCACCACGCGGGGAGGGATCAACTGCACATGGCGCACCGGCACATGGCGCTCAGCGGCCAATGCCAACTCCATTTCAATCTGGCGTAATTCCACGCTGGCCAGAAGTTTGAGGAAGAAAGGAGCCACACCTTCGGCATCGCTGGCCGCCTGGCGGGCGTCGAACAAATCCATGGCGATGATATCGGTGGCTCCCATCTGCAGGGCAGGCTCGATGGGCAAATTACTCAAAACACCGCCGTCCATCAAAAGGTGCTCGCCTATGTCCAGGGGACGTATCCACGGCGGCACTGCGGTCGAGGCCATGAGGCCTTCCATCACCGACTGTTTGGGGTCTCGGCCATAGAGAACCGGATGCAGGGTGTTCAAGTCGGTTGCCACCGCCACCACGGGGGGGCCTTTCAGGTCGGCATAGCGGATGTCGGGCGATAGATCATGTTCTACTAAAAATTCACGCAGACGATGTTCGCTGGGATGAATGCCAACGCGGTTGAAGAGAAAGCGGGCCGTGATGCGAATATAGTTGGCGGGCAGCAGATCGGCGGCCGCGGCATCGTGCCAGACCACTTCTAACGCCTCGATACCGGCCAACGTAAATCCCCGTATCGCTAAAAAGGTGGCATTCACCGCCCCAATGGAGGTGCCGACCATGAGATCGGGGGTAATGCCCTGTTCCATGAGATAGCGCAGCGCCCCCACCTGCAGGGCGCCGCGAGCACCGCCACCGCCCAACACCAGTGTCAGTTTGGGAGCAGCCGATGAAGTGCTGTGATCAAAGAGAGCTGTGAGGGGAGATGGTTTCATGTCAGCAGAGCCTTGAGTGCATCGAGTTGGGTTAGCATGGCGGCCCGCCCGCGGTCAACGAGGGGCGGGTACTGAAAACGTAGCAGCCCGTAGCCGGTGCAATCCGGTACGATCAGGATGTCGGCGCCAGCGGGATCACTGCCAGCCAGCCCCATGGTGTGCCCGATGGCAGTCAGAGCCACGATCAGGGGGGAAGACGGGAGATAAGTGGCGGCGCCAAAGAGATTGACGGCCAGAATCACATCTACCTCGGCCACGGCTCGCATGGCCGCAATGGGCAGATTATCGGACATGCCGCCATCTACATAGGCCACGCCATCGATGACTGTCGGCTGAATCAGGCCCGGCACCGAACAGGAGGCGCTTATGCGGGGAACAATGCGCCCTTGCCGGAATACCGTCGTGTCCCCGGTCAGAGCGGCAGTGGCGGTGCAGGCATAGGGCAAGGCTAATTCAGCAATGTCGATGTCGCCTACCATGTTGATCACAAAACGTTCCAGCGGCACAAACGAGAACAGTCCCTGCCGTGGCCACGCCGGGCGCATGAGATGACGCCAGCGTACACGCTGCGATAACAGGTTCAAGTCAGCCATGGGCATGTGGTTGGCCACGGCAGCGCCGATCATGGCGCCCACGCTGGCCCCGCTCACAGCATGAATCTCGATACCGGCCTCGTGCAGGACCTGCAAGACGCCAATGTGTGCCAGGCCCCGGGTGCCACCACCACCCAGGACAATGCCCAGGCGTTTGCGCTGCCCGAATGCTTTCACGGGATGCCGTCCGGCCACAGTTCGGGCACAAAATCCGACAAGTCCAGCGCCTTCAGGCACTCCGGGCTCGGTTTACCGGTGGTGGCGTCCCAACCCCGTATCTCATAAACCCGATGCACCATGGTAGCGATGTCGGGAACATAGCCGGGCGTGGGGCCGTCTTTATAGGCGCGCAGGAGGGGTTTGGGCAACGTGTCGTTGGCGGCGGTGAGGCCGAAGCGATGATTGAGAACACGCTTGAGGGTGTAGATACGGGCCCCGGTCTGCGCCAAATCCTGTGCTGTCCAGGCCCAACCGGTGATGGTCTGCCACAACGCCAGCAAATCGGGCACGGGGGTTTCTTCGAAATGACAGAGGATGGCGCTATTGGTGAAGGCGCGAAAATCCATGATATGGGCGGCCATTCGCATCTTCTGCAGCGATTCCTCTTGCGGATCGCCGTAGCTGATGTCAAGTTCCGGCGCTTCGCGGCCCTGCTCCCAGTGGTAAATGTCGCCGGCCATGTGGCAGGCGCCCCGCGTCGACAGGGCGTACACGACGCCCTGCGCCGAATGGGCGTGCACATCGTGGAAGGGGACTTCGAGCTTGTTGACATGCACCGCCAGTTCGGGCACGCCCAGGGCCTCGCCCATGCGCGCCGCGCCCTGCGCCAGTAGATCGCCAAAGCCCTGGCGCCGGGCAATGAGGGGAATGAGTTGCAGCGCGGGTTTGGCATCGCCCCAGCGTAAAACGAGTCCCCCCGTGGTCTCGGTATCGATGATGCCGGCTGCGAACAGCGAATAGGCAAAAGCAATGGTGGAGCCGCAGGAGATGGTGTCGAGGCCGTAGCGATTGCAAAGATGGCTGGCCATGATCACGTCTTCGAGATCATCGGCGCCGATGATCGGCCCGAAAGCCACGGACGTTTCATATTCGGGGCCATCCACCACGCCTTCTACGCGGCCAGGCAGGGTGACTTCGCGGCCACAGGCGATGGGGCAACGAAAACAGGGCACATGGCGCTTGAGATAATGGTCGCTGAGCTGACCGGCATTGATCTGATCTTCGATGCCATCCAGCACATTGGTGCTGTAATAACGCGCCGGCACGTCGCCGACCACAGGGCCAAAATCCATAGAGAGGATGGTGCCGCCCAGGCGCAGCATTTGCGCCGTGATGTTTTCCACCACTTCCTGGGTGACCTGCCGATTGACCTGTTTGTTGGCTTCGGCGTCGGCCACGGGCACTTTGGCGCGGCCGCGCACGGCAATGGCCTTCAGCTTCTTGCTACCCATCACCGCCCCCAGTCCGGTGCGGGCCGCGGCCCGACCGTGATCGTTCATCACCCCGGCGTAGAGCACCCCGTTTTCGCCGGCGGGGCCAATGCAGGCAATGCGCAGTTGCTTATCGGCCAGCCGCGCCCGGATCGCGGTCTGCACTTCGTACATGTCCATGCCCCAGAGATCCCCGGCATCGTGCAAGCGGGGGGGATGGCCCTGGCGCACTTCCAGCCATACGGGGCCTGCCGCCTGTCCGGTGATGAGTATGCCATCGTAGCCGGCGCGACGCAGTTCCGGCCCCCAAAAACCGCCGGAATTGCCTTCGCCGGTGAGGCCGGTCTGTGGCGAGCGCGCCACCACCGCAAAGCGCCCGGCGGCCGGCGTCGAGCTGCCCACCAGGGGGCCAGTCATGAAGATGAGGGGATTATGCGGGCCCAGGGGATCGGTGTCGGTGTGGGCATAGTCGGCGAGATAACGGGCGCCCAGGCCGCTGCCGCCCACAAACAGGCGTGCGTAGTCGGCATTCAGGGCTTCATCCCACAGGCGCCCTTCACTCAGATCCACACGCAAAATCTTGCCCATATAGCCGGGCAAGGAGACCCCCGGGGCAGGCGTATAACTTTGGGCCAGTTTCATCGTTGTTGTCTACCTCCACATGCCCGAGCAGACCTCAACATGGTCTGATGGTGTTGTGTGTGGAAAAGCTGTGGTGGTCTAAAAGTCGATGGTGCGGGCGTCGTAGGCGTACTGGTAGAGGCGAATAAGGTCGTCGCGCTCAGGGATGCGCACCCCGCTGATGAAGGTGCCGTCGCCTTCGGCGAACTCGCATAATTGCGGGATCATGGATTCGTACCGGGCTTGATCGACGCCAGCCGCGGCCACGCTTTGCGGTTGGCCGAGTGGCTGCTGTAACTGACGGATGGCGGCCACCACGGCTTGGGCGCTGGCTATCTCATCCCTGTCATCGACATCGAGGCGCAGGGCATGAGCGATGTCGCCAAAACGCGTCAGCTCCGGGGCCTGAGCCATGTATTCCAGCGTGTAGGGCAAGAAAAGGCTGACGCTGCGGCCATGGGGAATCTTGAAAAAGCCGCCGAAGGCATGGCCCATGGCGTGGGCCAACGACGCCCACGAGTTGATGAAGCCCAGGCCGGCCAGGGTGGCAGCATTGGCCATGTGCTCGCGCGCTTCCATGTCGTCGGGGTGCTGGTAGGCGTGCGGCAGATAGCTGAACACCAGTTGCATGGCCTTGAGACAAATGCCGTCGGTGAAGTCATTGTGGAAGGTGGAGACATAGCCTTCGACCGCATGGGTGAGGGCATCCAAACCAGTATCAGCAGTCACCTGCGCCGGTAATTTGGCGGTCATGGCTGGATCGATAATGGCAATGGTGGGCATGGTCTCGCGCGAGCCCAAGGCCAGTTTGCGGCCATCGCTTTTGTCGGTGAGCACCGTCGCCCAGGTAACCTCGGAGCCCGTGCCAGCGGTGGTGGGAATGGCAATGAGTTTGGCCAGCTTGCCAACGCCCAGCTCGACCATTGGGCTGATTTCGTCGGGCTGCAGATCGGGTCGTTCGTACAGCACCCACATGGCTTTGGCCGCGTCCATCGACGAGCCGCCGCCCAGGCCAATGATCCAGTCGGGTTGGAAGGTGCGCAGGATGTCGGCGCCCTTGCGCACGGTCTGCAACGAAGGCTCAGGTTCCACCTCACTGAAATGGGCAACTTCGAAGCCCGCTTCCTGCAGAATTTTGGCAATACGCGCTGTATAGCCCAATTGATGCAGCACCGGGTCGGTGACGATGAAGGCGCGTTCGCCTGTGATCTGCTCCAGATGACTGAGCGCATCTTCACCATAGATGATTTCGGGACAGTCGAAGTACCACATGGCTCAGGCCTCTTCCGGATATACGGTATCGACACTGGCGGCGGCATTGACCAGATCTAATGTGGCCTTGACCGAGCGCATGATCTTACCCAGATTCCCCTTGAGTTTAAGCTTGCGACTGACCAACGCCCGAATGGGATCCAACTTGTGATCAAAAAGCTGCTGAAACACAGCAAGCGTTCCCTCGATCTCAAACTCGGGCTTTTTGTCGTCGTCCCCCTCCACAATATAGGCTTCCCGACATTCCCCATGCCACAGATCCATGTAGAACCTCACCGGTTCTTTGATGGCCCCTTTGGGCGAAATAACGAAGTAAAAATCGCCTTCCCATTTGGCCGCTGAGACTTTGTAAGGCTCGCTTTTGTTCAGCGCGGCGCGGAAAGCGTCAACCCATTCTTGTGAGGGAAACAAATAAGCCATGATCAAAAACCTCCTGAGGACGTGTGAATGATGGAAGAACCATGACGCAATGCGTTGTGAAATTATAGCACGGGCTGGGGGGCAATGACAATAGGGAGGCAGGCCAGGCACCGTAAACCGGTAGACGGGGAAGGATCGCTACGGGGGCGTTTTCGCCAAGAAACTGGACTTCGGCGTTTTTTCTTTTTAATACGAATTTTGACGAATTTCACGAAGAATTTGGCATTTTATCAACCGACTGCCCCGCCGGCCCGCCGGTGCCGGGCTTGCCTTCCTGGGGATTGAAGTAGAGGCGCTGGGTACGGTAGGCCAGATCGATATCGGCTTCCCGACTGAAGGCATCCAGGACCTCCTGCCAAATCATTTCTTCGCTACCGCGGCGCTTGCGCACTCGTGTCAGATAGCGGCAGGTCAGTTGCACGCCGTCGCCGACGACACTGGTGTACACTTTGGGCGTCAGTGTGCCCACTGCGATCATGTAACTCTCAGCCGTGCGTTGCATTTGCGCTTTGGCGGTGGGCGTCAGTTGTTCGGCCTGTTGCGTGATAATGCGGGTGAGGATGTCCCGAGCCTTTTTCCAATTACTTTCAAACGTGACCACGACCGGGATCTCATCCCAGATAAACTGAAAGCCCATGGTGTAGTTGGCAATCGGCTGGGTAAAGACAACGGCATTGGGGATATGGAGTAAGCGGCCCGTGCTTTGTTCTGCGCCCACCCAGTTCCCTACCTCCATCAGCGTGAAGGCAAAAAAACGAATATCAACCACATCACCTTTGATCTGATCCACCTCGATGCGGTCTCCCAGCATGAAGGGTCGTCGGGTGAGAATGAATAGCCAGGCCACCAGATTGACGAAAGGATCTTTCAAAGCAATCGCCAACCCGGCCGAAACCAGCCCCAGATAAGTGACGAAGTTACCAAAACCTTCCAGCCATATCGAGCCCACCCACAGGATGCCCACCGCCAGAATGATGTAATCGACGCTTTTGCGCCAGTGATAGAGGGAAGCGCTCTCCCAGGGCCGCCGCTTGAGCAGGCGCCACACCAGCCCGCGCAGGGTCACCAGCAGCAAGATGATGGTCACCGACCACAACAGTTGCTGGCTGAGTCCTGTGCGTTCTCGCAAGAAAGAGAACAGAGTATCTACCCAGGAGATTGGCATAGCGAAAAGCTGCTTGGGAGGCAAATCGTGCCAGGGACTCACACAGCATCAGTCTCTGACAGTGGGGATCAAGCCATCAGGCTTTGGGCTCGGAATCAGTTTTGCGGGTGTGTTTTTTTGCGACGCCCCAGCACAAAGAGGATCGCAGCCGTGTCGGCATCCTTAGCGATTACATCCTGATAACCGGCCAGGTGCATCAGACGATGATAGTCGGCAAAGAGGGTGCGGGGGGAAGTACGCACTATAGCAACTTTGCTCATTGGTACCTCTATCGAGAAAAAAGCGTCGGGTTTAGGTGTAGGCCTCTTCGGGCAGGGCGTCCCAGGTGGTCTCAAGCCAGGCGGTGACGGCCACAAGTACTGATTCTCCACTCTGATTGGCAATCGTTAACACCAGAGAATTCTCCTGATCCGCCGCCACCTCTTGTAAAACGGCACCGGTGTCAGCGAGCTGTTCGAGAGTAGCAGTAATGGACTGCAACCCGGCGAGGGCTTCGTCGGCCTCTTTGTACAGAATAGCAGCGCCGTATAACTCGAGTAGAGTCTGGTTGGCGAGATAGAGTTCGCAATCGACATAGATGCGCTCTTCGTCGGCAACGGGGCTGTCCAGGTTATCATCGACCAGGGAACTGTCCCAGATGACAAGGGAGGCGATGGGCTGGCCCTCGAGGACTTGCATTCCGTCCCACAACTCCTCGGTTAATTGAAATTGAATTTCGTCTTTCTCGTTTTTCATGCGGCACCTGAGGCGGGTAAAGGGTTGACGATGGCGCCGGCAGGAATGGCATTCTGCTCGACGCGATCCCCGGTCATAAGGAAATGGCTGAACTGCACGGGTAGGCCTTGATCCACAAAAAGAGTGGGACCGTTTTGCAAATAATCGTGGAGGTGTGGCCCCTGGCTGATGCTGCTGTTGCCCACATGGCCGATGAGTTGTCCGCAGGGGACGGTGCCGCCGGGGACGATGTGAGCCGGGGATATGGCAATCGCCAGTAGCGGGAGACGAAAATCTGGGCTGGGGTGCATTGAAGCTGAATGCGGTAGTCGGGCATGGACAAAAGGTGAAGGAAGGGAATGCGTTTTCTGTGATGCAGGATAGCACGCCCCTTGACCGGCGTCAAAGATGGTGGCAAGGAGGGGTGTCGAGCTATAAATCGTGCCCGCGGTTTGGCCGAAAGGGAACAAACACCGTAAAATAGCAACCATGCTTCGTTCTGCTACCAATCGTTTTCTTCCTCTCCTCGTTCATCCCGACCCCAAACGCCAGCGCCGTGCCATTGTGGCCTTATTGCTGGCAGGAGGGCTGGGGATTGGTTTGCTGGTAGGAATAGCAGGCCCCACCATTGCCGTGGCCCTGGCCGTGGCCGGGTTGGGCGCCTGGCTGGTTTTGCGCAGTCCTCTGTGGGGCCTATTGGGCATCATTGGGGTCAGCACCCTGCTGCCCTTCGCCACGCTCCCCTTTAAGATCGGCTTCACCCCCAGTTTTTTGGATCTGGCGATCTTCGCCACCTTTGGCGTGTGGGCGCTGAAATATGCGCTGGCCAAGGAAACACGTTTTACGTCATCGGCCATCGGGGGCTCCATATTGCTGTTTTTGATCATGGCCGCGTTCACCTTTGCCATCGGCCTGCAATACAGCCGCCCTACCTCCAACAACATCCGTCAGTTTGGCGAGATGGTGCTCAGCATCACCCTCTTTTTCGTGGTCATCAATGCCGTGCGCCAGCGTCGACACCTGTTGTTTTTAGTGCGCTCGCTGATGTTGGGCGGGGCCGGTGCCGCTTTGATCGGCATTGTCTTTTATGTTATCCCACCGGAAGCGACGGTGTGGATTCTCGATCACCTGACCCGCCTGGGTTATCCGGGGGGCTTTGGCGCCCTGCGCTTTGTCAACGATGATCCCGCCGGACTCATGCGGGCCATCGGCACCAGCATCGACCCCAACGTATTTGGCGGTTTGTTGATCCTGGTGGGGGTGATCACGCTGCCGCAATTGTTCAGCAAACGCCCTTTGTTCAACCGACGGTGGGTAGTAATCATGCTGGCGCTCGACACCCTGGCCCTCTATCTGACGATCTCGCGGGGGTCGATGCTGGGCTTTGCCGTCGGCCTGATCGTGATCGGGGCCTTGCGTTATCGCAAGTTGCTTTTGCTGGGTTTTGTCGCCGCTGCCATCTTCTTTATCCTGCCTTTTACGCAAAACTATGTGCATCATCTTGTCGCAGGATTGGCTGGCCAGGATCGAGCAACCCAAATGCGCTTTGGCGAATACAAAGATGCGCTCACGTTGATCAGCCGTTATCCGGTGTTTGGTGTGGGTTTCACGGGTGTGCCCGAGATTGATCTGTACATCGGTGTGTCCTCGTTGTATCTGCTCATAGCCGAGGAGATGGGATTGGTGGGACTGGGTATTTTCCTGATCACCATGGTCGCTTTCATCAACGCCTTGCTCACAGGCTTGCGTTTGCCCCTGCGGGATGCAGAATATGATCCTATTCTTTTGGGCATTTTGGGTGCCATGGCCGGGCTATTGACAGGCGGCATTTTCGATCATTATCTGTTCAATCTTACGTATCCCCACATGACGGCGCTGCTATGGGTTGTGGTGGGCATGGGCATGAAGACCGTCGCTTTGGCGCAGGAAAATGTGGCATCGACTGCGGAGACCTAAGCCGACCCGGGCAGCGATGCTGTTGGGGGGTGTATGCCAAAAGAGTGGCACGATGCTTGCGGGGTGATGAGAGCATCGCACCTGGGCAACAACACTATCTTGCCAAAGTGCTAAGACGTACTCGCCGTTTGGGTGAGACTGGTCGCAAACGGTACAATACAGTGTCATCGCATCCTCATCCACTTTCTCAGGGCAGGAGCACCATCATGCCAGCACGGTTCAAAACCATTATCGAACCTTTCCGTATCAAGACGGTCGAACCCATTCGTCATACCACCCGCACCGAACGCATCGCCGCCATTCAGAACGCCGGTTACAATTTGTTTCAGTTGAAGGCGCAGGATGTTTTAATCGATCTGCTCACTGATTCGGGCACAGGCGCCATGTCGTCGCGCCAATGGGCAGGGATGATGATGGGAGATGAATCTTACGCCGGCGCCCGATCATTCTATAAATTTGAAGCCACAGTTCGCGAGATCACCAGTTTCAAACACATCATCCCCACCCATCAAGGCCGGGCAGCCGAGCGCATCCTCTTTGGTTCGGCGCTCAAACCGGGCGACATCATCCCCAACAATACCCATTTCGACACCACCCGCGCCAATATCGAATATCGCCAAGCCATCGGCCTTGATATCCCCATTCCCGAAGCCCACCATCCCCAACTGCATCATCCCTTCAAGGGCAATATCGACCTGGCGGCGCTGGAGAAAACGCTGCACGAGCAAGGCGATAAGGTGCCCATGGTGATGATCACCATCACCAACAATTCGGGGGGCGGGCAGCCGGTGAGCATGGCCAACATCCGCAGCGCCAGCGAAATCTGCCACCGCTACAACGTGCCCTTCTTCCTCGACGCCTGTCGCTTTGCCGAAAACGCCTGGTTCATCAAGATCCGTGAAGAGGGCTATGCCGATAAAACACCGCTGGCCATCGCCCAGGAGATGTTCAGCTATGCCGATGGCTGCACGATGAGCGCCAAAAAAGACGGCATGGTCAATATCGGTGGTTTCCTGGCCATGAACGATGACGATCTGGCGCGGCGCTGCCGCAATATGGAGATCCTGGGCGAGGGCTTCCCCACTTACGGCGGTTTAGCCGGGTATGATCTCGAGGCCATGGCCGTGGGCCTGTACGAGGCCCTGGAAGAGGATTATCTGTGCTATCGCATCCGTTCGGTGGCTTATGTGGGCGAACGCATGAAGGCAGCAGGCATTCCCTTTGTAGAACCGACCGGCGGCCATGCCGTTTACATCGACGCCAAAACCATGCTGCCCCATATCCCCTGGAACGAGTATCCTGCCTGGGCGCTGTCGCTGGCACTGTACATCGAAGGCGGCATCCGCTCGGTGGAGATCGGGTCGGTGATGTTTGGGCGTCAGCCTGACGGCAGTGAAAAAGCCGCGGCCATGGAGTTGGTGCGGCTGGCCTTCCCGCGCCGGGTTTACACTCAGAGCCACGTCGACTATCTGGCCGAAGTGCTGGAATACGTGAACATCAGGCGCGATCACATCCGCGGAGTCAAGATCGTGGAAGAACCGTCCGTACTGCGACATTTCACGGCCCGCTTTGCCCCGGCGCATGGCGACATCATTCTGCCAGAATAGGTTGTTTGTCGTACCGGCTCAGGCACATCCGTCGCATACGTCAGTTCGCCGACTGAAACCCTTCGGGGAGATAGGGAGACCAGGAAACCAGGCCGTCTCCCCCTCCCCGCTTCCAAACAAACGCAAAATTGACAAACCCGCTCCCAGGGGGGTATAGTGCAGGCACCATGATTATGATTCACAGGCGTCGCAGCAACAGAAACGAGGGGAGGCCCCCAGCCTGACCCCGATCGCTGCCCGCGCCCGGCCCGCTTCGTTTCTGAACCACGATGGATTTTTCCCTCGTGGTTTTTTTATATCCCTTGTCACCCCAGTCTTCACTTTTCACTTTTATCAGGAGCCCCTTATGTCTGCCTCACCGACCCGCCCCAAAGTCAACAAAGTCGTCCTCGCCTATTCCGGCGGCCTCGATACCTCGGTCATCGTGCCCTGGCTGCGCAACAATTACGGTTGCGAAGTCATCTGTTTCAGCGCCAATCTCGGCCAGGAAGAAGAATTAGCCGGCCTGGAAGAGAAAGCGCTTGCCTCCGGGGCCAGTAAGCTCTACATCGAAGATCTGCGTATGGAATTCATTACTGATTATGTCTTTCCCACCATGCAGGCCGGCGCCATTTACGAGCGCAAATACCTGCTGGGCACCTCCATGGCGCGGCCACTCATCGCCAAACGCCTGGTCGAAATCGCCGAGCTGGAAGGCGCCGACGCCGTCGCCCACGGCGCCACCGGCAAAGGCAACGATCAGGTACGGTTCGAGCTCACCGTCATGGCCCTTAATCCCAGGCTCAAGATCATTGCCCCCTGGCGGGAATGGGAAATCCGCGGGCGTAAGGACGCCCTGGCCTACGCTGCCGAATATAATGTGCCGGTAGCCGCCACCGAGAAATCCATCTACAGCCGCGACCGCAATCTCTGGCACATGAGCCACGAAGGCGGCCTGCTGGAAGACCCGTGGATCGAGCCAGAAGAGACCATGTACACCCTCACCACCTCGCCTGAAAACGCGCCCGACAGTCCCGAAACTATCGGAATCGACTTCAAGGCCGGTATTCCGGTACGAGTGAACGGCGTCGCCTGCGGGCCCGTAGGCATCCTCGACACCCTCAACGCACTGGCTGCCAAACACGGTATTGGCCGCGTCGATCTGGTGGAAAACCGGCTGGTAGGCATGAAATCGCATGGCATTTACGAAACACCCGGCGGCACTCTGCTTTACGAAGCCCACGCCGCCATCGAGCAGCTTTGTCTCGACAGAGAAACCCTGCACTTCAAACAACAAATCGGTCTCAGATATGCCGATCTGGTGTATAATGGGCAATGGTTCACCCCCCTGCGCGAAGCTCTGGATGCCTTTGTGCAAAGCACCGAGACCAACCTCACCGGCTCTGTGCGCTTCAAGCTGTACAAAGGCAACGCCATCCTCATCGGCCGCAAAAGCCCCCACAGCCTCTACCGCGAAGACTACGTCACTTTTGACGAAGATGACGTGTACAATCAGCAGGATGCTGAAGGCTTCATCAAACTCTTTGGCCTGCCCATGAAAGTCAGCGCCATGCTCGACATCGAAGGCGTGGGGGTTTCGCACTATCGTTCCACCGACTACAGCGAATTCAAACGAGACTAACGCCTGCACACATTCCCACTGCTCCCAACATCTTCTCCTCGTGATTCCGCCAGGGGGGTGTTGGGAGCCCCTTCCCGCAGCTCATGGGCTTTGCCGATCTTCACATTCACTCGATTGCCAGCGACGGCACGGCCACCATCGCAGCTATCCTGCACCACGCGTCGATGCAAACCGATCTCGACGTGATCGCCATCACCGATCACGATCAGCTCGATAGCAGTCTGCGCGCCTGCGAACTGGCCGCCCACACCCGTATCACAGCCATCCCCGGCATGGAAATATCCACCCGTGACGGCCATTTGCTGGCCTTGTTCCTGCAAACATCGGTGCCGGCCGGGCTTTCGTTTGTCGAGACAGCCGAACGCGTGCGCTTGGTTGGGGGCTTTCCTGTGGCCGCGCATCCCCTGGACCCACTGGCAAAGAGCATCGGTGGCAAACGCCTGCGCCAGATTGCCGGACGCTATCCGGGTTTGTTGGCTGGCATCGAGGTTGACAACGGCTCGCAGCTTGATCTGCGACGCAACGCCGCCTCGCAGTTGTTACGCTGGGACACCGGTCTGCCCGGTCTGGGATGCTCCGATGCCCACACTCTCTCCGCCATCGGCAACACCCGCACCGCCTTTGCCGGCGCCAGCGCCGAAGATCTGCGCCAGGCATTGACAGCCGGGACCCTGGTTCCCCTGCCCACACACCGTCCTCCCCACTTCATACGCCATTATATTCTGCATCTGATCCTGCGATACGGGCTGGGCATCATCGACGATGTGAACGGCCCGCGCAGAAAATAGGGGAACTGGACACTGGCGTTTTTTGTTTTTGCCACGGATTCACACAAATTTTCACGGAAAAGAAAGGAAAACAGCTTCAATATCTGTGAAAATCCCTGAAAAAGGGCCTGTCGAAGCGATAGGTGCTGTCTCTGCAGGGGGACATTTGGCACTATTCCTATTCGGTGCACTTATCCAGAATTCCGGGACGCACACCCCGCTCCAGGGCTGACGCATCTAAATTCGATAAGACCGCAAATGAGAACCGCGAATGAACGCGAATGAACGCGAATAATTTTTTAGCGTCAATTAGCGTCCATTCGCGGTTAAAAAAATGCACCATGAACGCACCGGCAGGACAGCGATAATTTAGATTTCCGATTGTGATCATGGTTTCAAACTACATTTTCGGTGTTCTGAGACTGACATCATCTTACTGGTATCATTTTACTTGACACCTATTAGATGCGATTGCCCTGCACCCCGCTCAGCCGGGGGTGTGCGAAGTCGCGCTGAACATGGTATGATGAAAGCCTCCTTCCCTTCGTTGTCCGTTCCCCCCTTGAGAGATGTATGATGGTGGACATCGAAACTTTACTCAAACTGGCAAATGAAATACGCCGCCTGCTTCAGCGCTACGAAGCTGCGCGCAGCATCGAAGACTTTAGCACTCAGATCACAGAGTTGCAGTCATTGCTCGAACGCGCCTTCGACGAGCATTTGATCGAACAGATGGGAATAGCGGCGTCCAAACTTTCGCTGCTGCAAAAAGCGCAGGCAGTCCTGGCCGCAGATGATCTCGATAAGACAGAGCTGGAGATGCTGTTGCAGCGCATCAGCCTTTATGGCGCCAATCCCGCGGCCTACAATGAAGAATATCTACGCGCAACCGCCGCCGGTTGGGTCGATTTCGCGCTCGGGCACTGGAAAGCCCTGTTTGGCGAAGAGCCGCCCGCCGTCACTCACCCCATCTATTACCAGCTTGCCTCCCCCCCGCCTGTCTCCGATATCGAAGCCATCCCTGTTGGCCCCGAACAGAACTCGCAGGCCGCAATCATCTTTGCTGTGGCTATCGTACTCGCCATCGTGGTGTTCGGTCGCTTCTTCCGAGCGCCGGTGCCAGCCGCCGGGAGCGCCAACATGGCAACAACAACATCATCATCCCAGGGCGAAGCAAACATCATCACCCCACTTCCTTCTCCCAGCCCCCTGCCACCTACGCCATCCGGCCCCATGGCCATCGCCCAAACGGCGGTCAATGTGCGCCAGGGCCCCGGCACCGCCTATCCCATCGTAGCCATCCTGGCGGAAGGACAACGCCAGACCATCGTCGGCAAGACCGCTGACGAACAATGGTGGCAGGTGCAACTTGATGCCCGGACGCACGGGTGGGTCTACGCGAGGACGATGCAAAGCGCCGGCGACACCGCGGCCATTGCTGTAATCACCGATATCCCCGGACCGCCCAGCCCCACGCTGGCGCCGGCCACAGCCACCCCCATCCCCCCCACGTCCACACCCGTCCCCCCCACGTCTACCTCGATTCCCCC